>PBOU01000215.1 GCA_002724415.1 Planctomycetaceae bacterium
ACGGCGGTGACATCGATCATCTCGACTCCCGGTGGTGCCGTGGAGTTGCCGTTCACCGTCTCCCGCGGAACCGGTGCCGGTGGATCCGGAACTGTCGAATTGATACTGCCGGCTCACATCCAGGGCGTCTCGGCCACCCCGGTCAATCTCGCACCCGGACAGGCCACTGGCAAGCTGGTCATCCGCTTCGCCAAGTCCGGAGCAGGACCCTTCAACCAGTCATTGAAGGTCCGGGTCCGCATCCCCGACTCCCGCGGGAATGACATGGTCGGGGAGACCACGTTTGAGGTCGTGGTCAACTAACGGAGTTCCAACTGCTCGGGAGTCGGCAGGTCCTCGATGTCTCGGATATTGAAGACTTCCAGGAAACGCTTGGTTGTTCGGTAGGTGATGTCACGACGCGGGTTGTTGCCTCGCTCGATCACCACCAGTTGGCGTCGCAGCAGTTGACGCAACATCCCACCGGCATTCTTGCGACCGTGCTTTTCAATGTCTTGCCGTGAAATCGGCTGACGGTAGGCCACCAGTGCCAACACCTCGAGCTGTTCCTGGGAGAGCTTCACCTCCTTGGGGCCCAGCCCGAAGACACGATTTCTCACCGGTTCGTACTCCTCCCGCAACTGCAAACGATAACCGCCTTCGACCAGGCGGATCTCGTAGGGCCGGGCTTCGATACCATACAGCCCGTTGAGACCCTCGATCTCCTCGTCCACCTGGGAGGTTCCGGTCTCCGACCCCACCAAAGACGCCAGCTTCTTGGCTGTCAGGGGCTTGCCGCCAACAAAAAGCGCCGCCTCAATCACCTGGCGAGCGGTCACACGGGGAGTCTCGGGTTTCTCGGTGCTTGGCGGATCAGGAATTTCTTCCATCCCGGTTGTCTCAACCGGGCCCGGCCAATCCGCCACTTCGATCCCTGGCCCGATCTCCTCCTCGACAGCCTCGTTCGCCTCCAGGGCCTGCCGGTAAGCCGATTCGAGATCGTCATCGAGCCAATCCGGGTCAGGACTCTCGTGACCGTCGGCCTGGGGCTCTGCATCCAATCCAGGATGAGCCGGGTCGATCCGGAAATCAGGAGACTCGTCAATTTCTTCCGGCACGGTTTGTCCAACACGAAGGCCACGGAGAACCAGCGGCGGGAGTATACGAACCGTCTCGCACCTGCGAGTAGTCGAATTCCTCGAAATTCGCAGTTGGAATGACGACCGTCGGCCCTTCCAGGCAATTCGATCACCAATCACAGTTCATCGGAACCGGGAAACTCGCATCACTCCAAGCTCATGTGATACGATCGATCCGACGCTTGGTGGTCAAGACTCTTCAAAACCCGTTGCCGGATACGCAATCATCATGAAACAGACGACCCTCACGCTGCTCGTGCTGGCAGTCAGCGCATGGACAACTCAAGCGGTTCAAGCCGAGAACTGGCCCGGGTGGCGCGGTCCTCGAGGCGACGGTTCCAGCAGCAGCCAAACGGTCCCCGTTTCCTGGGACGCCACGACGGGCAAGAATCTCCTGTGGAAGACACCCCTGGTGGCCGAAGGTCATTCGTCACCGATCATCCATGGCAACCGGGCCTACATCGTCGGTTGCATCAAGGCCAAGAAACAACGAACACTTCTCGCCCTCGATGCCCACACCGGCAAGGTGATCTGGGAACGGGTCGTGCTCTCGGCACCATTGGAGTCCAAGCACAGCCTCAACAGCTACGCCTCAGGCACCCCGGTCACAGATGGCAAGACGATTTATGTCTCGTTTCTGGAAGTCGGAGCCTCAAAAATCCCGGCTCCCAACGTTGGCAACAAGCGGCTGATCACACCCGGACGCATGGTTGTCGCCGCCTACAATGCCGCAGGCAAAAAACTCTGGGCGGTCAAGCCCGGGGACTTTGTCAGCGCACACGGGTTTTGCAGCAGCCCGGTGATTTTTGAAAACCTGTTGATCGTCAACGGTGACCACGACGGCAAAAGCTACATGCTGGCGTTGGATCGCAACACCGGCAAGACAGTCTGGAAGACCGACCGCAAGTATGGCATCCGCAGTTACGTGACGCCGCTGATCCGCAACATTGACGGCCGCACCCAGATGGTCGTTTCCGGCAGCCAGCACATCACGAGTCTCGACCCGCGAACCGGCAAGCCGCACTGGATCATCGAGGGTCCGACCGAGCAATTCGTCGCATCGATGGTCTACGACGGCAACCTGTTCTTCATGGCCTGTGGCTACCCGACCTACCATGTGATGGGCATCAACCCGCGTGGCACCGGCGATGTCACCAAGTCGCACATCACGTGGCACTCACGGGGTGCCAAGTGCTATGTCCCCAGTCCGGTTGTCGTCAACAAGTACCTGCTGGTCGCCGATGACCGGGGGACCGGCAACTGTTTTGACGCCAGGACCGGTGACCGCCTCTGGCAGAACCGGCTTGGTCGCCACTACAGCGGTTCGCTGGTGACCGCGCGAGGACTGGCATTTTTCGTCGCAGACGACGGCATCACCAAGGCTGTCAAGCCAGGACCCAAGCTCCAGGTGGTCGCCGAGAACAAGCTGGGCGAATTCACCTACGCCTCCCCGGCCATCGCCCACGACCGCTTCTATATCCGCGGCGAAAAACACCTCTTCTGTCTTGGAACCGAGACGGCGGCCGGCAAGTGAATCGTTGCCTGATAACAACCCTGGCCCTACTGGCACCGGTCGTCGGCCTGGCTGATGACGAGCCGGTGGGATCCCGGAAACAACGCCGCGGGAACATCCCGGCCGAACAGGTCGAATTCTTCGAGCGCGAGGTGCGACCGCTGTTGGTCAAGCACTGCTTCGAATGCCATTCGGCCAAGTCCAAGCCCCTGCAAGGAGGCCTGCGACTGGACACCCGGGAGGCCACCCGACGTGGAGGCGAATCGGGTGCCGCGGTCGTGCCCGGCAAGCCCGACGACAGTTTGCTGATCGCCGCGGTCCGGCGCGATGGCATCGAGATGCCCCCCAAGCGAAAACTGCAACCCCGTGAAATTCGAATACTCGAACGATGGGTCGCCCTGGGGGCACCTGACCCCCGGATCGGGGGACCGTCCATTTCCGCCGTGTCACCCTCCAGCCCCCAGGCACGGGCCTGGTGGGCATTCCGACCATTCACGACCACCGTGCCCCAGCCAACCAACGACGACTGGTCACGCAATCGTATCGACCGCTTTGTCCTCTCCCGGCTCCAGCAAGCTCGGCTGGCCCCTTCACCCAGGGCCGATCGCCGATCTTTGATCCGCCGGCTCAGCTTCGACCTCACCGGCCTGGGTCCGACGCCCGACCAGGTCGACCGCTTCGTCGCCGACAATGCCCCCGGGGCCTACGATCGCCTGGTCACCCGCCTGCTGGCCTCGCCGGCCTACGGAGAACACTGGGGCCGTTTCTGGTTGGACAAGGCGCGCTACGCCGATGCGTTGCCCGGTTTTGAAGGCAGCACGGCTGGCCCGTGGAGGTACCGAGACTGGGTCATCGATGCCTTGAACGCCGACACGGGTTACGACGATTTCGTCTCGCGACAATTGGCCACCGACCTGATGCCAGACACCGGGCCCGACGATCTCGCCGCACTGGGCTTTTTCGGACTCAGCCCCTCCTACTGGAAAGAACTCAAGCTCGACATCAGCCTGGTTCGAGAGACCGTGGCCAAGGAACTCGAGGAGCGGGTCGATGTTTTCGGCCGCACGTTCCTGGGACTGACCCTGGCCTGCTCAAGATGCCATGACCACAAGTTTGATCCCATTTCCAACCACGACTACTACGCGATCGGCGGCGTGCTGATGAGCAGTCGTCCGGTTGACCGACCACTGGCAAGCGATGACGTCTGGTTGCCAATCCGCGCGGCCCGCGAACGAGTCCGCACGCTCACCGTCAGCCTGGCCAAGATGAAGGAACAGTTGCCCAAAACCGCGGCGAACAAGAAGCGGTTCAAGGACATCGAGGCACAGATTGCCTCGACCAGAAAATCGGCGGCATTCGCATCGAACACGGTCATGGTCCGGGCGGTCGAGGAAGCAAGTATTCACGTCGTTCCGGATGGCCCGGCAAGGAACCGGATCGAATTCCGGCGAGGCCAACCGCGCGACCTGCATGTTCACATCCGCGGCAACCCGATGAGAAAAGGCCCCGTGGTGCCTCGCCGATTTCTCGAGGTGCTGACCGCCGGAAAACTCAAACCGTTTCAGCACGGCAGCGGACGACTCGAACTCGCCAGGGCACTCTTTGACGACGGCCACCCGCTTGTCGCCCGGGTCATCGTCAATCGCATCTGGGAGCAACACTTCGGCTTCGGCCTGGTGCGAACGCCCAGCAACTTCGGCACACAGGGACAACGGCCGTCCCACCCGGCACTGCTCGACGATCTCGCCGCCCGTTTCGTAGCACACGACTGGTCACTGAAGTGGTTGCACCGTGAGATTCTCAGCTCGGCCACATTTCAACAATCCAGTCGCAACCGGCCCGACGGTGTCGCACACGACCCTGGCAACCGCCTGTTGTGGCATTTCAGCCCAAGACGACTCGCGATCGAACCGTGGCGAGACGCGATGCTGCAGGTCACCGGTTCGCTTGATCAACGCCTGGGTGGACCATCCGGCGATCTGGGCAACCTCAAGAATTCGCGACGAACGCTCTACGGGAAAATCGACCGCAAGACGCTCAACGTCATCCTGAAAATGCACGACTTCCCCGATCCCGGAACGCACAGTCCCCGCCGGGAACCGACAACCACGCCCGTGCAGCAATTGTTCGCCATGAACAGTCCATTCCTGTTCCAACAGGCCGATCGGCTGGCCGGACAGATCCGAACCAACCGTGGTCAGCCGACACGATCCACGATCCACAACGCGTACCGGGTGCTCTTCCAGCGTTCACCAACAGACGACGAATTGTCGATTGGTGAAACATTCCTCGAGACCGGCCAATCGACCGATGTGAAGAAAAGCGATGCGCGTTGGTCCCAGTACCTCCACGCCTTGCTGGCCAGCAACGAGTTTCTCTTTGTCGACTGAACGACGCCACTGGTGGCCGATACGATGACCCCCAACCACCCACAACCAATGAACACTCCCCTTCCCCTGAATCCACTTTCGCGCCGGGCCATGATCGGCCGACTTGGCGGCAGTCTCGGTTCCGTGGGAGTCGCCTCGGCACTCGCGGCCGATCAATCGCTGTCTCACTACGGCGGTCGAGCCAAGCGAGTGATCCAGCTGTTCATGAACGGCGGACCCTACCAGGGGGATCTGTTTGATCCCAAGCCGGCACTGAAGAAGTTCCAGGGACAACGACCCGAGGGAGCGACGCTGCGGACCGAGCGGATCACCGGCGGGCTGTTGCCCTCGATTCGCAAGTTTGCGCCGCGGGGAAATAGTGGAGTGGTCGTCAGCGATCTCCTCCCGGAAATCTCGCGCGTGATCGACGACATCTGCGTCCTCAAGGGGTGCTACTCGGACAACCCCAATCACAATCCGGCCATGTTCCTGATGAATTGTGGCGCCCTGACCTCGGCCGTACCCAGCGTGGGCAGTTGGGTGAGTTACGGGCTGGGGTCCGAGAACCGCAACCTGCCGGCCTTTGTCGTGCTGGCCACCGGCTACCCCGTCGAGGCACCCCTGACCTGGACCAGCGCCTTCCTGCCCAACCATCACCAGGGCACTCATATCAACCACAGCAACCTGGCGCCCGAGAAGATCATTCCCTTCCTCCGCAACGCTCGCTACGACCGCAAGGTGCAACGCCGGCAACTCGACCTGCTCGGCCAACTCAACCAGAAACACCTGGAGAATCGCGGTGGCGGCGATCGTTTGGCGTCTCGGATCGAATCGATGGAGACCGCCTTCCGGATGCAGTTCGAGGCGACCGACGCCTTTGACCTGGGCCAGGAAACCAAGCAGACCCGCGAGGCCTACGGGCCCGGAAAATTCGCAAACGGTTGTTTGCTGGCTCGCCGGTTGTGCGAACGGGGTGTGCGTTATGTCCAGCTGTACTACGACGGTGGCCAGCCCTGGGACACCCACAACAACCACAACGAACGGATGGTCACCCTGACACGCAACGTCGACCGTCCGATCGCTTCGATGTTGAATGATCTGAAACAGCGAGGACTGCTCGAGGACACGCTGGTGGTGTGGGGCGGCGAATTTGGCCGGACCCCGGTCTCGGAAAACGGCAATGGCCGAGACCACAACCATCATGGTTTCACGATGTGGATGGCCGGAGGAGGAGTCCGTGGTGGAATGGCTTTCGGTGAAACCGACGACTTCGGTTTCAAGGCCGTCACCGACACGATGCACGTCCACGATGTCCATGCCACGATGCTGCACCTGCTGGGCATCGACCACACCCAGTTGACGTACCGCTACGCCGGCCGCGACTTCCGCCTGACGGATGTCTACGGACGGGTGGTCAACGAGATCCTGGTCTAGACGCGCTCGCGGTGATGGCGGGGCGATCTTTCTCTGCAACCGGCGTTAGAATCGACCCCATGAGAGGCTTGCCGCTTTTGTTGATGATCACCACGGCGACACCCGGTCTGTGCGCCGAGGCGACTGAACCCAATAACGCGGTACGAGATCTGCTGAGCAAACACTGCTTCTCCTGCCACGGACCCGACAAGCAGCAGGGTGGACTGAGGCTGGACAAGAGACGGTCTTTACTCGCCGGTGGAGACTCGGGCGAGCCGGCCATTCGGCCGGGACAACCTTCTGCCAGCGAATTGATTCGACGAATCACCAGCCGCGACCCCGAAGTGATGATGCCTCCCAAGGGATCACGATTGACTCCCACGGCGACCGGGCTGATTTCGGAGTGGATCCGGCGAGGTGCCGTGATGACCGGGGACACCGACGCGGGGACATCACACTGGTCGTTCCAGCCGCTGAAGCCGGTTCGCCTGCCAACACTCTCCAGGGCAGATGCGGCCCGAGCCCGATCACCCATCGACCTTTTTGTTGTCTCGCGGCTGGCAGCCGACAAACTGGAATTGTCACCGCCAACCGATCGTCGTCGATTGTTGCGTCGCGCCTCACTGGTCCTGACGGGCTTGCCACCGTCTCCCGAACAGGCCCGGCACTTCCAGGCCGATCTCGATCCGGGGGCCTGGGAACGAGCCGTGGACCGGTTGCTGGCCAGCCCCCGCTACGGGGAACGCTGGGCCAGCCACTGGCTGGACCTTGTCCGCTTTGCCGAGACAACCGGCTACGAGACCAATTCGCGAATCGGCAACGCCTGGTATTACCGCGATTACGTCATACAGGCCTTCAACGATGACAGACCCTACGACCGTTTTGTCTTCGAACAACTCGCCGGAGACACAACCCGAAACGACACCGCCACCGGGTTCCTGGTTGCCGGCCCCCGTGACACGGTCAAGAGTCCCGACGAACGACTGACCCGCCAACAACGCCAGGACGAATTGGACGAGGTGATCTCGGCCACCGGATCGGTGTTCCTGGGACTCACGATCGGCTGCGCGCGATGCCACAGCCACAAGTTCGACCCGATCCCGCAACGGGATTACTACGCCGTGCAGGCCCTGTTTGCCGGTGTTCGTTACGGCAACCGCCGGATCCACGGGGACCAGGACGATCGGTGGCGGGCCCGTGTGCCAGCTGTCCAGGATCGACTCAACAAAATCGGTATTCTTCGCGAGAAACTGAGAAAGACCTTCCGGCTGCGCAAGTCGGTCGACTTCCGGCAGACAACCGAATCCTTCGACGCGGTCACCACGTCCGCACTGCGGCTGACAATCCACGCCACCAATGACGGCGGATCGCCAAAACTCGACGACCTGGAAGCCTGGACACCCGCGGGGGACCGTGGCCCATCCCGGAATGTCGCGCTGGACACGCTCGGTGCGGTGGCCGACTCTTCCAGTTTCGCCATGGCCAATCAATCACGCCTGGCAGAAAACCTGATCGACGGCGCCCGCAAGCTCAACTTCTTCTGGCAGGCCCGACAACCGGGGCCCGCCTGGGTGACAATCACCTTTGCCAGGCCACAGACCATCCATCGCGTCATCCTGAAGCCGATGGGATCCTCGGTACCGGTTGACTACGACCTCGAGGTTCCCGATGGACCGGGCACCTGGCGAACGATCGCTCACTCCCGCGACCGAACCCTCCACCCCAAGGACCAGCGTGCGGCCAAGACAATCCGGATGCAGGGTGTCGCGGCCGCCGATGTCCTCCAGCTCCGGAACACCGCGGGTCGCTTCGCCTCGGCCCAGGCTGAACTCGACCGGCTCACCGCGGGACCACAGGGGTTCCTGGGCACTTTCCAGGCCCCCGAGACCACATACCGCCTGAAACGTGGCGACCCGATGCAGCGACTGGAACAGGTCGTGCCCGACGTCCCCGGATTGATCGGGTCGCTCGACCTGGATGCCCGTGCCAGCGACACGACTCGACGAATCGCCCTGGCTCGTGCAATCACCAGTTCACACAATCCACTGACCCCACGGGTGATCGTCAATCGCATCTGGCAA
This sequence comes from Planctomycetaceae bacterium, assembly GCA_002724415.1. Lineage (GTDB taxonomy): Bacteria > Planctomycetota > Planctomycetia > Planctomycetales > Planctomycetaceae > UBA8437. The sequence goes on from PBOU01000215.1 coordinate 8,495, forward strand.
CATCACTTCGGCACCGGGCTGGTCGACACACCCTCGGACCTCGGTCGCAACGGCTCCCGACCAACACATCCCAAGCTGCTCGACTGGCTGGCACTGGATCTGGTGCAACATGGCTGGTCACTGAAACACCTGCAACGTCGTATTCTGCTCTCGGCCACGTTCCGTCAGTCATCTCGACCGCGGGCGGCGGCTCTCGCCATCGATGGTGACACGAGGCTGCTGTGGCGGTTTCCACCGAGACGGCTCGAGGCCGAGGCTCTCCGCGACTCGATCCTCGCGGCCAGCGGCCGACTCAACAACCAAATGCGCGGCCAGGGTTTTGACTTCTACGACGTGCCCCAGAGCAATTTTGGTGATTACGTCCCCAAGGAGGAATTCGACCGATCCGGCTGGCGACGGATGGTCTATGGAACCCGGATCCGCCTGATGCGGCCGGGAATCTTCGGTGCATTCGATTGTCCTGACGGTGGACAGATGGCGCCGAAGCGAACGCGATCAACGACACCCGTTCAGTCACTGGGACTGTTCAACAGCCGGTTCATGAACCGGCAGGCCCGATTCCTGGCCGAACGGGCTCGCGACGCGGTGGGCGCCGACACGGGGAACCAGGTCCAGGCCATGGTCAACTGGACTCTGGGCCGAGAACTGGAGCCCGAGGAACAAACGGTGCTGGTTGAACTCGCCCGGCGGTTCGGACCACAGCAGGTCGGGCGGGTGCTTCTGAATTCCAACGAGTTCGTGTTCCTGGAGTAACCCGCTCGCGTGTCCTCACCACTCGCATCTCCACAGGCTCTGGCCCTTCTTGACCGCCGCCGTTTTCTCGGTGACACGACGCGCGGATTGGGCGCGATGGCCCTGGCCGGGCTGCTACAGGCAGACGGTCGACTGGCCGCAGCCCCGGTGATTGATCCCACCCGCCCGGCGGCTCCTCGCACCGGTCACCATGCTCCACGAGCAAAAAATGTGATCGTGGTGTTCTGTGCCGGAGCATTCAGCCAGGTCGATTCATTCGACCACAAACCCGAATTGATCAAGCGAGACGGACAACCCCTGCCCGGCAATGAACGGCTGGTCACCTTCCAGGGGGAGAACGGCAACCTGCAACGTCCGCTCTGGACATTCCGGCCCCGTGGTCACTGCGGCAAGATGGTCTCGGACATGGTTCCCCACATGGGCAACCAGTCCGACAGCATCTGTTACCTGCACTCGCTCACGACCAAGACCAACACGCACGGTCCCGGCGAAAACGTGATGTCGACCGGTTTTGTCCCCGATGGCTTCCCCAGTATCGGGGCCTGGTCAAGTTACGCACTGGGCAGCGAGACCCAGGACCTGCCCTCCTTCGTCGCGATCGAGGATCCACGGGGCAATCCTCAGGCAGGACCCAACAACTGGACATGTGGATTCCTGCCGGCACAGTTCCAGGGTACGCCCTTCAGCACGACCAAGCCGGTCCGGTACCTCCAACGGCCCAGGAACACCACGACCGGACAGGACCTGGCCGCGCGACGTGTGCTGGGACAACTGAACCGACGCTACGCCGAACGCTTTCCCGGGGACACCGAGCTGGTTGCCCGGTTGGCCAGTTACGAACTGGCAGCACGGATGCAGTTGTCGGTACCACGCGTGACCGACCTGCGATCCGAGACCAAAGAAACGCTGGCCTTGTACGGAGCCGATGATCCCCAGAACAAGATCAAGGCCCAGTTTGCCCGAAACTGCATCCTGGCCCGGCGACTGGTCGAACAGGGAGTGCGATTTGTCCAGTTGTTCAACGGTGCCTACGCGTCGGGTGGCCGATTGAATTGGGATGGCCACAACAAGCTAAAACCACAGTACGACCACCATTCCGAGATCCTCGACCAGCCGGTCGCTGGACTGCTGATTGACCTGGCACGCCGGGGCATGCTCCAGGACACCCTGCTGGTCTTTTGCACCGAGTTCGGACGGCTGCCGATGTTCCAGCGAGGAACGCTGGGACGAGACCACAACCCGCGAGGATTCACCTGCTGGCTGGCCGGTGCCGGAGTCAAGGCCCCCTTCAGTTACGGGGCAACCGACGACTTCAGCTTCGCGGCCGCCGAGAATGTGCTCACCGTCCACGATTTCCACGCGACGATCCTGCACCTGCTGGGCCTGGATCATGAACAACTGACCTTCTACCACAACGGTCTTCAACGACGATTGACCGATGTGCACGGAAAAGTCATCCAGGACATCCTCGTGTGACCCCCACCCGGCGGGTCTCTTCTACTCTCGCCCTCGGTTCCTCGACGGCCAGCCCGTGTTGCCACCCGCGGCCATGGATTCAGGCGCCGCCTTCAACCAGGCGACCCTCAGAAAGCGTGAACACCAGCGAGGCTGCCTCGATCAATGCGGTGTCGTGGGTCGACACAACAAGCGTGGTTCCGGACCCGTTGATGTCCTGGAACATCGCGGCGAGCTCGTCGGCCGATCGCCGATCGAGATTGGATGTTGGCTCGTCGGCAAAGATCACCTCGGGGCCTCCAACCAGGGCCCGCGCCACGGCGACACGCTGCTGTTCCCCACCGCTCAACTCTTCAGGCGGTGCGTCCGCTTTCGTTTCGAGTCCCAACCGAGCCAGGATCTCGTCGGCAGCCTGACGCCTGTTTGCCGCCGACAACCCCATCGGAATCTGTGGGTAGGTGATGTTCTCCCAGACCGCCAATCTCGGGATCAACGAGAAGTTCTGGAACACAAAACCCATTCGTCGACGCTGCCGAGCCAGTTCCACGTCGGAACACTCCTCGAGGTTCCGTTCCGAGAATCTCACGTGACCGGTTGACGGACGATCCAGCCCCCCCAGCAAAGACAGCAACGTGGTCTTTCCCGAACCCGATGGGCCGGCCAGCGCAACGTAGCCACCCGCCGGGATCGCCAGCGAGACATCCCTCAGGGCCTGCACTTCGCTGGACGTGCCCGGATGATAGATCCGGCTCACCGATTGGGCTTCAAGAATCGCGTCGGTCATCTCATGGCCTCCGCGGGTGGAGTCACGGCACTTCGCCACGTCGAGTAAGCCGAACCGGTGGTGACCACCAGGCAGGCAACCAATACCGCCAGGCCGACCGATTGAACCTCCAGGAGGCAGGGCACCGTGAATGACGGCTGGATCTCCACTCCCGCCAGGAAGACCCCGGCGATCCAGAATCCGTTGAACCACTTGAGCCACACCAGGGCCAGCAAAATCGCGATGGCGGCACTCGCCAGCCCCAGCAACACGCTCTCGACAAGGCTGCGGATCATGATCTCGTCGGTCTGCCAGCCGGTGGCCTTGAGAATACCGATCTCGCGACGACGCTCGGAACGTCCCAGCCCCGACGTGACCAGTATCACGAGAATGCCGACGGCGAACGCAACCACGAACAGCAGGTTGAAAACACCGTCCCGGTGCCCCAGTCCGGCCGGAAGCAAGGACTCCAGGTCCGTCCGCGAGGTGACCGACGACTGGATTTTTCCTGCGGCACCATCCGGGGGCCCTGGAATCGACTGCAGGATCCGGGATCGAATGGCTTCAGGCTGGCCGGGGCGACAGAAAACGAGCAGATCGGTCGCCAACCCCTGCTGACCGAAGATGTCCGAGGCCGACTCGAAGGTGGTCAGGATCATTCGCGACTGCCAGGGAGTAATGTCGGACTGGAAGATTCCCGTGATCCGTGGAGTTTTTTCGCCGCCACCGCTGCGAAATATCGGTGGAAGTACGGTGTCGACCCGCAAATCCAGTTGCTGGGCCAACCCGGAACCAATCACCAGGTCGGGACTCTCATCGTGTCCCGATCCAGGCAATTCTCCATCGATCAGGCGAGTCAATTGTTGGACGGTCGACCCCTGTCGATGGAGTTCCTCTCGCGGCATCCCCACCAGGACCGCTTCGACAGCGTCCTTGCCCAGCGTGATCCTGCCAACGATCCGGGGGACCACCCGTATCACGCCGTCGAATTCTCCGATCGTCTTGGCCAGCGACACCGGAATCGGCACCCGGCGTCCGAACTGATTGGCCACTACATAGAGATCTGGCAGTTGTTCCTGCCCCGTGGTGACGTCGGCACCAATCGCGATCCGGGCCTCCTGTCGCAGCCCCTCGACCAGGCCGGTGCCGACCAGGTAAGGAACCAGCACTGCAACGACAGCCAGGACGGTCACCACGCTTCGCAGGGGTGACAACAGGATCGCAGCGGATCCAGTACGCGCAATGCTAAGGAATGAGGACATGAGGTGCGGCCGCCAGGCCGTTTGGTTTCTCGGACAACCGCGGGGAAAAAGAAAACAGGAACCGGCCACAACCAGGACACAACAGTCCGCCTACAGGAACAGGTCCGGTGTGCGCATTGCAGGCCGCTTCCAGTCGCGGATCGAACTGGACCGCGCACGTGGACATCTCGACACTCGACCCGAAACCCAGCCCACCGACAAGTTGCTGAAACCGTGCGGCATCCGACACCCCGGTCAAAACCGGTTTCCGGGACAGGCCCACCGAGATCCCGGCAGCGATCACCAGGATCACGACAACGGCAAACAGGCGGGTCGAGGAATCCGGCATCATCAGGGCAATTCGACCAGGGAAGGAAATGGGTGATCGGCGCCAAGCATCAGCCGTCCGCGAGACTCGCGGGCGTGCTGATCGGCACGGTCCCGGTCACGAAACACGTGCCAGCGATTCCCGGTAATAGGATTCGTGACTATCGAACTGCGAACAAAAAAGGCGTGCTCGGCGTCCAGCATCTCTCCACTGTCCTCGTCGGTCACGTGGATTGTCCGTTCAGACGACGGGTGACGGCTGACCCACGATCGGGCACAGCCAACATCGCAGAACCCCGAGTCGCCGCCGGTGGTGTCGTGGACTCTCACCCGGAACAACGTGTCGATGACACGTCCATCCCAACGACAGCGGGGCCGGGCGTCCGCGCGCATCGACTGTCCGACAAACGGCAGGGCACTCACGGTCACGAGCCCCGCCACTGCCGCCCACCACCAGGACACCGGCGGATTCATGACAGGGTGCACTCCAGGATGAACATGATCATTGAGCCAAGATATCCGAAGAACCCAAGAAAGAGAAAGCGTCCGATCAGCGACGGCAAAACATCGCGAGTCTCCTGGACGTGACCCAACCACGCCGCGACTGCCGCCCAACCAACAGAAAAAGAACCCACCGCGAACAAAACCACGGCCAGCACGCTTTCGGGAACTTCCACGACAAGGTCATAGGGGCAGTGGTGTGGACGTTGCAGCAACACCGGTGAGGCAATTTCGACCAGGAACAGGCCACCGAGCGGAATCGCGACAATCGCCCCAGCGAGCAATCCTCCCAGGTACAGGCGATCCAACCGGCTTTTGCGGATTGCACCCAGCAAGCCCAGGCACATGCCGCCAACGACGATCAACAGGGCCACCGTCAACCAGGTGTGACTGCCGGACCCCAACAGAGATTCCGACAGCAACCGGGATCGATTCGAGATTTCCGAGGTACAGCAACCCACGCTCAGGGACTGTTCCTGTTTCGGAATGGCCAGGTAGGCTCCCACGCAGACCGCATCAACGACACTGGCCACACCCAGTGGCAGCAAGCCCGACAGCAACCGGGGCATCAGGGGGGCCGTGCGCGCGGCGCGATTGACCAGGTACAACACGAACCAGCCACCACCCAGGAAGACCAGCAGCGGCTTGGTGCACTGTGCTATTGCCAGCAACCAGGGAAGGTAACCGGCACTGCCCACGCTGCCCTCACCGATCCGTGTCACACCGTATATGCACATGACACCCGGCCACGAGGGCACGTAGCTCTGCATCAACGCGTACAGCAATGGCCAGGAGGCCAGGTTCACACCCAACAGCAGGCAACCCAGCATCAACAACAGGTAGGGACGATTCTCGACATCATCGATCGGCCGCACCGGACGGCGGCCCCGCGACGAGACGATCACCAGCAGGCCGATCACCAGTTGCAACAGGCTGACAAAAGCGGTCAGGACGGCGTAGGCATTGACGATCATTTGAGAGCCTGGGCCACGACCGGGACCAAAAGGAGATCCACAACGTCACGCCCCGGGGTCACGGTGAATCAACCCGGGATCACAGACCTCCCAAACACGATAACACCCAGCCGGGGCACCGGCCAGATGGGCTCGGGATTGCCTCTTTCCGACTAGGCCCTGTTCGGTGGTAGTCGCTACCGGTTAGCATGGAGTTTGCGTTGATCGCTGATGAAATGCGGAGGCGACAGGTCGTTTTGTGTTTGCTTGCGGTTTCGGGGATGCCATGCGGGACAAGTCACACAGCCGTCACTCCTGGTGCAGTATTTGCCTGCCAGTGGTCATCGTGCTGGCTGGCGTGATGGCCGGATGCGACCGATCGCCCCCACCGGAAAACAACTCGACAACCGCGCCTGTCCCCACACCGTCTGACCCCAATGCCGATCCGTTCTCCCAACCTGACACCGCCGTCAGGACACTGTTGAAAGCGTTTCAGACCGGTGAAGCGGGCGTGATCTGGGACTCGCTGCCACCACGGCACCACGAGGAGATCAATGCGTTCGTTCGAGAATTTGCCTCAAAGCTGGACCCGGTTGTCTGGGAACGCCTCTTCATCGTGGCCCGTCGAATCGTCAAGTTGCTCCACGACAAGCGGGACCTGATCCTTGGAAACCCCGACCTGAAGCTCCCGTCGGTCAACAAGCGACTGTTCACCGAGAACTGGACCGAAGTCATCGCGCTTCTGCAACTGCTGGTCGACAGTGAACTGGCCGACCTGGAAACACTCCGCAAGTTTGACGGGAAAACATTTTTTCCCGAAACCGGCACCCGGTTCCTGAAACAGCTTGTGGCCCTGTCGGCCAAGGATCCCAATGACCCGTTTCGCAAGGGATTCGATGCCAAGGTGCGGCTGGTCGACATCGATGGGACCAAGGCGACAATCGGATTGGTCATGACCGGCAACTTTGTCATGACCCAACAGGCCATCGACGAAAAGCCAAAAGAGACACAGATGAAGGTTCGCCAGGTCGACGGCGTGTGGATTGTCGCCGACCTGGACTTCGGGCTACTCAAGATGTACCAGGACGGTCGCGAGATGGTCGCCGGGATCCCTGATGATGCGATCCAGAAAAACCGGGGCCCGCTGATCAAGCTGCTGGCGACCGTTGAAGAGGATCTTGATCGAATCGAGCTGGCAAAAACCAGCCGGGAATTCACGCAGGCGTTGGTCCTGGCACAGGCCCGAATCAACCAATTGGTCTCGGCCGGAATATCCAGCGACGACTCGGCAGAGTCGGAGGACACTTCAACACCACGTGGCAGGACCGTGACGGTGGTGATCCAGGGCGAGATGACCAGGGCAACGCGGCAACTGATAATGGACCGGCTGGCCAAGCTGAAGAGACCCGGCGGAAAACCAAAAGTGATCGACGGAGACGGAGAGACAAGAATCATAATTCCCACCGACCGGTTCCTGCAGGAAGTCGTCGATGCGGTTGACTTCGGTTCGGTTGGCGATGTCGATGAGGTCGAACGACGCCTGACGGTGACGCTGAAACCCCAGCCGAAACAAACACCCCAGCAGGACGGTCCTGGCAACTGATCACCCGGCCAACGCTCCCCGAACAGCGATGGGAACCGGTGACGAGGTGGCTGTTGCTGGTCAACGGTTCCAAGAAACATGAGTGACGCCAAAAAAGACGCCCGCCGCGTCCCGTGGGGATTGCTCGCCATCCTGGTACTGGCGGCGGTGTTGCGATTGTCGCAACTGGAACTGGTCCCGATGACCAACGAGATGGCCGGCAACGGCCTGACGGCAAACCTGCTTGTCGCTTCCACCCCGGGAACGGGGTGGCCACTGGCCGGTTCACTGGTGGAAGGAGTCCGGGGCTCTTCGTTGTTCATCTACCTGGTGTCGCTGCCCAACCAGCTTTTCTGGCACCCCCTGACAGGTGTCGTGCTGGTGGGGATGCTGAACGTCTGGGCGGTGTACCTGGCCTATGGCCTGGCCGGCCGGTTGTTTGGCAACCGTGCGGCGGTTGCCACGGGATTGCTGATGGCGTGTTCGCCCTGGACGGTTGTCTACTCGCGGCAACTGTGGTCCGGCAGTTGCCTGGCAATATTCAGCCTCTGGCTGATCGGGATGTCGTTGACGTGGTTGTCCCGGGGCGGCAGCGGCCGCCTGGCCTGGATGCTGATCCTGGGCCTGGTACTGCCACAGGTGCATTTCTCGGGACTGTCGGCGACAGCCTGGCTGGCTGTCGTGATCTGGATCGGACGGCGGCGGGTCAGTTGGACGACGGCGATCACCGGCGTGTGTTTCGGCCTGTCGACCTGGACCCCCTGGGTGGTGTTTCACCATATCGGGGGCTGGACCGAGTTCAAGAACTCGTTGTCGATCCTCGGTGGCAAAGCCAATCCCGGCCGGGCCATTCTCGACGAAATCAACTACCTGCAGTCGATGCTCCACAGCGGCCGTTTCGATTTCTGGTTCGGATCGGCACCGGCGGACCTGCCGGACTTTTTTCCCGGTTGGCACCAGGCCCTCCTGGCCGCCAGTGGGCTGATGATGGTTGTCGCCGTGGCCGCGGCCTGCCTCCTGGCGGGCAAGGAAGGACGCGCGTTGAACCGGTCCGACAGTTCGTCGAACGCACAACCAACCACGGGGTTGTTGTGGCTGTGGGTCGTTCTGCCCCTGGCAGGCGGTATGGTGTACCGCTCGAAAGTGAGCCCCGAACACCTGCTGATCAGCCTGCCGGTGCTCCTGGTACTCGCCTCCGCTACGGTCGGCCGTTGCCTGGACGCCCGGCGACGAGCACCCCGGATCCTCGCCGCTGGAGCCCTGGGCACCATTGCCGTCGCACATGTGCTGTTCCTGGTGTCCTGGAACAGCTATCTCGACAACGACCTCGCCACTCCACGGGGTGAGTACGGCCTGACCTTCCGACAACGTCGTGATGTCGCCCGATGGATCCTGGGAGACTGTGACGGGCAGTCCATCGAACTGGCCGGACCATTCCGGGGTGGGCATCCGGCCTACGAATATGTCTACTACTACGAGCGGTCCGACCGCCGCATGGATCGATCCGACCCGGTTCCCGACCTGAGATACTGGATCGATGAAGAACCCGATGGTGCACAACTCAACACGGCTGTCTCGCAAAGCCTCAAGCAACAGCAAATCGGAGCCATACTGAATCGCTACCAGTCAACGTCCTCGCGTTGGAAGATCGAGAAGGCCCACACCCTCGGTGATACCAGGATCTACCGCATCCGTTTGCCAGCCTTTGAAACGTTTCGGACAGCATCCCGGGGACCGGCAACCAACTCCTCGAAACCCCGTTTTTTTGTCGCGAATGATTCTGAGCAACGATCGCGTTGGCTCATTCGTAGGATAAACTGAACGTCACGCGATCCGGTTCGGTTTCAATCGCCACCAGGATCCAGCGGACAATCACCTCCGGACGGGACACATCTGGCCGAACGAGAAAGAAGAATTCGATGAGCGAGACTCACGACACTCAAGCTGGTGCAGCCGACCAGCCAGCCGACCAGCCAGCCAGCCAGCTTGGCTCGGCTGAAGAACGGGGTGGCGGTTTGGGTCTCGTCGTTGCTGTCACGCTCCTGGTGGTCGTGGCCGCCGCCGTCTGGTTTGGCAGGGACGACAAGGAGTTGCCACCTGACGGTGAGCCAACCCCCGTCGCCGGGCCCGGTTTCCGTGATGTTGCCCGGGAATCAGGTCTCGATTTCCACATGGGTTTTCTCCCCGACGAATCAGGAACGACGTTCAAGATCAATCTCTACGACCACGGGTGTGGTGTGTCGATTGCCGACTACGACGGCGACGGCCATGAGGACGTGTTTTTCCTGAACCAGCTGGGTTCCAACGGGTTGTTCCGCAATCGCGGTGACGGGACCTTCGAGGATGTGACCGAAAAAGTCGGGGTCGGCCTGGCCGACCGAATTTGCGTGGGCGGCACGTTCGCCGATGTCGACAACGATGGCGACCAGGATCTCTTCGTCGCGAGCACGCGCGGTGGCAATGTCTTTTACGAGAACCAGGGCGGCGGCGTCCTGAAGGACGTCACCAAGAAGGCCGGCCTGGAACACATCGGTCACTCGCAAACCGCCATTTTCTTCGACTACGACAACGACGGGCTCCTGGACCTCTACGTGGTTCACACCGCCGACTGGACACTCGACGAGATCAACCCGACCAGCAAGACCTTCAAGGGCAAGGGGGGCGATGGCTTTGACGCGGTGATCCAGAGTGCCAAGGAATACAACATCCTCTACCACAACAACGGCGACGGCACCTTCACCGATGTCACCAAGAAGGCCGGTCTGCAGGGACGCGGCTGGAGCAGCGATGTGGCGATCTTTGATTACGATGAGGACGGGGACCAGGATGTCCTGGTCGCCTGCATGTTTGGCCGTGCCCAGTTGTACCGAAACGACAAGGGCAAGTTCGTCGATGTCACACTCGAGACGCTTGGACGAACCTCCTGGGGAGGTATGGGCGTCAAGGTGTTCGACGCCCACAACGACTCGCGGCTGGATGTCCTCATCGTCGACATGCATTCGGACATGTGGATGGGGCTGGATCTCAGCCACGGATCGTTGAAGCTGGCTACCGATTCGGCACAGAAAAAGTTCCGATCGATCTTCGGACCGATGAAGCAACAGGACAACAAGCTGGTCAAAACCGAGGAGCGATGGGCCGACACCCTGGCCTTCAGCCGCGGCGAGGTGTTGTTCGGGAATTCCTTTTTCCGGGCCACCGACAAGGGAACCTTTGAAGAGCTTTCCGAGGAGGTCGGACTGGAGACGCTGTGGCCCTGGGGCATTTCCGTGGGCGACTTCGACAACGACGGTCACCAGGACATCTTTCTCTCCTCGGGGATGGGCTTTCCGTTCTACTACTGGCCCAACCACCTGATGCTCAACAACGGTGACGGCACTTTCGCCGACCACGCCACGGCGCGTGGAATCGAGCCACCCGTCCAGGGCCACTACCACGACAAGAAAATCCAGAACAGGGATTCGGTCCGGAGTTCCCGGTGTGCGGCCACCGCCGACTTTGACGGTGACGGTCGCCTGGAGATCATCACCAACAATTTCAATGACATCCCCTATTACTTCAAGAACGAATTCGACACCGGCAACAAATACGTGGCCCTGCGGCTGCAAGGAACCAGTAGCAATCGCGACGCCATCGGCGCCCGGATCCTGGCCCGCGTCGGTGATCAGACCATGTTGCGAATGGTCCATTCGGCTGGCGGCTACCTGTCCCAGTCCTCCCGCACCGTCCACTTCGGACTCGGACAACACGATGTGATTGACAGCATCGAAATCAGCTGGCCCAGCGGCATCAAGCAAGTGATCGAGAACCCCGCGCTCAACCAGGTTCACGACGTGGTTGAACCCGACAAGGCGGCCAAGTGACTCGGTTCACGGATAGCCGAAGAGGGACACCATGAACGGCCGGGTCCGTCGCGAAGGTGGCAGTCGCATTCTCGCGGCGATCAGCGTCGCCACGCTTGTCGCCTGTGCCGTGGTCGTCTGGAAGATGACTCCCGAATCGCGAGTCCACACCAGCCTGATGCTCAAGAAACAACCCATGCAGCTCCTGCGAGGAGTCTACATGCTCGGGTCACTCACTCCATCAGTCGCCTACGTGGTCGACACCTCTGATGGACTGATCCTGATCGATTCCGGACTCGAGACCGACTGCACGGCCCTCCTCCAACAGGTCAAGTACCTGGAACTGGATCCAACACGTATCAAGAAAGTCCTGTTGACCCATGCTCACGGCGACCACGTCCTGGGCGCGATGTACCTGGCGCGATTGACCAAGGCCCAGGTTTATGCGGGCAAGGGTGACGTGGACGTCCTGCGTGTGGGGGGACCGCGCGAGGCACTGTTTTCGACTTACGACATGCCGGATGTTGACACCCACCCCACCGAAATCGACGTCCCGCTTGTCGGTGGTGAAACCATCAACCTGGGTGACACGCGGATCGAGGTGATTGCCACTCCCGGACACACACCGGGCAGCCTGTGCTTTCAACTCAAACGAGACAACCAGGTGATTCTCTTTACCGGCGACACCATCTCGACCATCACCGGCGACCTGGGAACCTATGGCGCTTACCTGCCCCCACGATTTCGATCAAACGCCAGTGATTACCTGGCATCATTGAAAACACTGCGTGACACCGTCACGCCCAACATCCTGCTGCCCGGGCACCCCCAGATCGGTCTCGCTCCAACCGAATCGACCGAAGACAACCCACTGGGAAACATGACTCCCCAAGAGGAGGAAGGCATCTCGGCCGAGATCACCGAGAACCAGTGGCACAAGATGCTCGACAAGGGAATCAGCGAGATGCAGTTGCTGACCAGGCGGTTCGCAACCGACGGCCGTGACTTCCTCAACTCGCGGCCATTACGGATTCTCGGTGGGCTGTTTTATCTCGGCGAATTCTCCGGAACCGCGATCTATGTCGTCAGGGACCGCGATCGTTGGATCGTCGTCGATCCACCGGCCGGTGCCGGTTTCCTGGAATTCCTGCAAGAGCAGATGGGCCAGCTCGACGAGACGGTCCCCGGCATCTCGGCCGTCATCCTCACGTCATGTGCCCCCGAGGTCTCGGGAGGAGTGCTGCAGCTGGTCCAGAAATACAAACCGCTCGTTTTTGTCGCAAAAGCGGGCATCCCGATTCTTCGTGAAACTCTCCCAAAAGACACTCGGATTGTTGATGCCGAGACGTTCAACGATGGAGACGATTGGCCGTTTCGGACGATCCCGGTCTCGGGTCTCGGCGTGGCTCCCGCCGCTTACCTGCTCACCCAGGAGGACAAGCGAATACTGATCTCGGGACGAATCCCCACCAAGCTCGACAGCCGCAACCGGATGCAGGAATTCCTGAGAGATGTGAGAGCATCTCGCGGAGGCGCCATCGGTTTCCAGAACTCCATCGACCTGCTCGCGCCCATCCAGCCCGACATCTGGCTTCCGACCCATCCTGTCAACGGCCAGAACGCCAACCTCTACGACAACCAGTGGCAGAAGGTGCTCGATCGAAACCGGAACGCCGTGCAAGGCAAGAACCGCAACTAGCGGGCGGTTTCTACAAACCAGGTGAGCAGTTCACGAAATGGCGGATCAAACCGTTCCGGATCAACTGCCAGCATCCCAAACCACTGATCCACGTCCCCCCATTGCAGATCCGCCACCTCGGTCGGATCCGGCCTCGGACAGTCATCGGAGGTTGTACGAAACAACGCGGTGTGCTCGTTGGAGGTCTCCGGACCGGCCGGGAGCTTGACCAGGAATTCGACATCGGCTTCCAGCCCGATTTCCTCCTTCAGTTCGCGAACCGCGGCAATCTCGTATGTCTCGCCAGCATCCAGGTGGCCCGAGCACGAGGAGGTCCAGCACAACGGATGTGCATCCTTGGTGGCGGAACGTTGTTGCAGCAGCAGCTGCCCATCGGAATTGAAGACAAACACGTGAGAGGCGCGGTGCAACAGTCCACGGGCGTGAACCTCGCTTCGAGTCGCCTGGCCGATCACGCGGTCCTCGGCATCAACCACGTCGAACAATTCCGCGGGGTTGTCATACGGCATTTCTATGGCTCCTGTCGGATCCCTGGCCACGCAGTAGCGCATGCCCGCCTTGTCGAAACAAGCCCTCACCCGGTCTTGTCAATCTGGAATTCCTGCCCTTAAAATCGAAACAACGACCCGCGGACTCCCCCTCTCGCTTCACATCCTTCTCTCGGGACACCTCCGGCATGGCTCGCCTGTTGACCCTGTGCCTGTGCGCCATGATCACCCTGGCCTCAACACCCGTGGAGGCACAAAACAAGAAGGGTGCCAAGCGGCGGCCGGTGGCCAAGAAAAAAACCGACGCCAAGACACCCAAGCTGCCGCCGCTGAAGACGCCCGCCGACAAGCAAAAATTCCTGGCCGCCATCCGCGATTCGATGCCGGTCCGACGCGCCGGCAGCAACCTCCGGTACACCTCCTCGGATCTCGACCGGTCGCTCGAGTACCGTGTCGGTCGTGACCGTTCCTTCGCCCGGTTGATTGACGACGAACGATTCGTCCGCCGCGTGCATTTTGATCTTGTCGGTCGCCCACCCCTGGCCAAGGAGGTTCGCGACTTCGTGGCCGATGACACCTCGTCAAAACGTCCCCGGCTAATCGACCGCCTGTTGACCACCGATGCCTACGCGAGGAAATGGGCACGGTACTGGAAGAACGTGATTTTCTTCGAGGCAACGGCAAACCGGAACCGCACCAATCCCAAGGCACTGGAAGACTGGCTGGCCGCAGAGTTCAAGAAGGGAACCTCCTGGGACGCGATCGTCGCCGAGCTGGTTTCGGCCATGCCGATCCGTGACAAGAAGAAGAAGGACCAGAAAGACGACTGGAGCCAGAAGACAGGACCCAACAACTTCGTCCTCGCCTTCGAAAACAAGCCGCCGTTACTGGCCGCCCAGACCGCGCGGCTCTTCATGGGGATCAGCATCCAGTGCGCCGAATGTCATGACCATCCCTTCGATTCGTGGAAGCGGGAGCAATTCCATGAACTCGCTGCCTTCTTCTCGCGGGGCAAGTACTACATGCCCAGCCTCGAAGCGTCGTCGAAGAAGACCGAGATGACACCAAAGTTTCTCCTGGGCGAGCAGCCTCCCATCACGTTGACCACCCACCAACGCCGTGTCGCCATCGCCGCCTACCTGGTCTACAACCAGGACAACTACTGGTTCGCCCGTTCGTTCGTGAACCGGATCTGGAACGAACTGATCGGCGACGGCTTTTACGCAGTCGACAGCCTGGGTCCCGACCAGGAATGCCTGCATCCCTCGGTGGTCAACCGCATCGCCGCGGTTTTTCGCTATCGCAAGTTCGATCCCAAGTGGGTCTTCCGCCTGCTGATGAATTCGCGCGCCTACCAGCGTGACATCCAGACGATCGACCGGGACGAGGAATTGTTCACCGCCGTCCGTCCCATCCGCTTGAACTCCGACCAGGTCAAGGCCAGCGTGCTGAGGCTGACTGGAGCCGATCGGGGCATCAGCCAGGCCGTCGATCGTGAATTCCGGCAGGACCCGTCCGTTCCCCAGAGAGATCTCGAGGGCACCATTCAGCAGGCGCTGTTCCTGATGAACAACCCCGCCCTGCAGAACAAGCTCAAGACCGGCAAACTCACCAAGCGATTGCTGACCATCAAGCAACCGCGGCTCCTGCTGACTCAACTCTATCTCGCCGTCCTCGCCCGCCGGCCCACCGACAGCGAATTCACCCGCGGCCTGAAGCATCTCCGGGACGTGACCAACCGGACCGAAGCCGTCGAGGATCTACTGTGGGTGCTGGTCAACTCGACCGAGTTTCTCACCAAGCGTTGAACCAGCGGATCACCCGGAGCATTCCATGACCTCCTTTCTTCAACAGCGTTCGCCGGACGTGCCGGTCACGCGTCGCCACGCCCTGGGTCTCTCGATCGCCTCGTTGCTGGCGCCACTGGGCCTGCACGCCGAACAACTCAAGCGCCAGCAACGGTCCTGCATCCTGGTCTGGCTGGGTGGCGCTCCCAGCCAGATGGAAACCTGGGACCCCAAGCCAGGCACCGCCAATGGCGGTGAGACCAAGGCAATCAAGACGGCCCTGCCGGGGATTTCCATTGCCGAGCACTGGCCAAGAATGGCCAAGGCGTTGCGGCAGGTGGCCATCATCCGCTCGATGGTCGGCAAGGAAGCCGCACACGCCCGTGGCACCTACCACCTGCACACCGGGCGGCGGATGGGCACCCCTGAAAAACATCCGAACATTGGATCCGTCGTCGCCGGCGAACTGGGCGACGTCAATTCTGATCTCCCCAATTTTGTCAGCATCGGCAAGACGCTCAGCAGTGGTTTCCTTGGGGTCAACGTGGCTCCCTTTGTCATCAATCGGGCCGGCCAACTACCCGCCAACGCCGCAACCGCTGTCACCTCGCCCCGCGTGGCCCGACGTCTCGCATTGCTCAAGGCCCAGGACGCCGACCTCTCCGCAGCTGGCGCGGCAGCACTGGTCGAGGAGCACCGGGTGTTGTACGAACGGGCACGACGGCTGATGACCTCACCCAAGCTCAAGTCCTTCAAACTCGACGGAGAACCCGCCGCCCGACAACAGGCCTATGGCAAGAACCGGTTTGGCCAGGGATTGCTGGTCGCACGTCGGTTGATCGAATCCGGTGTGCCATTTGTCGAGGTCAGCAAGGGCGGCTGGGACATGCACAACCGCCTGTTCACCCGCATCAAGCCGGCGGCCGCTGAGGTGGACCGTGGAGTCGCCACGCTGCTGGCCGACCTGAAACAACGTGGCCTGCTGGAGCGGACGCTCGTGATCGTCGCCGGAGAATTCGGACGGACACCGAAAGTCAACAGCAAGACACCCGCGCCGGGTCGAGACCACTGGGCTCGCAACTTCAACCTGTTGCTCGCCGGTGCCGGGATCCAGGGTGGCCGCGTCGTCGGCAAGACCAGCACCAACGGACAGGAACTGGTCGACCGGGCCGTCTCGGTCGAGGACCTGTTCCAGACCATTTGTCACGCCATGAAGATCGACGCCGACAAGGAGCTGTACACACCGGGTGGCCGGCCGTTGAAAATCGTCGACGGCGGAAAGCCGATTTCCGAGATCCTGGGTTGAGTCGCTTCCACCGGCCGAAGACGAACTACGCCGTCCCACCGGTCACGCGGCGAGCAACCTGCCCGAGCAACTCGTCATCAATCGAGACACCCTTGGGAACGTCCTTGATCCCGTCGAGCACTTCCAGAATCTGTTCGTCGGACAATTCCATGCCCAGTTCCTGCAACCGGTGAGCAACAGCCCGCCGGCCGCTGTGCCGGCCCAGCACCAGCCGGATTCCCTTCGCACCAATCACTTCGGGCCGATAGGGCAAGTAGGTGTCGGGATTCTTCAACAGACCATCCTGGTGAATCCCCGCCTCGGTGGCAAAAATGTTGTCGCCGCCGACAGGCTTCATCGGCGAGAGACCAATGCCGGTCAACTCGGCAACCAGTTGCGTCAGGTCGTACAGCTTGGTCGTATCGATCTTCATCTTGACGCCGTACTGCTCCTGGTTGAGGTGCAAGGCCATGGCCACCTCTTCCAGCGACGCATTGCCAGCGCGTTCACCAATGCCGTTGATCGTACACTGGATCACGTTGGCTCCCTCCTGCACACCGGCGAGAGTATTGGCGACCGCCAGCCCGAGATCGTTGTGGAAATGGACCGCCAGCAGGGCCCGATCAAGATTCGCCACGTTGTCCTGGATGTAGCGAATGATCTCCCGCACCTTCTCAGGTGTCATCACGCCGACCGTGTCCGGGAAGCCGATCGTCGTGGCTCCGGCCTCGATCGCAGCCGTGTAGCATTCCACCAGGAACTCCGGTTCAGTCCGGCTGGCGTCCTCGGGGCTGAACGCCACGATGTCAAACTTGCTACTGGCGTATCCCACCGTATCGGTGACCAGTTCAAGAACCTCTGACCGCTCCTTCCGCAACTTGTGCTCGCGGTGCAGCGGACTGGTGCCACAGAACAGGCTGACGCCCCGCTTGTGCCGCGGGTTGTCCGACAGGGCCTCCTCGGCTGCATCGATGTCACCTCGAACCGTACGGCACAATGCCGTCAGGACCGGCCCCTTGATTTCCCCAATCATCAGGCGAATCGCCTCGATGTCGGCTTGCGAGGATGCGGGAAATCCCGCGTCCAGCGAATGAACCCCGGCCGCCTCGAGGGCCCGGGCAATCTGCAACTTCTCGTGGGGTTCGAGTGTCGCACCAGGCATCTGCTCGCCGTCACGCAGCGTCGTATCGCTGAACAAGACGGTGTCGCCACGACGATGATGATTGATCACCGCCCGTTTCACCGCACCACGCACCGAGTTCTCGATGCCTTTCAAGATTCCCGGTGTCGCCATGATATTTATTCTGTAGACGAGGAGTCGTGGAGTAAAGAAACACGCCCGGGCGAGTTCAGGGCGTCACGGCACTGGCGGCTGTTTTCAATACCTTGGGCAACTCGGTTTTCAAATCCGCCAGGGTCATCTCGGTGCTGATCACGTTTCCACGTCTATCGACCAAAACCATGGTCGGCAACGAGAGAATCCCGAGTTGCCGGGCCAGGCGACTGTCGAGACCACCAGGTTCATGCAGCGTGGCCCAGGTGACGCGATTGGCCGAGATGTAAGCCGGGACAGGTTTGCTGTCCAGGTCGAGATTGACGCCGAGAACCTCAAAACCCTCTGCCCGGTACTGGGCATACAAAGCCTGCAACCCCGGCAGTTCCTCGGTACATGGCTTGCCCCAGGTGGCCCAGTACACCACCAGCAGAACCTTGCCGCGATAGGAGTCGCTGCGAACGGTTGTACTGCCCAGGTTCTTTCCGGAAACAACCAGTGGCTTGCCCTTCAGGTCCAATCTCAGCAGCGCCCCGGCTGCTCGCTCACCAGCAGGAGTCCGTCCGTATTGACGCGCCAACTTCGTGTACCAGGTCTTGGCTCCGTCGACCCGGGCGGCAAATTCATGTGCCGTCCCCAGGTGCCAGATCGCCTCGGGAGTGTCCTCGGCCTGGGGGTAATTGTTGATGAACACCTCCAGGTCGGCGAGCCACTGTTGCTGCACTTTCAATTGGGCGGCCTGCTCGGTCGCATTTGCCATCAGCCGATGGTGGCGCGCCAGCAGGTGTCGATAGGCGGTAAACGGAACCAGCGCACTTTTTGGATCACTCCGTTTCAACCGTGTCTCCTCGACCGCCAAACGTTGCAGCGCCTCGGGCCATGTTCCGGACTGCACCAGCGACACCAGGCTGTCGATCAATTGCCTGGACCACTGATCGCGTTCCGAAGCCGTCGCCGCCGCCACGCTCAAACCACCCAGGACGTCGCTGCGACGAGAATGGTAACTGGACAACGCGGCAGGTGTGGCGGCCGTCGGAGGTGAGCTGTCGAGTTCTCGCAGTTGGTCAAGCAGTTTCTGCATCTTTGGTGTGACACCCGGCGTGGCCACCGCGACACTCGGTGCGGCCGGCTGCAACAACACGCCACCGGCGGTCACCTGGACCGTGTCTCCGGCCAGCGGAACCGGAATCGAGGTCAGCTTCCAGACCTGTCCCACCTTGACCAGTTCGCCAATCTGGACCAGGCCACTCTTGCCTCCCGCATCGACAATCGCCAACGCACTCTCGTAGACCTCCAGGTCACGCGCGGCCTTGCCTTCGTCCGCGGGAATCACCCCGGGTTGCGAACAATCAAATCGAATCCATCGCGTCCCGGCCGCCAGGGCAGGACTCTTGTCCAACCGCGCGGAGGGATCATCCACCGCTGCCAGCAATGCCGTGGCCATTTTTCGTGACAGGCCCAGGGCCTGCGTGTCCTGCCTGGTGACCAGGATCGTTTGCAAGAGCAACGCGTCCCGCCGCAACAGGGCCTCCACCGCCACGCGACTGGTCTCCTCTGCCGAGATCCGCCGCCACGAATCAATCCGACCGTCCTCGTTCGAATCGATTCCCCACCGGGACCCGCCGATGTTCAACCACCTGGCCTGGTCCACCTTGCCGTTGTGATTGCTGTCGATGTCGCGGTAGACCTCGACACCATTCTGAAAATACCGCCACTGGTCGACCAGGTTGTTCCCGTTGGTATCAAGAAACCGACGCAGCACCTGGCCCGCCGGACCCAGCACCTTCCAACCGGTGTGACCCCGGCCCCGGTCAATCTGGACGCGGCACATGGCGACCTCGGCCGCTTCGGGTTTCTCGAAGTCGACACCGGCTTGAAGAGGTTGGAACTTCTCCAGCATGAACTGCGGCTGTGGCGGTTCGGCGGCAAGAACAACCCGTGACCCCAACAGAACGGCAATTGCCGCAAGCAGAACACGAGACAACAGGCTGCCAACGCCGGGGCGATGTGACATACGTCTGACTCCACAATCCACTGAACAACCCGATGCCACACGGGCAAACAGGGTCGCGGATTGTAGAACAGCCGCCCCGAACAGGTCAGCAGCAATTTGCGACCACCGGGGCTCTCGGGATCAACACTCCGGGCCGCCACCAGGATTCTCGCGAATTCGGCGGCGGTATTTCGATCACTTGGCTTCCAGGCAGTACAGGTGCTCAAAGCCCCGCAAGAACATGCGTCCCCCGGAAACCGCCGGCGTGCCGTGGACCTGCTCACCAACCTGGGACTTGCCGAGCACTTTGAACTTGGTGCCCGAGGCAATCACAACCGCCTCTCCCTTGTCGCTGATGTTGTAGATCTTGCCGTCGATACAGATCGGGCTGGCCCAGAACTTTCCGCCGACGCGTTCGGTCCAGACCGCCTTGCCCGTCTTGGCCTCCAGGCAACTGACCACCCCGTTGTCGCACCAGAAGTACAGGTGTTTGCCGAACGCCAGCGGTGTCGGGACATAGGGCAAGTTGCGATTGCTGGTCCAGGCCACCTTCTCGGCTGTCACCTCACCTGTCTGATCAACGGGAACCGAAAACAGTTGCTTGCCGCTGCCGCCACCACCGGTAATTGCCATCACCTGGTCGCCGGCGATCACCGGCGAATTGACCGCACGCGACGTGAACAGGTTGGCGCGCCACTGCAACTTGCCGGTGCGCGGATCGAAGCTGGCCAGGCCATCTCCGGTATTGCTGGTGAACATCTGCGGCGGCTTGCCCTCCCGCTCCAAGATCACCGGCGTCGAGTGGGCTGTCAGCTTGACCTTCCGCTCGGAACGCCAGCGGATCTTTCCGGTGGCGGCGTCGAGACCGGCGATCACCGACGGGCCATCGTGCTGGCTGGCAACGATCACCGTGTCTTTCCAGACAATTGGCGAGGTGCCGCAGCCGTGACCATGCCGGTTGTAAAATTTGCCGACATCGGTCTGCCACAACCGCTTCCCCGCAAAATCGTAGGCCCGGACGACCGTGTCCTCGTTGGTGGTGAACAACACGAAGACCCGCTTGCCATCGCTGGCGGGCGTCCCCGACGCGTAGCTGTTCAGCGAATGCTTCTCGTGGGTCCTGGAGGCCAGCTTGTCGGTCCACAACACCTTGCCGGTGGCGGCCTCGACAGCCAACACCAACCGCGTGGCTCCCTTGTCGAGAGCCGAGGTCAGGAAGATGTGATTCTCCCAGACACAAGGTGACGAGTGTCCCAGGCCGGGCACGGCGACCTTCCACTTGTAGTCCTTGTCGGTCCAGGTGACCGGCAAGCCCTTCTGCGTGCTGATGCCCTTGCCATCAGGACCCCGGAATCGCGCCCAGTTCTCGGCCCCGGCCACGCCGGCCAACAGCAGGACCAACATTCCCGTCGACAGCACATTCAGACGACCCACGATGCAATCTCCGTTCAATCACGACTTCGAATGATCTTGTCCCGACAGGTTACCAGCTTCAAGAGAGAGGGAACACGCTGCCGCTCACCAGCAACCGGGCAGCGGCACGCTCTACCAGTCCACCACCGATCCGTCGTCGGCGTCATAGGATTGCGGATTGCGCCAATCGTGACCGATCTTCTCCTTCAGCGCATCCTCGTCCAACTCAACACCCAGCCCCGGCCCGCCGGGCAAATCGATGTAACCATCACGCACCTTGAAAGGCTGCTTGATGTATCCATCTCCCAGGTGCACCTGCTCCTGGCACAGGAAGTTGGGAATCGCACCGGCCAACTGGATCCCGGCAGCCAGCGAAATGGGACCCAGTGGATTGTGCGGGGCAATCGCCGCGTAATAACTCTCGGCCATCCCGGCGATCAACCGGACCTCGGTGATCCCACCGGCATGGCACATGTCCGGCTGAAGGATCGATGCGGCACCTTTCTCCAGCAATTCGCGAAACCCCCACTTGGTGAAGATCCGTTCGCCGGTGGCAATCGGCAGGTGGGTGCCCCGCGCGATATCGGCCATCACGTCAACATTCTGGCACTGGACCGGTTCCTCGATGAACATCGGCTGGTACGGTTCCAGTGCCTTGATCAACAGCTTGGCCGTCTGCGGGCTGATTGCCCCGTGGAAATCGATGCCGATATCCCGTTCGTCCCCGGCGGCCTCTCTAAGCTCCTCGAACCGCTTGGCCGCCCGCTTGACGAAGCCGGGAGTTTCGACAATCCGTGCCGGGCGGTGCTTGAACACACCAGTCTTGAATGCCGTGAACCCTTCCTCGGATCGAGCCCGGATCGCTTCGGGGGTGGACGCGTGCGCGTAAACACGAACGCGACTGCGGGTCGGACCACCGAGCAGTTCGTAAACGGGCACGCCCAGCGCCTTGCCCTTGATGTCCCACAGTGCCATGTCGATGCCACTGATGGCACTGGTCAACACCGGTCCACCACGGTAGAAGGCGTGACGGTACATCGCCTGCCAGTGGTGCACCACCGACCTGGGATCCTTGCCAACCAGGTACGTCTCGAGCTGCTTGACCGCGGCGGCCACCGTGCTGGCCCGTCCCTCAACGACCGGCTCACCCAGCCCGACAATCCCGGCATCGGTGTGGACCTTCAGGAACAGCCACCGCGGCTGGACCTTCAGGGTCTCGAGTTTCGTGATCCGGATCTTTTCACCCGCCCCGAGCATCGGCTGGAACCTCCTTTTGCGACGCTTGCCCACGTAGGGGTCCTTCCGCGTCGCCTTGTCCTTGTCGTCGGCCAGCAGGGCACACAGCCCGGCCGTGCCTCCGGCAGTTCCCAGCAACGACGCCAGGAACATCCGGCGACTTCGACTGTAAGCTTTCGTGGTACTCATCGCATCCTCCATGGAATTCTGTGACTAAAGAACCGATCGCTGCGGCGACTGTCCGGCCCTCACTTGATGGTCAATGTCCGAAAATCGTGGTAAACAGATGACCCATGACCAACGGGCAATCCTTCGACTCGTACTGCAGAGACTGACCCATGACATTCGGAGTTGGCGTTATCGGAGCCACGGGGTTCATCGGCACACCATACCGGGCCGAGATCAGAGAATGCACGGACGAGGCACGGATCGTCGCGCTGTGTGCCCGGCGGCGGGATCGTCTCGAAGCCGCAGCAGCCGAGGACGGCTGCGAGTTTATCACCGACGACTGGCGACAGGTGGTCGACCATCCCGAGGTGGACCTGGTCCTGGTGCTGACCCCCGACGCACTTCACCTGGAACCCGTGCTGGCCACCGCCGCCGCCGGCAAACATCTCTTCTGTGAAAAGCCCATCGGGGTCAACATCGACGAGGCATACCGGATGTGGTCGGCGGTTCGTGACGCGGGCGTGGCCCACTATGTCCCGTTCTGGACTCGTTACGTTCCAGCCTTCGCACGGGCCCGCGAGATCGTCCAGGCGGGAACGCTGGGTGACATTCGAGGCATCATCTACCGCTGGCAGAACCCGCGGCCGGCCGCGATCCCGCACACCTGGCGCGACGACGCCAGCCTCTCGTCGGCCGGCTCGATTGCCGACGTCGGCAGCCACGCCTACGACATCGTCCGCTGGATCACCGGCTGCGAAACGCGACGGGTACTCGCCCACGCCGACGTCGTCTCACCTCCCAAGCCCGACCTGGGAGACATCGACCTGGGAGAAGCCATCGACTGGGGCCAGGGAAACCAGGTGGCCAATGACCAGAAGGTGAAAAAAGGCACAGCGTTCGATTACGCAACGATTGCCTGGGAATGGGAGAACGATGCGGTCGGAGCGATCATCCTCTCGCACGCTCCTTTCCTGCGGAAAGGGATGGCGCCGGAACTGGAACTGCACGGCACGAAAGCCTCCCTGGCCATCGATCGCATCCGCAACACCGTGACGCTGTACCATCCCGACGACACCGATGGACAACCCGAGTCGATCGAGGATGACGGGTTCGGCAACCGGGCGGCCAAGCACGTGTTCGGCTCGTTCCAGGAACAGGTGAGCGGAACCCGGGGCGAACACCCGGGCATGGACGACGGCTGGCGAGTCCAGTTGTTCACCGATGCATCCGCCCTGTCGGCACGCCGGGGCGGATGGGTCGAACTGGCCGAACTGGACGCCGAGGCGTAACCGGCCCCGGTCACGCCACCGTTTCCACCCGTCCGCTCTTGCCCGAATCAACAGCCGCCTGGACCGTGGCGGCGATCTCGCGACTTGTCACGGCGTCCAGGATGCCGCCGCTGCCGGCATCGATGGCCCGGGCAAAATCTTCCATCAACTGATAATCCAGGTCGATGGCCATCCGCCGATGCCGGAATTCCTGTGGTGCCTGATCGCGGTAATACACGCTGACCTCCGGCCGCGCTTCGCTAATCACCAGCCCACCGGTTTCACCCAGCACGTGCAACTTGATCTCTCCGATGTCCGGATGCGAGGCGGCACCGATACGACCGATGCACAACGTCGCAACCACCCCGTTCTCCATCTCCAGCGTCACCGTCGCCAGGTCGTCGACGTCGTTGTCGAAATTGGCCTGGTGAAAATGTGAAGCGGTCCGGGCAAACACCCGCTCAACCCGACTGCCGACCAGGTGCTGGATGTAGGCCAGAGGATAGATACCCTCGATCTTCAACTCCCCCATCGGATCCACGCCAACACCACCATCGGAACCGTCGGAATGCGCCTCGATCTGGCGTTCCAGCCAGTTGATCGGCGGGTCATCCGGCCCGCGACTCCCCTTCGGCGGCCCCGAATCCTTGGCGAAATAGAAGTCGACGTGCAGGGCATACGGACGCCCGATGCCGCCGTCCTCGATCACGCGCTTCGCCTCGTTCAATGCCGGCAGGAAATTGCGATTCCACATCATGAATCGCACGTCGTGCTCGGCGACCGCCTCGACAACCCGATCGCATTCCGACAGGCGATTTGACATCGGCTTGTCCTGCACGATGTGCAGGCCCAGCGCGGCACATCGCACCACCAGGTCGCAATGCCGCTCGGCTTCGGAGCTGACAACAGCCACCTGCACATCATGTTCGGCGATCGCCTCCTCGATTCCCCGGACATAGGGAATGCCATGCTCGTCGGCATAAAGCTGGTTTCGCTCGTGAACCCAGTCGGGCTGGTCGGCATCGTCGCAGACCACGACCAGGTCAAAGCGTGGATGCACCTCCACTCCATTGGGCACGTAGGCGTGCTTGACCACGCTGACCACCGCACAACGGAACACTCCGCCGGATTCAACCGAGTTCATAGCCGTCTCCTGTTTCGCCCAGCCGCACCGGCTCACCCGTCTCGATCGATCGCTCGGCGGCCTCGGCCACCTGCAAGGCGGCCACTGCATCGGCCGGACCCGGAACGGCCCCGCGATCACCATCCACCGCTGCCGTGAATTCGCCAAGCAGGTTCACCAGGCCCCTCACCCCCTCACCACCGCGAACCGCCCCGGGTTGTCCGCCGGCGTACAGCAGGTGCATGTTGTGGTGATCGTCTGCGTAGACCGATCCGTCCCCACCGATCAATGACAGGGAGTAATAATCCTCCCCATCGGGAAGCGTGGTGGCGACGTCAACCAGAGCCATCCCGTCGCCGGGAAATCCCAGGTGCACATGCACGTAGCCACCCGATTCACCCCGGCGAACACCATAGACCTCCGTTGGAAGAGTCCCGAAGAGCCAGTTGGCCAAATCGAGCTGGTCGGCCAGGTCCGCCATTCCAATGGGCCGACCGCCGGGCATCCAGCGATGAATTCTCAACAGCCCCAGCGGTCCCAGTGCGCCGTTGGCATTGACCGCCTGCACTTCCTGGATCGACGGCTGAAACCGTCCGGTGGCGGCCAGCATGACGACGACCCCCTCGGGCGACACGAGTTGTCCGGCATCCACCGGGCTGGCCAGTGACCCGGGATGCACCAGCACGTGCTGTCCAGCGGCGGCGGCCTGGTTGGCCGCATTGACCCCGTCCACCACAACAGCGTCGGCCGAACCGGCATCAACGATCGTCACGTGGGCCAGCCTGTCGACGGCCGCCCGCCAATCATCGACCGTCGCAGAACCGGTTCCGGTCAGTCCAATCTTCATGTTTCCGCTCACGATAAAATCTCGCCCCGCAGGCTCACTAGTCCTCGATCTCCCCGCCAACTCCCGAGGGGAGCAACAGGATGCCAACGGCGCCCAACAGATAGATCAGGCTCATGATCTTCCCCAGCAACGCGTAATCCTCCTTGAACTGCTGGATCAGGATCGCCCCGGCGAACACGGTCACGGCCGTGATGATCCGGCCAAAGTTGAAACAGACACCCGCTCCGGTCGATCGGATCCGGGTCACGAACAACTCGGGTAAAAACAGGGGCAACCAGCCAAAGAAAATCCCACTGAAGAATCCCAGGGCGGCGAATCCGGCCAGGAACTGCCATTCCTCGGGTGTGTGGAACATGTAGACGAATTCGGCACAGAGCAAGCACAGGATACTGGTCAGGAAGTACGTCTTCTTGCGGCCCACGGCACTCGCAATCACCCCACCCAGGAAGCTGCCGATAATCCCCGTCAGGGATCTCGCCATCCCGATATCGGCCTTGAGGCTGGTTTTGCCAATTTCCTCGCCGACCTTGTCGGCCCAGGCCTGTGACCAGCTCGAGGCTCCCCAGCCACCCAGCAGTGGCACCGTGGCCAGCAGGATTCCCACCAGGGTGACCCCGATCAGCCCTGGCTTGAACACGTCCCAGGTTG
>PBOU01000216.1 GCA_002724415.1 Planctomycetaceae bacterium
GCACCCGGCATGCCACCAGCTGCACCCGGCATGCCACCAGCTGCACCCGGCATGCCACCAGCTGCACCCGGTATGCCACCGGCGACACCCGGCATGCCCACTGCACCGGGCGGACCCGTGCCAGGTGGAGCAGGGGGGGCAGTGCCACTCCCCGGTCAACCGGCCCCACAGGCTTCGCTTCCCGGCCAACCGACTCCCGGGGCACCGGCCCCACAACCTCCACTTCCAACTGAAGGAAGTCCCGCGCCAACCAATCGCGACGACGACCTGCCGTTTATGGAGGAGTTGCCCGAGATCGAATGAGTTGCCGGTGCACGATGCCGGTATTTCTTTTCATTCACGACTGCGTTTCACTCGTCACCCAACCCCGATCACCACAACTCGTATGCCACCTCTCAATCAACTCATCTTCGAACGTCCGATTTACGAGTTGGAAGATCGTCTGGCAGAGCTTGAGCAACAGGAGAAACCGGCGTCGGAAACGAAGTCGGAAATCCGTGACCTGCGAGTCCAGATCACCCAAAAACGTCGCGAGATTTTTTCCGACCTGGATGCCTGGCAGATCACACAGGTCGCACGGCATCCGGAACGCCCACAAACTCTTGACTACCTTGAATTGCTTTTCGACGAGTTTGTCGAGTTGCACGGCGATCGAGCCTATCGCGACGACCCGTCGATTCTCACCGGATTCGGAACACTCGATTCGCTCAAGGTTCTCTTCGTCGGCCAACACAAGGGCCGCAATCTCAAGGAGCAGGAGAAGCACAACTACGGAATGGCTCACCCGGAGGGGTACCGCAAGGCCCTTGGCAAAATGCAGATGGCGGCAAAATTCGGCGTGCCGATTGTCTGTTTTATCGACACCAAGGGAGCCTACCCCGGTATTGAAGCCGAACAACGGGGACAGGCTTACGCCATCGCCTACAACCTTCGTGAGATTTCGAAACTGGAAACCCCCATCGTCTGCGTCGTGATTGGAGAAGGGGGGTCCGGGGGTGCGTTGGGGATTGGCATTGGCGATCACATCGCCATGCTCCAGTACTCGTATTATTCTGTGATCAGTCCCGAGGGCTGTGCCGGAATTCTCTGGAAGGACGTCAAGTACCGTGAGGAAGCGGCCAGGGCATTGAAGTTCACTTCCGACAATCTGCTTCAGTTCGGCGTCGTTGACGAAATCATCCCCGAACCACTTGGTGCGGCGCATCGCAATCATCGCCAGATGGCCATGACGCTCAAGGGATCTTTGATCGAGGCGATTCGGAATTTGCAGGGACTCTCGAACGAGGATTTGATCGAACGCCGGTACGAGCGATTCCGGAAGTTGGGCGAGTTTGAAGAAGCAGTTGCCCCGGAACTCGATTCGGAATCCTGAGTCCTTTTTTCTCAGCCGCATTGATCTGGATTGAGACAGATTCAGTGCGTGCCGTTTTCTGGCGCCGTGGTTCTTCAACAGCCCGACTCATTCAGTGAGGGTCGTTTTTGTGCACGCCGGTTCTGACCGTGTTGAACAACTGGCACAGCAACGTCCGATAATGTCTGTTATGTTAAGCTTCTGGCAGATGTCGCCGATTCGAGACTTTCGCAGTTCCCCCGCGATTTCCCGCAGATAATCGCCTGTTTCCAACCGGGTCAGAGTCATCACCCCCCCTGTTGAAGACACTCCCGACCGGCCTGCAACGCGACGAGCCGAGATCGTGTTGGCGATCCTGGTCGTGGCCGTTCCGTTGGCCACGTGGATCGCCTGGCCCCGGTTGCCGGCCACCGGATCTCTTCCATCCGCCTTCAATGGTGGCTCGATCTACCCGGCCACCACTCTCCCATTTCAACGACTGCCCCTCGGGCCAGACATCCAGATCCCGCCCCGGATCAGCCACGTCCAGGTGGTCGATCTCGACAACGACTCCACTCCCGAAATCCTCGCCTGCGATGCCCTCTCGCACCGCCTGCTGACCTACCGCCAGGATTCCAACGGCAAATGGACCGAAATCCCACTCGCGGTCGACATGGCCGCTCCGGCCCATGCCACCGTGGTCGACATCGACGGCGACAATGACCAGGACATCCTGGTCGCCATCCTCGGCAACGCATTTCCCGACGACAGCCATGTCGGGCGCATCCTCTTGCTCGAGCGAAACGGCGACCGTTACGACCGGCATGTCCTGCTTGACGAGACCCGTCGAATTGCCGACATCCAGGCCGGCGATCTCGATGGTGACGGCGACCTGGACCTGGCTGTGGCCGAGTTCGGGTACGCCCGGGGACGCGTCCTGTGGCTCGAGAACATGGGTCAACACCGGTTTCGGGACCACGAATTGCTGTTTGCGCCCGGCACCGTCAACGTGCCACTGGCCGACCTGGACGGTGACGGCGACCTGGATATTGCCGCCAACGTGACGCAGGATGACGAGGAGATCTGGGCGTTCGAGAACCGTGGCAATGGCCGATTCGAGAAGCGTTTGCTGCACAAGTGGTTGAACTTCGACATCGGCGGCTCGGGCATGATCACCTCCGATCTCGACAAGGACGGCGACACCGATCTGCTGGTGACCGTCGGCGACAATCTCGAGTACGCCTACACCTATCCCCAGCCCTACCATGGCTGCTTCTGGTTCGAAAACCGCGGTGACTGGTCCTTCAACATCCAGCGGATCAGCAGCCTCGGCGGCACCCACGCCGCATCGGTTGCCGATCTCGATGGCGACGGTGACAACGATGTTGTCCTGTGCAGCATGTTCAACGCCTGGTACCGGGATGACACCGCCAGCCTGGTCTGGCTCGAGAACGACGGCCACCAGCAATTCACTCACCAGCAAATCGCCTCCAGTCCCACCCACCTGGTCACCGTCGCCACCGGAGATCTCAACGGAGACCGGCGCCCGGACATCGTCGCCGGTGGCTGGCATGTCATCCCGCCGTTTCGGCGCCTGGGCGGGGTCACCGCGTGGATCAACGGCAACGGAGATCGGCCATGAACTGGCTTCGCCTCGGATTGACGGTGCTACTGATGGCTGAAGTTGCCGCGTGTGGCACGGCAATAGTCGGTCACATGAATCGCCCGGTTCCGCCCCGCCCACCGGTCGCCCGCATTGTCGATGCCGAGACCGCCAGGCACTTCGAAGAATTGTGGCAGCAGTTTGACAACCCTCAACCGGGCGACTGGCTCATGCTCGGACAGGCCTTCTCGGTTTTCGGTTTCTTCCCCGAGGCGGACCAGTGCCTTCGGCAAGCCACCCAGGTCGAACCACAATCGGCCGACAACTGGTTCTGGCGTGGACTGGTACAAAACCGGCTCGGACAGACATCCGAATCCACCTCGCAACTGGGGCGGGCCAGCCAACTGGATCGGCGTCACGTCGACGAGTGCCACTACATCACGGCGAGGAATCACCTGCGAAACAACTCACCTCAAAAGGCCGAAGCCGAACTCCGGCAGATCAAGAACGAACACCTGCCCGGCCACTACCTGCTCGCATACGTGCTGGTTCATACCAGCCGCCCGGCCGAGGCGGTGACGATTCTCAACCAACTGATATCCGGGCATCCCGACGTGCATCGGCTCTACCAGTTGCGTTCACGGGCTGCGGAGATGCTGGGCGACGCGGAAATGGCTCGTCGCGATCGGGAGTGGGCCGAACGGGTCCCCGAAACAATCGCGACCGACGCTGTCGCTGACCGCTTGGGCAACCGGTCGTCGTCATTTGGACTGGACAACCGGATCGTCCGGGCCGGGCGACTGGCAAATCCTCGCAACCTCGACTCTGTCGCCGACGAATTGAACGAGATCCTCAAGATCTCGTTCCGCCCCCGTGTCGCCAGGCTTCTGGCTTCAATCGAGTTGCGACGAGGCCACCCTGCCCTGGCAGTTGAACTCCTGGAACAGCTGGTCACACGCGACGGCGCCACCGCCGACACGCTGATCGAACTGGGACTCGCCATGCAGGCCGCCAAGATCGATCCGGTTCGGATTCACGAGGTCTTCCGTCAAGCACTACGGTACCGCCTCGATCCGGAGATCTGCCGACTGATGGCTCAGCATGTCACCCGGCACGGCAAGCAGCAGGATGTCGATCGACTCAACGCGCTCCTCAAGCATGCCGAGGGTTTGCAGGCGTATCGCACGAACCAACTCGAGACGGCCGTCAAGTTCTTTCAACAAGCCGCACCGATTGCACACCAGCACCAGGCCGATTCGTATTTTTTTCTCGGCGAGAGCTTGAGGCATCTTGGGCGGACCAAATCCTCGCAAGCCGCTTATCGTCGCTGCCTGGAACTGCGACCACACCACGGCCGAAGCAGCCGGGCTCTTGAGATCCATGCGGGGGAGGGCGACTAGCGACGATTGCGGCTGTCGACCTGCAAGGTCACCGGCCCGTCGTTGACCAACTCGACATCCATGTGCTGCTGAAAACGCCCCTCCTGGACCTCCAGCCCCTGCCCTGCCACCTCGGTTACGAAACTGCGGTACAACCCGTCGGCCTCCTCTGGCCGGGCCGCCGCCACGAAACTGGGACGTCGTCCCTTGCGACAATCACCGAGCAACGTGAATTGACTGACCGCCAGGATCGCGCCCCCCACCTCGCCGACATCCAGGTTCATTTTCCCATCGTCGTCCTCGAACACCCTGAGGCCGACCACCTTGTTGGCCATCCAGACCACGTCGTCCTGGGTGTCCCCCTGCTCAACACCCAGCAAGACCAGCAGGCCGGCGCCGATTTCACCGACCACTTTTCCGGACACGGTCACATTCGCCCGGGATACCCTCTGGATCACCGCCCGCATTTTGTTTCACCCTGATTGACTGCCCGGGAGCCTGCTCCTCTTCCGGGAAAAGGCCCGACCACTATGACATCATTTCCCATCCGCGGCGCCACCGTGACGCGATTGCACCGCCACGGGCAACATCGCAGTTCCTTTCAGAATCGTCCGCGACGCCGTTCCCGCGACGGCAGAATTTCCAGGCATGTCGTCCACCACCCGGTTTCGATCGTCTCGGCGAACTCCGACGGCAAACCCTCCCGTGTCATTTCCATCGACAACCGACGGAAGTCGTACTCCACCGGAACGAATTGCACCCCCCTGCCCGTCTTATCGGCCAGGTCGACAAGCGTGTACCAGACATTGGGCCGGCCATCGTTTGCCGGACGCCCCAGCACACCAACATTCACAAAGCAACGGCCTTGCGGTGTTTCGCGCATCCAGTGCAATCCGGTATGAGTCCCCAGAACCAATTCGGCACCGGTCGGCTCGATCAACCGATCCAGGAACGCACCGCTCGTCGTCGACTCCCACAGGAATTCGTTTGTCCGTCGCGGGCTACCATGGCAGAGGTGCATTCGAACCCCCTCACGCTCCACGTCCAGCGCTCCGGACAATTGCTTCAACCACTTCCGGTTCTCCCGGCTGGTCCTGGCTAGCGTGTAATCGTAGCTGACCTGGGCAAACAGGTTGTCGCGAGGGTCGGTATAGCCACACTGGCAATCGGCCAGTTCGTTGCCGATGCTGTCGTCGTAGTTGCCCTGCACGCAAATCACCCCCGCGTCTCGCAGCAGGGCGATGGCCCTGTCCGGGTGCGGTCCGAAGGCGCCCATGTCCCCCAGGCAATACAACTCCTGTGCATCGCGGCGCTGCGCATCGACGATGGCGGCTTCGAGTGCCAGGTAATTGCTGTACAGGCCACCAAAAAACGCCAGCTTCACGTGCGGTCCTCCCCTGCCCCGCCATCCACCATTTCAAAAGTCTGGCTCGACGGGTTGGTGCAGATCGCACCAAATTGGTAACAGGTGCCACACGCCCCGTGGCTCAATGGAAACGACCGGTTCGCTTCCTCCAGGGTTCCTCCCAACCTCGCCGAGGGTTCATCCAGCAGAATGGGACACACGAACACCCCGCGGTCGGTCACCGTCCGACTGTGGCTGCAGATCAGTTGCCCACTGTCGTACCCCTCGAGCATTCTCTCGGAGACTCCATCGGCGTCATCATAGCCACAAGTCCTGGCCACCTCGGCCCCGATCAATAACCGCGGCAGCACTTTCAGTCGCGGCCGGTCACAGCCGTGACGGGCCAGCACCTCACCGAACCGCCGCAGGACCGACTGGTCGTCGGCATCAGGCCAGGTCCGGGTCATCGTGATGATCGGCAACACACCATGACCGACCAACATTCCCACGCCTCTCATCGCACGGTCGAATGTTCCCTCGCCGCGGATGGGATCGTTGGTCGCGGCATCCGGACCGTCGATCGACACCCGGAACTCCAGGCTGTATGGCCCACGGTCCTCGGCTGCCCGCAAACGCTCCAGCCATTCGTCCTTCAACACCGTCGCGTTTGTCAGGACGGTCACCGGCCCATACTCCAGGGCCAGCACCAGCATCTCGACCAGGTCCGGGTTCAAGAACGGTTCGCCACCGGTGAAGTAGTATTCACGAACGCCCCACCGAACCGACTCGACCAGCGACTCTTTCACCGACTCCAGCGACAAAAATCCGAACGAGTCGTTGTGTGGGCTGCAACTGATAAAACAATGCGTGCAGGCCAGGTTGCACCGGGTGCCGGCCACCTGGAACCAGAGTTCATCCAGGCCGCTCAACTCCACGCGTCCCGCGCCGTCGTCCCTGCCGCTCATGACAACGCGTGTCCGCAACCGTACTGCCCGACCAGGTGCTCGGTCACGATGTCGACCTGCCTCAATCCAGTCCGCAACAGGAAACGGGAGTCTCGCCCGTAGCTCTTGGAACCAAGAACAAAGAAGTTCGGTTCGGGTGACTGCAGCGTTTCCAGCCCGGTATCGGTTTGCTCCAGGCAATCACCGGACGCCTCTCCCAGCAATTGCGCCGCCAGGCGAATCGGTCCTCCCGTCGCGTAACATTCGTGCACCTGCAACTCGCCATACAGCGAACGATCGGGCCGGCATCCGGTCAGCCCCAGCACACCGTCGGCAGCGATCACCTGTCGGCCACGTCCCGGATCGTCGACGGCCACCGAGAAATGGCAGGGACCTCCATCGATGGCCAGCACCAGTGCTCCCGGCAGCCAGTCAACCGGTGATGACTCGTCGGTTGCCAGTTGATTCGCGGCGGTCACCAGGGCGGCCCGTGCTGGCAAGGGATCGTCGCCCACCAACTCCAATGGGGTCTCTTTCTGGCCACGAGTGATCCATGTCACCCGGGTCTCGGACACTCCGGACAACGCCACCACCACTGTCGCCGCCGAATGCCCACTCCCCACGACCAGCATGTGACGTCGCGTGTACCAACCCGCTCCGTCACCCTCGGTATTCGGAATCTCGTAGTCACCCGTGGTCATCACTCGCCGTTCACCCGGACACCAGATCCCCCCTGCCCCGATCGGGTTGTGATTCCCCCAGGTCCCCGAACAGTCCAGTACCACATCGGCCGTATCAACACTCTCTCCCTCGCTGCCTTCGACCAGCAACACGAACCGGTCCGTCACCTCAGATCGCCGTCCAACCAGGTGATGTTTCCAGGTGGATTCCCGGCTGATCGCCACGACCTGTGAGTGCTCGTGAATCGTCACCTCCCCACCGATCGCTCTCGCCAGGGGTTCGATATAACCGGAGGCAAACTCGTCGCCACTGAGCAACGCGTCGTCGGCGGGCCGCCCGGCACCAACAATCTTTCGCCCGGCCTGGGACGAGTTCATCACAAACGGGCTGAACAATTCCACGTGCCCCCATCGCCGCACGTTGGCTCCGACCGTGCCCCGCTCGTGGATCACCGTCTCAAAGCCACTGGCCGCCGATCGCAATGCGGCCTCGAGCCCAATCGGCCCGGCCCCGATCACCGCAACGCGTAACGGGCGTGTTGGAATCATGGGTGGCACCACATCGTGAGACCCGGACGACGTCGATCAATGCGCCGAGGGGATGGCGCCATTGACTCCGGCTGTGCGTTGACAGGCAAAAGGCTCGATTCCCACGAGCGGGTCCTGGCCAAGCACGAGTTGTCGCATCAGAACCGCGGTGGCCGGAGACAGTTGCAAACCAGCTCGAAAATGACCAGCGGCGACCATGAGATTGTCGTGTCCTGGCACACCACCGAGGAACGGCAATCCGTCGAAGGCGCCGGGCCGCAGACCTGACCAGCATCGTTCGAACCTGGCCCCCGCTAGGCTCGGCACCAGGTCCTCGGCAAATCGAATCAGCCCCGCCACTCCGTCGGCTGTATTGTCCTTCTGGAATCCCACCCACTCCTCGGTCGACCCGACCAGGATCCGACCATCCGGGCGAGGAACCAGGTACCGGGCTCCCAGCCCGATCACCCGGGTGAATGGCAGCGGCCGCGCCAACAACTGGACAATCTGGCCACGGACAGGTTCGATCGACAACTCGGCTCCACATCCGGCCAACACACGCCGTGTCCACGCACCGGCCGCCACGATGAACTGCCCGGCAGAATGTTCGCCATCGGGCGTTCGTACTGCCGTCACATGCTCATTCTCGGTCACCACCTCGACCACTGGCGATCCGGACACCAATTCGACCCCGGCGGCCGACGTTGCTGAGAGCAACGCCTTGAGATGCCGGGGGTTTCGAACCTGGCATTTTTGCGGGAGGTGCAAGCCAACGACCGTCGACGGATTCAATGCCGGTTCGAGTTCCAACACCTCCTCCGGCCCGAGCACATCGGCGGACACCCGTTCGTCCCTCCACGCATCAGCCAGGTCGTCGAGTTGATCGGAGGGACCGGCCAGGCGAATTTCCAGTCCCCCACAATTGCGGAACCCGTTGTCGATGCCGGTCAGTTCGCGGAGCAACTCGGACCACTCGGGCCACAATCGACAGCTCTCTCCGCGGAGCCGATCGTAGGGATGAACAGCGGCATCCGGGTTGCCCGGCGGCAAAATCCCCGCCCCGGCCCAGGACGCCTCGGCACCGAATTCCGATTGCTCGAGGACTTTGACCGAGACACCGTGGCGAGACAACTCCCACGCGATCGACAATCCGATCACGCCACCACCGACAACAACCACGTCCGTCATGCCACCGTCCCTGTGCATCGGCCTCGCCCGTCCCCGGTTATCGCTTTTTCCCAGAGAGGCTCTGGACGTAGGCTGCCGCCAGCCGTTTCAGATCAGTCGGTGCGTAAATCGCCTTGACCGACGCGGCCACTCCCGTCCCTTTCTGCAGGTTGCGTACAAAAAGTACGAACCGGGTTCCTCCCCCCGCCTTGATCATGAACGTCACCAGCGTGTAGCCCACGGCCCCAACCTGTTGAGGCGAAAACGTGCCATCGGCAAACAGGTCCTCTGGCTTGGTGATGCCCTGCAGTGCTTCGACAGCTCCGGATTTCAAGCCGGCGATGTGCTCGTTCTTGGCGTCGGCCTTGGCGGCCAGGGTCAGCCCCACTCCACGGACAAGCCACTGTGGCAGGCGACTTCCACTTCGTTTCAGGAAGGCGCCGGTCATGTGATCGATCAACTGGATCTTCATCCCGGCCGAATCGGGAGTCACCACATCCCCCACATCCTGCAACACGATGTAGGCATCCTCAAACGACTGAGTCACAACCGAATGCCCCGTCATGGCGCGAGGGGTCTGACGATTGTGGATCACCTGGTTCCATTCGGTGTAGCCGAACCGTTCCTTGAAAACGACAACCGCCAGGCGTCCCTTGAACAACTGGGGGCTCTTTTCTCCGAACATCGTCCTCAACTGGCGGCCATGTTCGTCAGCCCATTCGGCGACCTGCTGCAATCGTGTCGCCGGAACATCTCCATAAACGAAGAACTCGTCGGTTTTGACGAAACGGGGGCGGTCATCGTTGGACACCCGCTCCCAGAGTTCATCGATACGTTTTTCTCGGAAGTCATTGAATTCCCCGGGCGACAACTTGGCCAGCATCGCGGCCTTCATGTCTTCATCGGTGGGAACCAGCGATTGCATCGCCACGGTCGCCGACTCGCCGTCAAACTTCGCGCCCTCCTGGATCCACGTCCGCAGGCTGTTGTAGAACTCGCGGGTGATCCGACGGTTTCCCGGCGGCATTTTTTGCTTGTCCTTGTCCAGTGCCGCGACGCGCCGCCAGATGATGCTTCCCTCCAGGTTCCCTGGCAGCACCACCCGGCCGCTGTCGCTGCCGCGCAACAACGACTCGAAGGTTGCCAGCGAAAATCCTCCTCGACCGTTGCGACCACCGTGACAGGTGGCACACAACGTGGTCAGCGTCGGTGCCACGTCCTTGACGAACGACACCTTCTCGCGGCCGGTTGCCTTGGCGACCTTGACCGTCCCCGGCTTGGGTGTCCCCTTCGGAGTTCCACCATCAGCCGACTTCAGGCTTCGCAATTTCGTGTTGGCACCGTTGCCGTCAAACTTGGCCCCCTGGGCGATCCAGTTGCCGATCGTCGCGATCTGTGTGCCGGTCAATGCGGCACCGTTTTTCGGCATCCGCTGGTTCGCATTCGTCGCGGCGATCCGCAGCATCAACGGGCTGGCCTTCGGGTTGCCCGCGCGAATCGCCGGGCCACTGGCCCCACCCCGGGTCAAGCCGGCAAACGTGTCCAGTCGCAGCCGCCCCGACGCCCTCGCCGCGTGACAGTTTCCACATCGCGACACGAGGATCGGGGCCACATCCTTGACGAAACTGACCGCCTGGGACGTCGCGGGCTTTGGCTTCCCACCTCGCTTGATGGTCAATTGCCGTTGCTGCAGGGCCAGGAACCGCAACAACCCGGCAACCGAACGGTCTGTGGGTTTCAGCTTGGCCGCGTCGATCACTTTCTTGATCGCCGCCTCGGCCTCGCTCAGCGTTTTCTCGGCCTCATCGAACTTCTTGCGCCGAATCAGCAACGAGGCACGCGTGATCGTGCGACGTGCGGCCGACAATTCCCGTCGCTGGGCCACGGTTGGCGCCGAGTCGACCGACCCGGTCACTGTCACCACCGACAGCACCGCAACCAACATCGGGATCAGTAGCTTTTCCGATCGTCTTGCCGTCATGGCGTCGCAACCTCGAGTGCCCTGGTGACCATCCGCGACGGGACCAGGATGTCAATGTCCCACCGCGCCAAACAGCCGCCCGACTGTCCCTGTCGGTGACTCCAGTATAGGCGATCAACCAGACCGGTAAAGACCGCCCCGCCCGACACTGTCGGCCCAACCGGCAACACGCGGGTATCTCGTTGAGTCCATCCGCGTGGCTGTGCTAGCATCGGGAGACACACACGCCTGTCAATCTCCAGTCCAATCACTTGTTTGGCGCAATGCCTGAGTTACAGTCCCCTGCCCTGCTCGAAAAACGCGACGCCCTGGTGGCCACGCTGGCCGGTTATGGACGGGTCGCGGTGGCGTTCTCGGCGGGCGTCGACAGCACGGTGGTGGCACGCGCCGCCCGTGAAGCATGCGGGGACGATGCGGTGGCGGTGACCGCAGTCAGCGCCAGCCTCGCCAGTGGCGAACGCGACCAGGCCGAGGCGCTCGCCCGACAGATCGGGATCCGGCACGTCGTCATCGAGACCGGCGAGTTCGACAATCCCGATTATCTGAAGAACGAGCCGAACCGGTGCTACTTCTGCAAGACCGAACTCTACGACCAACTCGAACAACTGCTGCCACGACTGGATGTCGATGTCATCGCCAATGGTGCCAACGTCGACGACCGTGGCGACCATCGTCCCGGCATGGTCGCGGCCGATGAACACGCCGTGCGCAGTCCATTGCTGGAAGTCGGGATCAACAAGCAGGATGTCCGGGACCTGGCACAGCACTGGGACCTCCCGGTCTGGGACAAGCCAGCCATGCCCTGCCTTTCCAGCCGGATTGCCTATGGCGTTGGAGTGACCACCGAGAGGGTCCGACGAGTCGATGCGGCCGAGAGTTTCCTGCGGACGGAGTTCGAACTGACTGAATTCCGTGTCCGCCACGAGGCCAACGAACTGGCCCGGATCGAGGTCCCCGTCGACCAGTTGCCGCGACTGCTCGACCCGGCCACTCGGCAGGCCATCACGACACACTTCCGTGAACTCGGGTTCGCGTTCGTGACCATCGACCTCGAGGGCTTCCGTTCGGGAAGCCTCAACTCCGTCGTCTCCATCGACGACCTGCAGATGCTTGGCGACTGAGCCGACCGGACTAGGCGATCCCCGGCACCGGGAAGTCGGCACAGAACGAGGCAATTTCTGCCCGCACCTTCTGGCCCACCGATTCGTCCTCAGCGGCTCTCAACACCTCAAGAATCCAGGCCCCGACCTGCTTCATCTCATCGGTGCCCATCCCTCGAGTTGTCAACGCGGCAGTTCCAATCCGAACCCCACTGGGGTCCAGCGGTTTTCTCTGGTCAAACGGAATCATGTTCTTGTTGACCGTGATGCCCGCGCGGTCGAGAGCCTCCTCGGCTATCTTTCCGGTGAGCCCGATCGGTGTCACGTCGGCCAACATCAGGTGGTTGTCGGTCCCACCGCTGGCCAGGAGAATCCCACCCTCGAGCAACGATTCGGCCAGTACCTGGGCGTTGTCGACGATCGCCTGGGCGTACTCGCGGAAAGACGGTTCCAGGGCCTCACCAAAGCAGACCGCCTTGCCGGCAACGATGTGACAAAGTGGCCCACCCTGCATCCCGGGAAAGACGGTCCGATCCAAATTCCGAGCGTTTTCCTCGCGAGTCAACACGAACCCCGCCCGGGGTCCCCGCAACGTCTTGTGAGACGTCGATGTCACGTAATCGGCCACCTCGACGGGATTGTTGTGCAACCCGGCCGCAACCAGCCCGGCGTAATGAGCCATGTCGACCAACAGAAGTGCGCCCACCTCCCGGGCAATCTCGGCAAACTTCGGGTGGTCAATCTCACGCGGATAGGCACTCGCCCCGGCCACGATCATCTTCGGCTTCACCTCCCGCGCCATCGCCGCAACCTGGTCGTAGTCGATCCGATGATCGTCCTCCCGGACACCATAGTGTGCGACGTTGTAGAGTTGCCCCGAGAAATTCAGGTGCATGCCGTGAGTCAGGTGGCCACCGTGAGCCAGGTCCATCGCCAGGTAGGTGTCGCCCGGCTCAAGCTCTGTCAGGTAGACCGACATGTTGGCCTGGCTGCCAGAATGCGGCTGCACGTTGGCGTGCTCGGCACCGAACAACTCGCAGGCACGCTGCCTCGCGATGCTCTCGACATCGTCAACGTGCTCACAACCACCGTAGTACCGTCGCCCGGGATAGCCCTCGGCGTACTTGTTGGTCAACACGCTGCCGGCCGCTTCCAGGACCGCGGCGCTGGTGTAATTCTCCGATGCAATCAACTCGAGCCCATCAACCTGCCGGGCCCTTTCGGCCTGGATCGCATCCCAAACCACCGAATCCATCTGCTGGAGATCACTCATTGCTGGCAGGACTCCCTTCCTCGACAACCGCATGGGCGGGCCGACTCGATCAACTTGAATTGCCACACCGGATCTGCGAGCCTCGTCTCGCCGTTCCATCACGGCCCGATTCTCTCACTCGGGACCGCCCGTTTATAGACCTCGACACGTTCTTTTGCCACTATCTATTTTCAGGTCCCAGCAACTCTCTCCCGGCATCGGTTTCCCGTGACCAACACCACACCAGAACCTGCCCCGCTGTCCGGTTCACCCTGCCTGCAGGGCGAGCAGGTCGCCTTCACGGGAGTCCTGGCGTCGATGACACATCGCGAAGCGATGGACCTGGTCGCCCGTCATGGAGGAACATCCACCCAGCACGTCAGCCGAACAACCACACTGCTGGTTGTTGGCGAGGAA
Organism: Planctomycetaceae bacterium; assembly: GCA_002724415.1. Classification (GTDB taxonomy): domain Bacteria; phylum Planctomycetota; class Planctomycetia; order Planctomycetales; family Planctomycetaceae; genus UBA8437. The sequence continues at coordinate 13,727 of PBOU01000216.1, forward strand.
GGCTGGCCCCTGGAATCCAACGGACAACCATCGCTCAAGTGGCAGGATGCCAACGAACTGACCCGCCAGGGCCACCCCCTGCGGACGATCAACGAATCGGACTGGCTGCACCTGGTCGGGCTCGACGAAACCCGACACGACATCCACCAGGCCTACACGCCCGCGATGCTCAGCCAACTCCTGGGAGTCACCGTTCACGTGATTCGTCGCTGGGCGAGAGCCGGATTGATCACACCGACTCGCCAGGTCCACCGGCTGTTGTACTTTTCTTTCCAGGAAGTCGCCGGAGCTCGCAAGCTCAGCGAATTGCTCGCCGCCGGAGTCCCTCGCAGTGAGATCGAAAAGAGCCTCGGACAACTGGCCCCACTGTTTCGCGATGGGGACCGCACGCTCGACCAACTCGAAATGCTCGCTCATGACGCCAGGGTCGTTTTCCGCGACGAACGGGGACTGATCGAACCGGCCAGTGGGCAAAGACTTCTCGGATTCGATGAGGACGCTCTTCCGGCAAAGGACGACGCGGACGTCGAATTCCGTAGCCCACTGCCGATGACCAACTGGTCACCCGAGCGGCCACACAAGTACTGGGGATTCCGGGACTGGTTCGACCAGGGACGACAATTGCTGGAAGAGGATGCGGCCGAGGAGTCCATCGAGGCTTTCCGAATGTGCCTGATGGAGTGCCCGGACGAGGCGGAGGCTCACTTTCATCTTGCCGAGGCCCTCTACCGTTGTGGTCGCACCCGCGCGGCACTGGAACGCTATCACGCGGCCGTCGAACACGACCACAACTACATCGAGTCCTGGACGCAACTTGGGTGCCTGCACGCCGAGCTGGGAGAACTCGAACCGGCACTCGAAGCATTCGAGGTCGCGTTGCGGGTGCATCCGGGCTTTCCCGATGCCCACTGGCACAAGGGCGAAATCCTGCACCAGTTGGATCGGACCGAGGAAGCCATCCCGCACTGGGAACGCTACCTCACGTTTGACTCCCGCGGCCCCTGGGCCGAAACGGCCCGGCAGCGACTTGCCCAACTGGCCCTCAACACCAACGAGGCCTAGTGGTCTCCGCCCTCTCCGTGCATCGCTTCTTCGTCCGGGGCGTTGACCGCCGACTCCGACGCCTGCACGTCGTCATTGTCCGAGGACACCGTGCCGACCCCAAGCCAGAAGCAGAGCATCAGCGGAACAAACAGGCTGAACAACACGGCCAGCATCACGCCAATCGCCCGCCCCACGCCGTAATCGACAGCCTTGAATTCTTCCACCTCGGCATCACTGAAGATCGGATCAGGAGCTGTGGTTTCGGTTGCGTCGGTCATCGTCATATCGCCTTGTCACGCGGTGCTACGTGGGGTGTGATCTGGCGATGATTCTGAACCATCGCGAGGCTCCTGTCGAGGTCACTCGGAGATCCCGGCCAACAGCCGGGTCAACGCGTCATCACTGGGATACGGGTGTCCCAGGTGCTGCCGAAAGGCCTCACCGTACTCCACTCCCATCTCGCTGCCCCGGGCCGATCCCCATCGACGGCAACTCTCCAGGTACTCGTCCATCCCGTGCTGTTTCAGCAACCACGCTCGCTGGGATTCATGGCAAGCCAGCATCTCGAGTTTTCTCTCGAATGTCTCGGTGACATCGACAATCATCCCGGCCGGCTGCGGCTGCCCGAACCAGTCGACCCCCTCGATCGCATCGACGTAATACAGGTGAGGGATCTTATCGATTGGCGGGGCGGGATCGTCGGCACCGGTCGTGTAGTTGGGAATCGGCGCGTTGAAGCAAGCATCACGAACCAGCAGGCTGGTCACCTCGTGATCGGGCATGTAATCGACCGGTGGAGCGGTCAGGACAATGTCGGGACGGACGGTGCGGAGATACTCGGTCACGCGGCGTCGCGACGGGTTGTCGAAGACAATCGACAGGTCACGGAACTCGAGGCAGTGGTAGTCGGCCCCCAGCATTTCCGCGGCAGATCGTGCTTCCGTCCGCCGGATCTCCGAGATCGCCTCGGGCGTCATTTCCGCGCTGCCACAGTCACCGGGAGTCATCGTCGCCACGTGCAACACGACTTGCGACGAGGCCAGCCGCAGCAACGTGCCGGCACACTGAAACTCGATGTCATCCGGATGAGCGTGAATCGCCAGGACCGTCGTCATCGTCAGACACCTGTTGCTTCGTGGCGTCAGTCGTTTGCCACGATCTCGGTGAGTTCGTCGGTGAGTTCAGCGTTGTACTGATTGACCTTGTTGTACATGGTCTTGAGCGCGATCCCGAGTTCCTCGGCCGCCTTCCGCTTGTCCCCATCGTGCTTCTCGAGGACGCTCAGGACGATCTGCTGTTCGACCTCTCGCAGTGTCATTGCCTGGTCCGGCAGAGCCACTGTCGTCACCACTCCCGGACGGCTGGTCGACAGGTGCACGGGGAGATGCTCGACAGCAATCGTCCGATCTCCGGCCATGATCACGGCGTGTTCAATGGCATTGGCCAGTTCCCGGACATTGCCCGGCCAGTCATGAGCCGCGAGTCCCGTGAGCACCTCGGCGGACAATTGCTCATCATCATCCACCGGCCGCTTCCTGGCCCGGGCCAGCAACGCGGCGGCCAACAACGGCAGGTCCGGCTTGCGATCACGCAACGGCGGCAAAGGGATCTCAAACGTGTTGACCCGGAAATACAGGTCCTCGCGAAATTCACCTGTCCCCACCATCTCGGACAGGTCCCCGTTGGTCGCACAGACGATCCGGACATCCACGTGCAATGGGTCATTCTCGCCCACCCTGCGGATCTCTCCCGACTCGAGAAACCTCAACAGCTTGACCTGCATCGACCGGTCGAGTTCACCCAGTTCATCCAGGAACAGCGTGCCGCCATGCGCCACCTCGAACAATCCGGTCCTGGACCTGTCGGCCCCCGTAAAAGCTCCCTTGCGGTGGCCGAAGAATTCACTCTCCACCAGGTGTTCCGGCAACGCGCCGCAGTTGACCGGCACAAAGGGCATTTCGCGTCTTGCACTCAATTCGTGGACGCGTCGGGCGACAAGTTCTTTACCGGTCCCGGTCTCGCCCAGCACCAACACGCTCGAATCGGTCGGAGCCACCCGTTCAATCAGGGTCGCGACCTGTTGCATCGCGGCAGTCTGGCCGACCAATTCGGTCGATCCTTCAATCGCCTTCAGCCGCGTTTCCAGTGCCTGGGTCTTACGAGTCTGTTGCCGCCAGTCGGCGGCCCGGGCCAGCGCCTGCTGGATATCCAGCAACTTGCACGGCTTGTTGAGAAAATCGTTGGCATGATGCCGGACGGCCTTGATGGCCTGCTGCATGTCACCATGACCGGTGTGGATGATCACGAACGTTTCCGGCGACACCTGCTTGATGTGGTCGGTGACCTCCCAGCCGGAAATCCCGGGCATTTTCAGATCGACGATGGCCGCGTCGAAATGCTGTTCGCCCAAAACCGCCACCGCGGCTTCGCCGTCCTCGCAAACGGTCACCTCGTGGCCCATCCGCGGCAACTCGATTCGCATCACCTCGCGAATCGGTGTCTCGTCGTCGACAAACAGGACTCTCAGAGGAGCCACCGCCGTCGACCGATCGACTTGCAATCCACCAGCGTCCCTGCTGTCCACGCCTTTGCCCACTCCCTGGTAACATCCCTGCGGCTCATCGAGATCGACCGTGACCCCGTCCGCGGCCCCACTCTTATCAGAATTCCCCATCCGTCTCAATTGTCTTCTCGACAACACTCTCTGCCAGGCCGTCGGATGTGGCCCGGCCGACCCAGTCCGAATCGATGTGCTCGGATCGTCGGGGCAACTGCAAGCGGAACTGGCTGCCCTGCCCCGCCCCGTCACTGCTCGCCTCGATCGTCCCACCGTGATCACTGATAATCCGGTGGCTGATCGACAGTCCCAGCCCGGTCCCCTTGCCGGTCGACTTGGTCGTGAAGAATGGCTCGAAGAGATTCTCTATCGTCTCGGACGTCATCCCGCACCCGTCGTCGGCAAAACTCAACGTCACCAGGTCGGTCTGGCTGGTCAACTCGATGTCCAGACGCCCTCTCTCGCTGGTCGATTCCAGTGCATTGGCAATCAGGTTGAGAATCACCTGCTTGATCTGTGGACCATTGATCTCCAACTGGCATGAACTGCCTGCCGAAAACGTGATCGAACGGTCACGGAACCGGCTCATGTGTCCGACCAGTGCCAACACCTCGTTGACCAGCTTGACCAGGTCGTGAGGCGCGCGTGAAGCGTCCTGGCCCCGCGAGAAATCGAGCAGGCGCGCGGTGATTTCCTGGCAACGGAAGGCTTCACGCCCGATCATCTCCGCGTACTGCCGAATCACCTTCTGTTCATCCGGCGCCGCCTGGCCCAGCAATGCTTCGAGCCGTTCCTGCAGGCTCTCGCCGGCCATCGCGATCGCTGCCAACGGGTTGTTGATCTCGTGAGCCACCCCCGCGGCCAAGAATCCAACCCCGGCCAGGCGTTCGGATCGGACCAACTGCCGGGAGCGGTCCCGGACCTGGCCATCCAGGTCGTCCCGGATGTCTCGAAACCGATCGGTCATCTGGTTGAACGATTCGGCCAGTTCGGCCATCTCGTCCCGGGTCGACAACTCGACGCGGTAATCCAGGTCCCCCTGTGCGACGCGACGCGCTCCCTCGTGCAAGGCACGGATGGGCTGAAACACCCAGCGGTACCCCGCGTGCACGAAAGCCACAAACAGCAGGACCGCCGCGATGGTCGATCCCACCAGCCACCGAGTACGTGACGCCAACGCCCGGTCCGCCTCGCGGAGTCGCCCCCTCAGGCCCGCCCGCGGATCCGGCAACGACCGTGCCGTCCTCAGGCTCGCAGCGACCTGTATTCGCAATTCCTCCCGGCCAGCGGTGGCCAATCGCCCTGCCCCATCAATCGAGTGACCGATTTCCAGCAGTTGTCGATCCAGTTGCGCCAACAACTGTCGTGAAATCGGCCGATTCGCCTGGTGTTCCGGAGAGCGCTCCAACTGTCCCCAGCGACTGCGGTATTCGGCGAGAGCCGCCGTCGCATCCCGATGTCGATCGACAAGTTCCTGCCGGAGAACCCCTGTCGACTCATCAAGCAGAGGGGTGGCCAACGCCGCCAACTCGGCCTCAAGTCGCTCCCGGTCGGGAGCCTCGAAGACACTGAAATTCAACTCGCGAACCGCCTGCCGGTACGACCACAGGCCCCCCAGCCCGCTGATCGACAGCGTGGCCATCATGACCAGGACCAGCGCAAGGCCGACGACCAGCTTACGCCGAATCGATCGGGCCAGAACCATCGTGACCTCCGTGTCCACGAACCGCGAGCGGAATTGCCGCCGGAGTCTATCATCCGGTTTCAGGCATCGGCAAGAGGACGGCCGGAACGGTCTTGCCGTATCACGCGGTACGGAATTATTATCCCGCCCCGCATGATGCGTTGGAGTCCTCTCGTGACAGTCGCCCGCCAGAACACCCTGCTGGTCGCCCTGCTGCTGGCAATCGTTTCCAGCGGTTGCGTACATCGCCGACTGACAATCCGCAGTCAACCCGACGGGGCCCGCGTGTTCGTCGACGGCAAGGAAGCCGGATTCACCCCGACCGCCGTTGATTTCACCTACTACGCCACCCGGGAAGTGCGGCTGGTCAAACCCGGGTTTGAAACAAAGACCGAGAAGGTCCGCATTTCGACTCCCTGGTACCAGATGCCCCCGCTCGACTTCCTCTCCGACAACTTCTCCCCCGGCCATGTCTCGGACCGCCGCGAGATCCGATTCACGCTCGAGCCACAGGTCGTCGTCCCGCAGAACGAATTGCTCGACCGGGCCAATTCCCTGCGAACGGACTCCCGGATCGGGAAGTGACCGTCCTCTAGCGGGGAATCGTCGGACGGCGTCCTGCCGACCGTGGAACTTCCTTCACCCCGGCACTTCCCTTCAACGCACCGCCGACACCCAGCAACTCGGGATGTCGTGCCACCTTGTCGCTGAAGATCCGCAGGTCGCGAATCACCGGTTCGATATTCTTCAGCAACACCGAGAGTGACGTCGCCGATTCGTTGAGATTGCGATACAGAGCCGGGTCACGCGCCAGACGGTTCAGTGACCCCTCCGGGGTGTTGACCGTCCGCGAGAATCGCGACAGGTCACCGGTTAGCATCTCGAGATTTCCCAGGGTCTTGTCGAGCCGACCAACGATCGAACCGCCACGTCGGGCCAATGGATCCGTCACCCCCTGCAGGTTCTCCAGGTTTCCATTCACAGTCAGCACCGTCGCACGGACGGCTCGCAGTGTCGATTCGGTCTCACCAACCAGCCGTGGCAACGCATCCAGGGACCGCTTCAGGTTCTGTTGCTGACGAGGGTCCCCAAGCACCTGGTTGGCGTTGGCAAACAGGTCGTTGGCGGTGGCCATGGTCCGGGAGAATTGTCCGAGCGCATCGGCTGACTGGCTGATCGCCCGTTCCAGTTCTCCACGACGCCCGCCGACCAGTCCGTTGATATTTTCGGCCACGTCCGACCACTGGCGACTTGTGGCTTCAAGAGAGGTCATGGTCGTCCGCAGTTGTTCATCCAGCCGAGAGACCAGTTGCATCGGGTCGACCGCCGATTCCCCCTTCAACAGGTCCCCACTCCGAACCTTCCGCCCGCGTCCACCCGGCGTGAACTCGACGGTGGTGTCACCAAACAGGCTCATCACCAATCGTGGCCGGGCATCGGTGCAAACGGCAAAACGGGGTTCGAGGTCGACGACGACCCGGGCGCCGCCGCGACGGCGATCGATCGACACGTCGCGCACCACGCCGATCGACACACCGTTCATCTCCACCGGCCCACCGGGTTGAACACCGGCGGCAGCAGGAAAGTGAATCGCGACCGTCACCGGCTTCTGCCACAACGAACGAAACTCACCGAACTGCAAGATCATCACCGCGGCGCACACCCCCGAGATGATCACCATCAGGCCCACACGGAATTGCAATTGTCGTTCGGTCATCCCGCATCCCTCTCCAACGCCGGGACTCCGCCCTGCATGAATGCAGACACGCGGCGATCGTCCGACGCCAATGCCTCGGCAACGGTCCCGGAAAAAATGGCCTGGGGTTCGTCAGCCGAGAGCCGCGAAACCGGCTCGAGCATCACCACGCGGTCGGCAACAGTCCGCACTGTCGACAGGTCGTGGGTGACCACGACACTGGTGACCGGCCGCCGTTGACGAACCTCGCAAATCAATCGATTGATCACCCCGGTCATCACCGGGTCCAGCCCTGTCGTTGGCTCGTCATAGAGCATCACCGACGGCTCCAACGCCAGCGCCCGCGCCAGGGCGACTCGTTTCCTCATCCCACCGGACAACTCGGCCGGCCGGTTTGTACAGATCTCGCCGGACAAGCCCACCTCCTCGAGTCGATCGATCACGACCGACCGAATCGTCGCCTCGTCCCGCTCACCCATCTCCCGCAGTCCAAAGGCGACGTTTTCATAGACGTCGAAACTGTCGAACAAGGCCGAGTTCTGGAAGAGGTATCCAAACGTCAGTCGTCGTTGGTCCCGTTCCCGTCGCTCCATCTCGCCCACCGACTGCCCGCCCCAGAACACCTCGCCCACGGTTGGCGCCATCAGGGACATCATCAGTTTCAACGTCACACTTTTTCCGCACCCGCTTTCACCGATCACCACCAGCGTCTCGCCATCGCGAACTGCAATCGAGAGATTCCTCAGCACGTGCTGGTCCCCGAATCGACGCCCCACTCCTCGCAGTGACACCGGGTGCATTTCCGCCCGGAGATCCGAGGGCGGTGGAGACGCGGCATGAACTGGCGATGCGAAAACCGACATCGAAAAACGTCCCGATTCTGTCAATTCCTGGAAAGTGAAAGGTCGCTCCGCGGCCAACTACAAAAGAGACGGGGGCGCGGGATAGGCCATGCGGTAGCTGGTGTCCAACAACAGGCCGAGAAAGAAGTCGAGAGCCAGGATGGCAACGAACGACACGACAAACGAAACCGTCGCCGCCCGTCCCACCCCCTTGGCACCCGCCTCGCAATGAAATCCGTGATAACACGACACCAGCGCGATCGCCCCACCGAAAAACACGCTCTTGATCAAGCCTGTTGTTACGTCGAACGCCGTGACAAACGATCGGCTGTGGTTCCAGTAGAAATGGCTGTTGACATCCAGCGCCTGGGTCGAAAAAGCCCAACCGCCGATGATCCCCACCGTATCGGCGACAATCGTCAGCACCGGAATCAACAGAAAACAGGCCAGGAAACGGGGCACCACCAATTGCCGTACCGGATTGGCGCCCAACGCACGAATGGCGTCAATTTGTTCGGTCACACGCATCGTCCCCAACTCGGCCGCCATCGCACTGCCCACCCGCCCGGCCAGCATCGTTGCCGCCAGCACCGGCCCCAGTTCCTTGACCAACGACACGTTGATCACCGAACCGATTCGGGTTTCCATCCCCAGGTGGTGAAACGAGGCGAACCCCTGCACGGCCAGGACCATGCCGATGAACACACCGGTGACCACGACCACTGGAATGCTGCCGACCCCGACGTTGTACATCGTTTCGAGCATCACCCGGCGACGCGACCGGCCCACGATCACCTGGCGGAGCACACCAACGGAAAACAGCGAGAAGTCTCCAACGCCCTCAACTACCGACAACACGGCAGCGCCGAGCCGGTGGATTGGTGTGCTGGAGGATCGTGAAACTGGAATTGTCGCCATCGCGGGACTCTCGACGACTGCGGGCAGACGGAAACTAGTCGATTGCCGCTATCGGGGCGATACCAGTTCGAAGAACCAAACAATACGGATGCCGGTCCGCTGTTGCTTTCCGAATCGCCCTTCCTGCTGGTACAATCCAACGCACTTGTGGGCCACGGTTTGGCCCGTACACCTTCGGGATGATCGTGGAGGAGACTGGCATGCGGAGCTTGATCGCATTCTTGACACTGACGCTTCTGGTCGGCGGACCGCTGGGGGCAATGGCCCAGGAAGACAAAAAGGCCGAGAAAAAGGAAAAGGCTCCCCCGAAGGTTGTCCTCACTGCTGCCGAAAAAGCAGCCGTCGCCGCAATCAAGAAATTCGGCGGCTCGGTACTCGAGGTCGCCCAGAACGATGGTCGACTCGATGTTGCCTACCACCTGGCCGACGGCAAGATCGGCGACAAGCAACTCGAACCGCTCAAGGCGATCAAGCACATCCATTCGCTGAACCTGCGCGGGACCGAGGTCACCGACGCCGGACTGGCATCAATCGCCGGACTGGGTGGGCTCGAACGACTTCACCTGGAAAAGACCAAGGTCACCGACGCCGGACTGGCCCACCTCAAGGGACTTGCCAACCTCCAGTACCTCAACGTCTACGGCACCGCCGTGACCGACGGTGGTCTGAAGCACCTCTCCGGATTGAAGAAACTCAAGAAACTCTACATCTGGGAAACCAAGATCAGCGAGGGTGGAATCAAGTCGATCAAGACCGCCGTGGCTGGCCTGAGAGTGATCCCGGACCCCGAGGTCGAAAAGCGGCGGGCGGCAATCGACGCCAAGCGAGCACTCGCGGCCCTGAAGACCGAAACGGAAACCTCGGCCAAGAAGGCCACTGAGTCGAAAAAGACATCCGACGCGGACGCCAAGGCATCGACCGCAGCCGCCAAGGCATCGACCGACGCCGCCAAGGTTGCCGCCGACGCCAAGACCAAGGCCACAGCCGCCGCCAAGGCCCTGACCGACGCACAGGCCAAGGCCAAGGACGCCAAGACCGACGACGACAAGAAGAAAACCGCCGAGGCGGTGAAGAAGGCGACGGAGGCCAAGACGGCTGCCGACAAGGCCAACACCGACGCCACCAAGAAGGCCGCCGACGCCAAGAAGAAAGCTGACGACGCCAAGAAGAAGGCCGATGCCAGCAAGAAAGCATCCGACGCCGCCACCAAGGCCGCTGCCGATGCCAAGGCCAAGTACGAGAAGGCGGTCAACCCGCCGGCCAAGAAGGAAGTGAAGAAGGACGCCAAGAAAGACGCCAAGAAGAAGTAGCCAGGTAGGCCGCTTCCAGGCTCGTCCTTATACGACGTGTTTTACCGGCCCGGTGGTCTTCATGACCGCCGGGCCGTTTTTTGAATCCAGCGGCACTCGCTCGAGACACCCCGACAAGAGATTCTCCCGATGTCCAACACCACCACCCTGCTGCTCCGTTTCCTGGCCGCCATCCTGCTGATCGCAGCAACACCGGGAGTCTCTCGGGTCGACGCCGCCGACTCGCTCGTGCTCAATCCCAGCGACCACATCGCGATCATCGGCAACAACCTGGCCGACCGCATGCAGCATCACGGGTGGCTGGAGACATACCTCCAGGCCGAATTTCCCCAGCACCGACTCACGATACGAAACCTCGGCTTCACCGGTGACGAGGTGAAGACACGGCCCCGTTCGGCCAACTTCGGCAATCCCGACCAGTGGCTGGCCAAGGTCAAGGCCGACGTCGTGTTCTGCTTCTTCGGTTACAACGAGGCACTGCGAGGCCCCGACGGCCTGCCCGCCTTCCGCAAGGATCTCGCCGACATGCTCACCGGCATGAAGGGCCAGAAGTACAACGGCAAGTCCGCCCCCCGGATCGTCGTGTTCTCGCCCATCGGCCACGAGAACCTCAACAGCCCTCACTTGCCCGACGGCACCAAGAACAATCGCAACCTGGCCCTCTACACCCAGGCCATGCAGCAGGTCTGTGCCACGCAGAAAATTCAGTTTGTCGACCTCTTTGCACCGTCCCGACAACTCTATGCCGAGAACGCGACCCACCTGACGCTCAACGGCATCCACCTGCTCGACCATGGCAATCGTCTTTTGGCCGGCGTGATCATGAGACAACTCTTCGGCAACACAAAGAGTGACCTTCGCGACAGTGCCGAGATCGAGAAGTTGCAGGCTGCCGTGCTCGAGAAGAGCTACTACTGGTTCAGTCGCTACCGGGTCGTCGACGGCTACAACGTCTTCGGAGGACGATCTCGCTTGGCCTGGTTCGGCCAATCCAACGCCGACGTGATGCAACGCGAGATGCAGATCTTCGACGTGATGACGGGAAACCGCGACCAGTTGATCTGGGCCGTCGCCGCAGGCCGCAAGCACAAGGTCGTCGACAACAACATCCCCGGTTTGCTGCAGGTCAAGACGAACAAGCCCGGCCCACTGGCCGGCGGACGCCACCCCTACCTGGGAGGCCGCAAGGCCATCGAACGGATGCGGGTCGCCAAGGGCATGGAAGTCAACCTGTTTGCCTCGGAAGAGAAATTCCCCGAGTTGGTCAACCCGGTCCAGATGGCCGTCGACACCGACGGACGACTGTTCGCCTCGGTCTGGCCCTCCTACCCGCACTGGAACCCCACCGAACCACGAACCGACCGCATCCTCTGCCTGCCCGATGACAATCGTGACGGCGTGGCCGACCGCTGCGTAATTTTTGCCGACAAGCTCAACAGCGTCACCGGGTTCGAGTTCTGGGGCGGCGGCATGCTGGTCGCCGCTGCACCCGAGATCTGGTTTCTCAAGGACACCGATGGCGACGACAAGGCTGACGTCAAGATCCGCATGCTGCAGGGCATCTCCAGTGCCGACACACACCACTCGGCCAATGCGTTGGTGATCGGTCCCGACGGCTGGCTGTACTGGTCACGGGGTATCTTCAACATCGCCAACATGGAGACCCCAACCCGCACCTACCGGTCGGGACAATCCGGGGTCCACCGTTTCAACCCGCGGACATTCGAGGTCGAATTCCACTTCCCGATCGGCCCCAACCCACACGGCGACTGCTTTGATCGCTGGGGATTCCAGTTCGCCAACGACGGCACAGGGGGCACCGGCAGTTACGTCAACGTCGGCAAGGGACGGGGCAACAAGCAATGGTTTCGCAAACGGGTGCGTCCGGTCGCCGCCACCGGCATCCTCTCCAGCACGCACTTCCCCGAAAACACCAACGGCAACTTCCTGATCTGCAACACGATCGGCTTCCAGGGCGTGCTGCAGCACGAGGTGAAGTTCAACGGGGCCGACATCACGGCGACCGAGATCGACCCGATTCTCGTTTCCACCGACCCCAACTTCCGCCCGACCGACATCGAGATCGGTGGCGACGGCGCCCTGTACGTTTCCGACTGGTGCAACGTCCTGATCGGACACATGCAACACAACATGCGAGACCCCAACCGCGACCACGCCCACGGCCGCATCTACCGGGTCAGTTACCCCGGGCGCCCGTTGACACCGGCCATCAAGATGAAGGGCAAGCCGATCGCCGAGGTCTGTGGCCACTTCTTCTCGCCGGCCAACGGAATCCGCTACCGTGCCCGGTTGGAACTCAGCGGACGTCCCACCAACGACATCGTTGCCGCCGTGGGCGGCTTCGCAAAAACACTCGACGTCAACAGGGTGTCGGCCAAGCGGGATGAAGCCCAGGCACTGCTGGAATGCCTGTGGGTATTCGAGGAACACCGCGTGGCCAACCAGAGCCTGTTGCTCCGGGTCCTGGAAGCCGAAGAGGAAAAAATCCGCGCCGCAGCCATCCGCACGCTGGGACACTGGGGTGAGAAGATCCCCGGTTGGCAGAAAATCCTTGTGGCCGGTGCCCGGGACAAGTCGCCACTGGTCCGGGCCGAGGCGGTCAAGGCCTCCGTGTCCTTCGAACGGCTTGCCGCGGCCGAGGCGGTTTTCGAGGTCGCCACTCGTCCCACCGACCCGGAACTCACCAATGTCCTGAACTTCGCCCGCAGCCAATTGTCGGTGGACAAGATCGTCCAGGAGGCCGTCGCCTCGGGCAAACCACTCTCCAAGGCCGCCCAGTCCTACGTGCTCCGTAACGCCAGTGTCGCCGACCTGCTGAAACTGAAACCCACCGAAGCGGTTCACGAGGCGATCCTGTCACGGCCCAACGTCCCGGCCGCCAACCTCAAGAACTCGCTGGTTGCCCTGGCCTCGATCCGAAAAACAGCGCCCACCGGCCTGCTGCTGGATCTCATCGAGGAACGCGACACCAAGAGTCCAGCCGCCGGCCTGGCCGCCATCGGTCCACTGCTCGCTTCGCAGCCTCAAAAAGACCTGGCCGCCGTGTCCGACCGGATCGAAAAACTTGCCGTCTCGAGCAAGAACGACTCGGTTCGCCGGCTGGCCTACGTGGCCTGGATCGCTTCAGACGGCACCGGTGATGACGCGTTGTTGGCCGCCTCGACCAGCAAGACTCGTCTCCGGGACTTCCTCGACGCCGTCCCGGCCATCACCAACGCCAGGCTCCGTGGAAACCTCTACAACAAGGTTCAGCCCCTGACTGTCGAACTGCCCACAACGCTGAAATCCGAACAGTCCGGATCGGCACTGGTGCAACAGGGCATCAAGGTCGACTACTTCTTCCCCAGCGGCAAGAACGTCGCCGTTGAAACGCTGGCCGCCATGACCCCCAAGGGGAGCGGCATCGTGCCGGCCATCAAGAAGGACGTCCCACAAAAGAAGCAGAACGACCGGTTCGCCCTGAGATTCACCGGGTCGATCCACGTCCCCAAGTCTGGACGCTACACGTTCTTCACCAACTCCGACGACGGTTCACGGATCTACGTCGACAAGAAACTGGTCGTCAACAATGACGGCCTGCATGGGATGATCGAGAAGTCCGGGGCGATCAACCTTCCGGCCGGTGCCCACCCGCTGATCGTGACCTACTTCGACAACGGTGGAAGCGACGGGCTGGTAGTCAACTGGCAGGGCCCCGGATTTGGCAAGCGGGCGATCCCCTCATCGGCGCTGTCCGTCGGTGGTGGAGAAACCCTGCACGATGTCGCGATCGGAGCCCTGGCCTCGATCCCCGGCCACGACGCCCAGAAGGTCATCGACCTGGCGGCGCTGGTCAAGGCC
>PBOU01000217.1 GCA_002724415.1 Planctomycetaceae bacterium
AGATGGATGCGTTCCCGGAGCTATCCAGGTTCGCGATCAGGGACATGGGCAAGACCGTGGCCGCTGGCGTCTGCATGAAGATCGAGAAGAAGTGATGCGACGCTGGTGAAACGGATGCCGGTTGTCACAACGATAAAGCTGACCGGCGACAACCACGAGGACGTCGACATCGTTTGCCAGCAGATCAAGGCAATCTCGGATGAGACCGGCGTTGACCTGAGGGGCCCAATACCGCTCCCGACGAGGAGACTGGTCGTCCCCTGCAGGAAGAGCCCCGATGGAGAGGGCTCCGAGACGTGGGACCACTGGGAGATGAGGGTCCACAAGAGGCTGCTCGAGCTGGTTACCAACACCGCGAAGGACGAGAAGTCGCTGCGGAAGGTCCTCAGGATTCCTATCCCGGACTCGGTGACGATCGAGCTTTCACTCAGGAACCTGAACTGAAGGCTACGAAAGCGCCTCTTCCCTTGCTAGCGATCCCATCGGGTCCCAGGCCGGCAGGGAGACCGGCTCCCCCTCCAAACCAGCAGACATCTCCTCGGTGAGGTAGTCGAGGGGCGCGGCGATCTCGAACATGTGCTCGTCGTACCAGTTGTCGTTCATCGTGAAGAAGCCCTTCTCCCCGCTGTTCTCCGCTCCCCACGAGTTCTCGACCCTCCATCTCCTCGGCTTGCCGTCAACAACGTCAACCCCGGTGAATAGCATCGCGTGGGTCATCATCGTCTGCCCGAACCTCAGCCTATCCGACTTCCCCATTCCGAAGCTGACCCCGTACAGGCCCTCCAACTCGTACAGGTTGGCATCCCACAAACCCCTCTTCCTCTCCATCTGCTTCCCCACGTCGCAACCCATCCACACAGGGGTCCCGTCCTCCAGGATCTTCTGGGTCACGGACTTCATTTCGTCGGATGGAACGTTCAGGTACACCACTGGGGGCCCCCCTGAAACGTTCTGAAGGTAGTCAACCGTGTAGGTCCTGTAGTACTCGTTCCTCGGGTCGTTTACTATGCAGACGTAGTTCTCCCAGTCGACGTCCACGTACTCCTCGGCGAACTCCACGGGAGTCATCTCTCCCTTCCTGTGGAACTCACCGTCCTTGTCCCTCCACTGCCAGTCGAAACTCTCCGGAGGCGTCCCCAGGTGGATGCAGAGGATCTTCCAGATTTCCGACATCCTAGCCTCCTTGTGCTCCCTCGCCTCCTTTTCGGATCCGCCGTTGTCCAGAATCCCCCTTATCTCGCTGGCTGAGGACCTAAGTATGTCCTTCAGGACGGTGTTCATCCACCTTGTGCTGCTGCTGCTGTGAGACTCCGGGTAGGCTGACATGGGCACTAGTCCGTGCTTCCTGATCAGGTTCATCGCCATGTTCCACTGCCCGCCATCGCCTATGGGGTCGCTCAGCAGGAAGTGGATCGTCCTGTCGTCAACGGGGCGATCTGAGGTCTCGATTATGGCCTCCAGGAAGTGGTTCGACCTCTCCAGCTTGTCCCAGAAGTGCAGGTGCGACTGGCTGAACTCGAAGTCCTTCATGTTCATCTTCTTCATCGCCCCGACCCTGAACAGGTTCAGAGTGGCGAAGAGCCAGCACCTCCCGCTCCTCATCTGGTTGGTCACTGACCAGTCGTCCAGCTTGGTGCTGAAGGAGAAGTCCATGTTCTGTAGGATGTCCCTGCTGAGGGCCAGTCCAGGCAAATCGTTGTTGCTCACAGCATTCTGTGCCACCCTCGCCGAGTCGTCGCCTTCGAACGACTTCCTGTATTTCTTTATCTGGGAATTGGAAACCTCTCCTGCCATATTTCTTCCTCTTTGCTACGTCTTGGTATGAGCGTTAGAACTTGCCTCTAAACCGGTGCGGCTTCTGCGAGGCCGGCCGAAATCAGAACTTCCGCTATCAGAGTCGGGCAGAACTCAACGTCACCCTCCTCCAGGACAACCTCGGACCCATCCTCCATCATGATCGGGTCCTCGACGTCCTTGAGGACCTTGATCCGAACAAGGTCGTCGGACTCTTCCTGGGACTCTCCCTGGTTGCTTCTGGACTCCGCGGTAGAGGTCGCGTGCTCGGGGAAGTCGTCCATCGCCCTGATTCTGTCCTCCTCGTCGAAGTCGGGCTCCTCCCAATGACCCTCCTGGGGGGCTGGTTGGATCTTCGGGGCGGGAACCGCTGGTGCCTCTTCAGTGAAATCCATGAGGGTCTCGCTGACCTCAGCGACGACGCTCTCCGGATCCGGCTCCGACGAGCCCAGCATCGACGACCAAGATGTCGCAAACTTGTACTTCTCAGTGAGCTCCCGGACCCCGTTGTAGAACACCCTCTCGGCCGGGTCGTGCCTGTTCCACTCGATCCTTTGGAAACCGGCAGAAGATCCGTCGGCATTCCCCGAGCTGAGCAGATTAGATATCACAGCGTGCCGGGTGAATGCAACCAGCCGGATCCTGGTCAGGTCCCTCACGCAGGTCCTCGCAACCCCGAGCCTCCTTGACAGGAGTTGGGCCTTTGCAGTCATCCCCTCCTCCCTTATCGTCTCGGAGAGCTCTGCCTCCATGTTCTGCAGGAGCTGCCCTATGGCATCCCAGAAGCTCATCCCATCCGGCATCCAGACATCCACTGGGGAATCGGTGCTCTTCTGCTTCCTGGTTACCTCAATTAGCGATTTATGCACTGCCTCAAGCTCGTTTCTAGATAGACGACGAGAATCCGAGGCGTCCGACATAATCACGACCTATCGAGCATGCCACAGCGGAGATACATCAACAATTCCTTGCAAAAATGAGACATCCACCATGCGGGAGAATCAAATTCACGTCTACTCTCCGGGGGGTGCAGGTGTACCCGAGTGGTCAAAGGGGGAGGGCTCAAGATCCTCTGCATAGCGCTTCGCAGGTTCGAATCCTGCCGCCTGCACCAATAGCCGCTATCCCAGCAGCGCCCTGAGGAGCTCGACGGAACCTTCCTTGCCACGACTGTCGGTAAGGCAGTCAGCCGCCTCAACGACCCCGGGGTACTCGTCATTCACCGCAACAGAGAAGCCGACCAGATTGAACATCGGAATGTCGTTCTGGGCGTCACCGCAGGCTATCACCCTAGAAGGATCGACACCCCTCCTCTCCAGGGCAATCCTCAGTCCGTTCGCCTTGTCTATGCCCGGCTTGACAATGTGGACGGCGAAGCCTGTAGGGACTACCTCAAGGTCGGACCACTCGCTGTCGGAGATCAGCTGACTCATCAGATCGTGTTGGTCAGTCTCCTTCAGGCACCACTCCGTCTCCCTCCACCTGTTGGACTCGATCCCCCTCGGGTCCAAGCCCTCAATCTTGGTGGCAAGCCACTCTGCGGCGGCCTTCGCCCTCGAACCATCGGATAGGGACAGTATCTCATGGCCCTCCGTGCTGTCCCAGACCATCCCGCCGTTCTCAGCGACGATGAACCCGGATGCGCCAATGGCCTGCATGATTGGCGTGACATTGGGCAGAGTACGACCCGAAGCCAGTGAGACCGTCATGACCTCCCTGTCCACCCTCCTTGCGAGATGCACTAGCTCATCGTGGAACCCGTCCACGTCGAGCATAGTCCCATCGACGTCGAAAACTACCATGTCCCAGTCACCTGGGTCAGGAACCTCTACCACGCCCTAGGGAACCGCCGCGCATTCAAGATACCACCGACAGTGGAGCATCATGTTCAAGCGATACCAGATATTGGGGTAGCCATGTCCGAGGAGTCCGAGGATTACCTTTTCCTCGATGACGACGAGGACGGGGGCGAACCGGCAAAGCCGGCACAAAGGAAGATCTCTCTCCCCAAGATGGGGATCCCCAAGGCCATCCAGAGAAGGCAGAGGCCAACGACGGAGCCCCAAGCCCCCGAGGCCATGGACGACGATGCTCTGGAGATCTCGATGGACGGGGTCCACCAGTTCGACTGGGGGATAAGGGGGATGGACTGCCCGGACTGCGCAATGAAGGCGTCCAGGGCGGTCAACCGCCTGCCCGGAGTGGAGTCTTGCAAGATCTCCGTTGCCGACGGGACGGTGGAGATATCACAGGACATCTCTAACGGCACGGTTTCGAGGGCCTCATCGGTCCTATCCAGCCTAGGCCACGAACCGGACATGGGGTGGCTGAGGGCCGTCGGGGCCAACCCCGAGAGCCTGGCCTCGAGACTCGGGGTGGACTCCAAGGGGCTGAAGAAATGGCTGCTCAACATCCCCGGAGTATTGGATGCTAGAATCGGCAAGGGAGGCGTGGACATCCAGCGAGTCTGGATCTCAGACCCCGAACTGAGGGGCGCGTCGGAGAACAAGCTTTCACAGGTACTGGGGGCAGGCTTCAGGCTTGCACCCATGAGGGACTCCGGATTCAGGAAGGACCAGATCCAGCTACTCGCGGCATTCCTCTCGATCCCCCTGATTCTTCTGGTGGCCGCCATCGAGGGGTCAGAGCAGATCCCTGTGCTGATCGCCTGGGTTTTGGCGCTCGGGGGCGTCGCCTTCGCGGGCCACCAGATGTTCCAGGAGGCGATTGCCAGCCTGCAGAACAGGGTCGTCGGATTCCAGGTGCTCACATCCCTGGCCGTCCTGGGCGCCCTTGCACTGGGGGAGCTAGTCGAGGCGCTGATGGTGGTCTCGCTGGTCGCCTTCGCGTCTCACCTGGAGAACAGGGCCCTGATCAGGGCGAGGGAATCTATGCAGGGGGGTCTGGATAGGCTTCCCAGGAGGGCCAGGGTGGTCACCAAGGACAAGCCCAAGCACACCGGGGGCGAGAGGTCGCTCTCCGTGGTCCAGCCGATCCCCATGATTTCAGCCAATGCCATGGACTGCGACAACGACCTGGTCCCCATCGAGGCACTGGAGGTAGGGGAGATGGTCGAGGTGAGGTCCGGGGAGACTGTCCCCGTGGACGGCATCATCGTGGAAGGCTCCGGCGCCATAGACAGGGCGCCCCTGACCGGCGAGCCCATCCCCATCCCAGTGAGCGAGGGGGACAGGGTGGAGGCCGGGCTCGTCCTGGCCCGAGGCCCCCTTGTGATCAAGTCAGAGGCCACGGCCGACGAGACCAGGCTCTCCAGCCTCATCGACCTAGTCAGGCACTACAAGGACCAGCCGACCAGGACACAGAGCGCAATAGAGAGCTTCACCCTGATCTGGACCCCGATGGTCGTATTCGCGGCCCCGATAATCGGATTCCTGTTCACCGGAACCACCGAGCAGGCGATACTCACCACCCTCCTGCTCTGGGTGGTATCGTGCCCCTGCTCCCTGCTCCTGGCCTCCCCCGTACCCCACGCGGCCGCGCTCACCACCGCATCCTCGTTCGGGCTGATCGCCAGAGGGGGGGACGTTCTGGAGTCGGCGGCCGAGGTCGAGCTGGCCCTGCTGGACAAGACGGGCACGCTCACCAGCGGTCAGCCGACGATATCCGCGATCACCGTTTCCAGCGGGGAGGACGAGTCCAGGGCGCTCCGGATAGCCGCCGGACTCGAGGCCCGCTCCAACCACCCCTACGCCAAGACCATACTGAGCGAGGCGGACAACCGCTCGCTAAAGCCGATGAGCATCAGCGGCATCAGGGACGGCGACGCCGGCGTGTCAGGCAGCCTGAGGGGAAAGCCGGTGATGCTGGGCAGGGCGGACTGGCTCCTCGCCGAGGGAGCCTCGCTACCCCCCGACATCGAGGAGGCACTGGAGAAGTCAAGGAAGGCCGGGACCGGTGCCAGCGTCCTGTCCGTGGACGGGACTGCCATCGCCGTGATCGGCTTCGCCCACGATGACGCCAGGGACGGGGTCCTGGAGACGATCAGCGAGCTGGGGTCCCACGGGGTGAGGGTCGAGATCCTGAGCGGCGACGAGCAGGCAAGCGTGGAGGCATTCGCCAGGGCGATAGGAATGGACCCCTCGCTCTGCAGGGGCGGGGTCGATCCCGAGGGCAAGGCGGAGTACGTCACCAGCAGGTCCTCGGGCACCAGGACGATGATGGCCGGCGACGGCTTCAACGACGCAGGCGCGCTCGCCGCCGCAGACATAGGAGTGGCCGTGGGCAGCGGGGACCAGGTCAACCTGGACGCCGCAGACGTGCTGATCCCGGGGCAGGACCCCCGGGCCCTGTCCCGCATGGTGGGGCTGGCGAAGAGGACCCGCAGGGTCGTCTACGCCAACATAGCTATCTCCGTAACAGTAACTCTCATGCTCGTCTCGGCCGTTCTGATGGGCTTCGAAATGAACCTGGCAGCGGGAATCGCCCTGCACGAGGCAAGCGCGATCATCATCATCCTGAACGGGATGTGGGTATCGGGGACAGGCACGCACAGGCTCTCCACGCTCGCTGACCTGGCCAGGGACATATTCGCCGACATGGCCGAGATATGGGCAATCATGTCAGGCAAGGCGAACGAAGACACATCAGCGACCGCTTGATTAAGTGAACGCATTCCGCACCACCATGGCGCCTCCTGAGGTCGAATCGAAGGTAGCGCCCCCCCTGGTCAACTGCGCCCAGTGCGAGGGAATGCTCCCACAGGGCCTCGGGGAGATAGAGTGCGTGCTTTGCGGGGCGGTGTGCCGGGTCTCCCACCCGCCAACCTCCGAGGCCCTGATGGAGGAGAAGGTGCAGTGCCCCCACTGCATGACGGTCGTCGAGGCCGGGACAATGGATAGGCCCACCGAGCTGACCTGCGGCGCCTGCGGGGGCGGCTTCACCCTGACCAGGAAGATGGCCAAGGTGGAGATCCAGTGCCCGTCCTGCGAGGCCAACCTGAGGATCGTCCCGAAGCCCGGAAAGAGGGAGCTGACATGCCCGGGATGCAAGAGCCCGTTCAACGTCTCGTTCTAGGCCCCATCGATGCGAGCGGCCCCGGAAAACCGCCATTTCAGGCCGGATACAACCCCCTTGCCTCAAATACCCCGAAAAGGGCCCCGATTCGGGGATGGAGTCGTGAGTGAGAGCAAGCCGACCGATTCGGAAGATGCCAACGGCATGGACGAGCTGGACGCGCTGAGGGCAGAGCACGCCCTGTCCTCGACCGCCATGGGAGCGGCAGCGAGGGCGAGGGAGAGGCTCGACGAGGAGTCCAACCTGCGCTCGGGGATCCGCAGGGAGCGGAGGATGAGGATAGCCGAGATGACCGAGAGGGTCTCCGGCATGCACGGCGCCATGAGGAAGGCGAACGAGATACTATTCGAGGAGCAGCTACAGCAGATCGAGGCGGACCTCAGGGACGAGCTCGAGGACGAGCTCGAGAGGCTGGAGAAGGAGGCGCTCGAGAGGGAGGAGAGGCTCCTGAGGGAGGAGATGCTCCACAGGCTCAGGAGGGAGGAGAACAGGCTACGCGAGCAGCTGGACCTCGAGAGGGACCGCAGGATCGAGGCGCACTCCTCCAGGATTAGGGACAGGCTAAGGGAAGAGATGGAGGTCGAGTTCTCCAGGAGGAAGGCTTTCCTGGAGGAGAGGCTGGAGCTGGAGGCCGCCCAGGGCATCGAGAGGATGGAGCGACGCGTCGAGATGGACCTCAGGGAGGCCATGGAGTCCGAGGTCCACCGCAAGGCCGAGTCGTTCAGGCTCGAGAGGGAGATCAAGATGCGCGACAGCATCGCCAAGAAGAGGCGCAAGCACGAGTCCAAGACGGAGAAGCAGATCGAGAGCGAGAGGGAGTCGCTGGAGAAGGAGATGACCTCTGACATCGGCGTCAGGATGAAGGCCCTCGAGGAGGAGTCGGAGAGGGCCGCCCTCGCAGACCTGGACCGCAGGTTCAGGGCCGAGAGGGAGACCATGGAGGCCGCCCTTGCCCTCAGGCGCCAGGAGATGGCCCTCGAGATGGAGGTCGAGATGGAGCAGAGGGTGGCGGACTTCGTGAAGGGCAGGGAGGACGAGATGATGGCGAACCTCGAGAAGCAGCTGTCCAAGAGGGGGGACCTGTCGAAGAAGGAGGTATCCGAGATAATCAAGACGGCCGAGTCGGAGATCAGGGTCAAGATGGAGGCGGCACTGCTCGACGCGCGTCAGAGCGTCATGGAGAAGTCCAACTCGTAGGACACCTAGCCCTCTACTGTTCAGGCATCACTGATCGCTGGTCCAGACCAACTCCCACACGGCACCGGCCTCGTTCTCCCACCATAG
>PBOU01000218.1 GCA_002724415.1 Planctomycetaceae bacterium
CTTCCCCTCGACCGTGACCATCTCTTGAAACATCGCCAACGGGCGCACCCAAAGGCTGCGATCACCGTATTCTGGCCGATAGACGACGAGTTCTTCATCCGTTTCGCTGTGCCGCGCGATACCGATGACCGTGTACTCGTTGCCCTTGTAGTGACGGTAGGTGCCTGGACTCACGCTCATCCCATCGTTCTCCGAGGATCGCCTCCGTACAGTTATCAGAAACTCATTCTACGGTGACTGCGGCGTGACCGGTAGAATGCCTCGGGAGGCGCCACCACGACCAAAAAACGAGCGGCAAGACAGGCACATCGCACGCCAGGAATGATGCCCCCGGATGTGGGGCCGACGCGGCCTGCGGTGCAACGATCAGTTCAGAAACACGCCTGGCATGCCGCCCGTGCCCAGTGCTTCAAACTCTGACCACCGGGTGCAATCGTCCTGGTCGGCCCCTCGAACTGAAACGTCGACGTGCCGCCACCGAACTGGGTATTCCTGCCAGCGGTGACCGGCACTCCGGTGGCGTTGGCCATACGAGTGAGCAAGACCCGACCGGCTGTGCCACGTCCCACGCGACAACCGTGCAACTCGATACTCCCAAAACCGGCAAAGATCGGCCGAAGACTCTGTAGCGCCCTGTCAAAACGGGACGTGTTTCTTGATGAAAAACTCGAACCCGGCGCACTTCTGCGTCCCGAGGCAACGATCATTTGTCCAGGCCCGCCGTGCCCGTGAAAACGGAGGAGCGCCACCTTGCCGTTGCGAGCCGATCCGGCAACGCGACGAACAACCCCGGGGCCTCCCAGTGTCATGCCAAACTGTTCCAGGATCGTCTGGTCAAACGGCTCGAGGTCTTCATGCTCCAGACTGGCGTGATCGGCACGGTCCACGTGGTCGATCACTTGCCAGCGTTTTCCCACGAGTCGTGACCACAGTTCGTTTTCGACCGTCCCGGTCTTCCTCAAACCCTGGCTCTGCTGAAACTGTCGCACCGCACCTTGGGTCTCGGGTCCGAAAATGCCGTCGACGGCAATCAGGTTGTCGGCTTCCCGCTTGTCGTTCAGGAATGCCTGGACCACGGCAACAGTCGGAAGACGATTGCCACGTCGAAGCCGGATCATTTCATCACCACCAGGACAGAAAAAGAAGGTCGGTTGAATCAGCAGGCAACCGGAGAAATTGTCAATCGCCCAAGGAGACCGGCGGACTCGCTTCCGGACCGGCTTCGAGCAATTCGAGTCGACTTTCCATGTCGTCAACCCGTCGATTGGTCTTCTTGATGGAATTGAGAATCACCACGGCGATCGCGCCCGTGGTAGCGCCGATCAACATGTACGCGGCCCGGGTCACAACATAATCCCACACGGTTTCCGCCAAGAACATCCTCGTCTCCTCAAACCAAGAACAAGAAATGTACAGTGCCCCAAACGCGGACAACAGCATCGGGTGCTCGAAACACCCCTGCCCCTTGTTCATCCCTGTTTCTAGATTCTCGGGACTGCCGACAAACTGTTGTGCCAAAAATGGATTGTTTGTCCTTTTTTATTCCGGTTCCTGACTTTTTCGTCTCTGGGTTCCACGAACAGCACTCAAATGTCACCCTTATCGCAAACCGTGAAGGCCCACACGGAAAAAGACCGTCGCACCGACCAACCCCCACCCCAGGTCTCATGAAGAGATGACGCCATGCTGGCATTCCTGTTTCTTGCCGCCACGATTGTCCCGGAACACTCGATCGAATTGACGGTCACGACCCCGCTTCCCCCGGGCAATGTGCCGATCGATCCGGTGATCGACTTCGCGAAGATCATCCAGCAACGCAAGATTCCTGGCGTGTTGGATCCCAATTCGATCGATGTCGTCAACCTGGCAACTGGAAAAGTCGTTCCGCACGCACGGACATCCGATTTCGCCTATGGCGACAAGGGGCGTATCGAGTGGGTGATTCGTGATCCACAGCACAAGCGGTACCGGGTTCGCTTTCGTACGGTGCAGCAACGACCACCTCTGCTTCCGCAATCCCATGTGCCGATGATTGGCAATGGCGACCTGCTCCGGTACAACGCCACACAACCCCGCCCCATCGCATTGATTTACCACAGTGGGCTGGTCGATCTCACCGGAGACGGCAAGCCCGACCTGGTCGGTTGCTGGAACTACGCCTATCGGCCGGGAGAACCGTGGGACGGAATTGTCTGCTCCCCACGGGTGGGCAGCACCAGCCAATTCGAGTTTGGTGACCTGGTTCGCATTCGCTACGTCGACGACGCGTCTTCTCGCGACTTCAAGCACTTTGACAAGCAGGTCTACATGTGGTGCGACTTTGTGGACCTCAATCGAGACGGAAAAATCGACATTGTTTACTCGCCTCGAGGGAAAGGAGTCGTGCGGTTCTTCCTGAATTCCGGTCAGCGGGACGGAGGTGGAATGCCTGTCTTTGTTGCCCAGGAAAGTCTGGCAATGCCGAGTTGGCCTGTGCGAGCGGCTGACATCGACGGTGACGGAGACATCGACCTGGTCGCTGGAAGTGGGGCCAGGAATTCCGAGACCGGGGTTGTCAGCAAGGTCAGGCTCCATCGCAACATTGCCGCAGCGGGCTGGCCCCTGGAACTGGACCAGGGTCAGCCGGTCGAACTGGGCACATCTCCCTGTTTCTTTGACGTTGATGGAGACGGACTAAGAGATGTCGTCTGCTTGCAGGCCGACCCCACCGACCCGGGCCTCAACGGCTTTCACGTCGGCTGGAAGAAGAGGCTGAGCAAAGAGGAGTTTCGTTTCGGCCCGACTCGCCTGCTACCGGGCGTGAACAGGAAGATCTTCCAGCCTCGAATCCTGGCCGCCGTCAACAACGGTCCAAACCCTGGGATCCTGGTCGGAGGCAATGTGTTCGAGACGGTGTCCCTGTTTGTGAAGAACGCCAACCGGGGCCTGAGACAGGAGCGTGGCAAAACCCCGCGGCATCACTTCCGTCTCTTTGGCGAGGCTGTCTCGAGTTCGGCCGTCATGTCGCTGAGTGATCAATCGACACCATTTGTTTGCGACTGGGACAACGACGGCGACAGCGACCTGCTTGTCGGCGGGGGGTACGGTTGGCCACGAATCGTCATCAACCACGGAACGAAGCTTCGACCGGCCTATGGGAAAGCCCAGTTGATTCGATCCGAGGGAAAGCCCATTCGCTTCCTCCGCAACCAGATTCTTGGCCCCCCCGGTTGCTGGCACGACATGGGCTATCCGTTTCCCGTCTTTGTCCGTTGGGACGAGGACGAGTTGCCGGACCTGGTTGTTCCCAACGAGACGAATCGCATCTTCTGGTACAGGAACACCGGCACGCTGAGCAAACCGCGATTCGGCAAACAACGCCAGGTCATCGTCGACGGATACCCCGACTCGCAAGAGAAGCGATCACACACCTCGCAACTGGTGTCCGGCTCACCGCACGTTTACCCGTCAGACAAGACTCAACCGTTCTACTGGCGCTCGGGGGCGGCGTTTGGAGATTTCAACGGGGATGGACTGGTGGACATCGTTCAGCGAGCCTGGAGCAAGTACAGCTTCACTCGCTTTCTGCGTTACCGCAACCAGTCCGGAGAGTTGCGACTCAAAGCAGAACAGACCCTGAAAGCTGGCGGTAAGCAGTTTCACGGCGCGAGAGTGAATGTTGTGGACTGGAATGGCGATGGCCGGCAAGACATCGTGTACAGCGCGGCCACCAACAAGCGGGGAAGCGACACGATCTTCCTGGTGCTGAATCGTGGCACCAACGCCAAGCCGGACTACGACGAAGTGAAGCCCCTGCGTCATTTCGGCAAGCCCATCTACATCACTCGGCATGGTCCCCACCCGTGGGCCGGTGACTTCGACAACGATGGAAAACCGGACCTGGTTTGCTACACCGAATGGAGTGTTTACCCCTTCTACACGCATGCAGCGCTGACCATGCCGGACAAACCCAAATACCGTCTCGGCCAGCCAGAAACCGGCAACAAGAGCCGGTGACCCGTTGCAAGGGCTAACTAGTCCGTCGCCAGACGGTTTCGCCGCAGTTCACCCACCGTCAGTGGCCGATCGTAAATCCGGATCGCGTGCAAGTCGCCCTGCACCGCCCCGCTGACTTCGGCATTTCGGACCAGGGCACCGATGCTGATGAACAGCTTGTCCTTCGCGCTGCCCTTCTTGACCGTGTAGTGAAACAGCGATCCGCCGTCCCCGGTTTCCGTTTGCTTGCTGAAGCGGCGACCGTCCCGATAAAAGACGCCGTGCCCGGAATCCATCACGTACGCGATCTGCTGGAGATCGGTGGTGAACGGACGTGGATCACTTTGGGCATTGACCTGGATTGAATACTCCAGGCGATCCAACGTCACTCGTTGATCGCTGTAGAGTACCTGGTTGGACGAACTGAGATCGTTACGCTGGTCGTACGCGATGCGAAATCCCTCGACGCCGTATGCCGCGCACGCGACGAGAATCGGCATGCCGCCTTGTTGCTTCGGCTTGAAGACAAGCTCGATGGTGCCATTCTTGTCCAGAGCCGCCAGTCGCTTGTCGAGTGGGATCTGGATCCAGGCCTGGCCCGTCAGCACCAGCGAATCCCGCTTCACCTGGTAGTCGACCTTGGGACGTGCAACCTGACCCAGGATGGCGGACGAGGCAAACCGTTTGAGACGCCCCACATCGCGTTTCACAGGCGTGGCCGGGCGAGCGTCCGGATGCCACTTGATCAGCACGGCGGCCCCCTTCAAGTAGTGGCCATAGGCAGAGATGACGCTTCCATCGCGAAGTGCCACCGCAGCGATGTGCCCACATTTCCCGTCCACCCAGTAACCGTCTCCTCGCTCGTAACGCCAGGCGTCGAGTTCGTAGCGACGATCGATGTTCCAGGTTTGGCCGTTGTCGCGACTGATCAATGCATCGCAACCACGGCGGTCGCCGGCGCGTTTCAGGCCGTCGAAGTCGCCACGCACGACCACGGTGCAAACCAGGTCGTTGTTTGGCAGTCGTTGCAGGTTGGCATGGTGCCGGCCGGCGTAGAACAGGATGTTCATCTTCGACCACGTCTTGCCGTCGTCCTTCGAGATGCTGATGGCGGTTCCTTCGAGGCTGTCGTCGTGCGGCCCGTCGAAGAACACCGGCGGCATATCGCTGCGGAGCGCGGCAACCAGGTCACCGTTGGCGGCGCGGACAATCGCACCCTCACTCACACCACGCAGCCACGACTTGCCGGCATGTCGCATGGTGAACTTCCATTGCGGCGGGCTCAGTTCATCGATCCACAAACGGCCTCCGTCGACAGATCGACGAAACACGACGCTGGCGTCGTCGCGCGGGTGCTTCTTGCCGGGGGCATAATGCCAGCCCAACTCCAGGATGGCCCTGGCCTTGCCGGCTTCATTGAAATCAACCCACGCGTTTCCTTCGAGATGAAACGGCCGCCCCTGTCGCGTCTGCGGATGCACGACGCTGTCGGTCCACGTGCGACCGTAGTCGTGGCTGAAGAACCTGCGACCCGCGACAAACGACAACTTGCCGCCGCCATGGTAAGTCAGCAGCATCGGCCGACCGCTGGCGCCAGGAATCTCGACAAAGCTGGTCCACGTGTCGCCATCGTCGCGACTGAAGGCAATCACCGGCCGGGTCGGCTTGCCCTCGGCACTGCATTGCAGCGCGAGTTCACCGTTGTCCATACGCACGAGACCAAACGGCATGGTCATTTTTGCGGTGGGATGTCGGACCGCTTGAATCTTCGCAGGGCGAGAAACCCAACCGCCGCGACCGTCTCCCTGCAACACGCGGTGTTCCAGCCAACCCGTACGTTTCGCGGGCGAAGGGGTTGCCGCCGTCGGCCGAATCACCGCATTGATGCCGCTCGGCGACAGGTCCTTGATACGTCCATTCGTGTCCGGCAGGCTGCCACGCCCGAAATCGTAATCGAGCAGAAGACCATCTGATGCAACCTTCTCATCAGCAACACCCACACACCGCGAACGTTCCAAGTCGTCGCAGCCGCTCTCGGCTGCCTCGCCCCGTGCCAGCGTGCCAACAACCAATCCAAGAAAGATCGTCATCAGGAGGTATCGCATGCTTGATCTCGGTTCTCCAGGGACTTCACTCGCCTGGTATGTCCCGCAGGACGGTTGAGGTGACCGGTATCAATGACGATGTGCCGAAGCGATTGATATCTTTCACCAGGGGAAAGCGTGGCGCCGTATTCTCCCAGACTCCAACCAAGTTGCAATCACCGTCGTTTGACAGGTTTGCAACACTCTCACCAGGGCAACACCATTTCGCCGTACCCAGAGTCGGCGTCCGGCGGGAACTCATCTTTTTGCTGGACTGATCCTGTCACTGGTTTGAGCACAATCCTCATCGATATCATGCGACCACAGGCACCATTCACGGCAATGAGACACCCCATGCCCGCAAAGCCCCATCAACACTGCCGGTGGCCGTTTTCCCTGACAGTGATCGCGTGTGGATTCCTGCTCGGCTGCCACGAGTCCAACCAGGCTCCGATCGCACCGCCGGCCAGTCAACAGGCAGCCGGTTCCGCTGTGAAAGCACCAGAAGACACGCCGGCGACCGTTCCGGCGGCAGAATCAACAGGAGTTCCAACCGCGTTGTCCTCGCGAGAGGAAACGAGCCGGGAAAAGCCACGAAAGTGGATCTTGCACGCGTGGGACGGGGTCACAATGTGGGCCACGATCCTGAACGTGAACTATTACGCCACACCCAATCGCGAGATCCCGGGACCGCCGGCGAAGTTCAGCAAACGGATTCTCGAGGAACTGATCGATGAAGAGGCGGCGGCGAAAGTCGACGCGATCAGCTACTGCCTGTTCACCGCGTTCTGGAGTGACATTCCCTCGTCGAAGGTAACCGAGTTGTTTCCCTGGCGTCCGCCGGGAATGGACAAGGCGGGCGTGGATTGCCTGGAAGTGCTGATCGACCGCTGTCACCACCACGGCATGCAGTTCATCGCCGACATCCGCATGAACGACCGGCACGGTGGACCTCGCAAGGGACTCGCCAAGGAGCACCCCGAATGGGCACTGCTCGGATCGGGGAACGACTTCGCCATCCAGGGCGTCCGCGACGCCATGTTGACCTTCAGCAGCGAGGTCCTGGACACCTATGACGTCGACGGCCTCGAGTACGACTACATGCGGTGGTGCCACATGTTCCAGCCCGGCCAGGGCAAGCAGAACGCCCACCTGCTGACCGACTTCACCCGGCGGACCCGGAAACTGCTCGACGAGGCAGCAAAGCGACGGGGATGCAAGAGACTGGCGCTGGGCGTACGAGTGCCCCAGAACATCGAGGAGTGTGATTACCTGGGGTTCGACCTGGAGACCTGGATCAAGGAAGGGCTGGTCGACTACGTCGTGCCGTCCGACTTCTTCCACTCGGACTCGAACATGAAGACCGAGGATTTCGTCAAGCTGGCCGCAGGCACCAACTGCAAGATTTATCCCGCCATCCACCCGATGATCTCGATGGACGGGCCCAACGAACACTACCGCCTGATGAGCCTGCCCAACTACCGGGCTGCGGCGCAGAACTTTTACGGTTTTGGTGCCGACGGCATTTCTCCCTACAACTACCAGCGGGCTTTCGGCAGGCGTGCCACGGCTCACCGGGCGTCGTCCAGCCCGGCCTGGATGTGGCCGGCCTCATTGGGCTGGCTCCGCGAACTGGGGAACCCGAACGAGGTTCGGCAGCGAGACCGCCACTACCTCTTCTATTCGATCTACAAGAAGCCACGGAAATCGCCGACCGGCTTCTCCAACGATGACAACATCTACCTGGACCGCAGCACCCCCGTGCTCGAGGGACAACGCCGTTTCCGAATGGCCGAAAACTTCAGCAATCAGAAACTGCGGACAACGATACAGTTCAAGGCAATCGGCCTGTCGCGTGATGACTCGTTGAAAATCCGTATCAACGATGTGAACGTCCCCATCGATTACATCAGCCGCGTGCACGACCGGAACGGGCAGAACGTTTACGAGGGCGACACGCTTCCCCCCTTCGACCTGTTCGTGATCGACATGAACTGGGAAACGACTGGCCGCCAACAACCTCTCACCTTCGGTGACAACCGGCTCTCGGTCGAGTTGGTCCCGGCAGACGGTGTGACGGGATCCACGCCTTTCCGATTTGTCGAGATGGTCCTGGGTGTACAGGCCGATGACCAGGAGGGGATCAGCAACGTTGACCTCAACGGGTACCTGGACGACTTCGCGACGTGGTCACGAATTCTCAGCGACACCGAGATCCGGGCAGTCCGCGAGCAGGGATTGCAGGGAGTCGGCATTGGCAGTCTCAAGCCCGACGCACCCAACCTCGCCCAACTCGCCAACGATCTGCAGGTGCTCTACGAATTTGAAAAGGCTGACGACCCGGGGTGGAACAGTGCCACGAACGGAAAGTCCGCCAGCCAGGTCGGCCCGTCGGGGGCCCTTGTCGGGCAGGACACAAAATCACCGCGCATCGGCACGGGTGCCGGCGACTTCACCGCGGACGACGCGACCCTGAAGGTTCATCCCGACGACATGCAACGCCTGATGAGGGACGCGACCGGTGACCTGACGTTCTCGTACTGGTTCAAGGCGACATCACGATCTGCAAACCACACGATCTGGGGAATGTCCAACGAGCCGATCCCGTCTCCGCGGTTCAGCACCAACCAGTCCAAGGCGATGCTGGCCACGCAGACGATCGAGGCGGTGACTTCAGGCCAGGCCCTGCTCGGGCTTGTCCGGCCTGGCGAAAACAAGACGGCTCGAACCGAAGCCTCGCTCATCGACGGCAAGTGGCATCACCTGGCCGTGACAATCGACCAGGACCCTGGCCGCGGCCAGGTCACCGGGCAGATGTTCATCGACGGAAAACCAGGCAGCAAGGTCGTCCTGGGAAGCCAGTCCACGCGTCTCGGTTCCCGCCGGGTGAGCATCGAGGAACTGGAGTGCTACGTGTACGTCCGCAAGTGAACCGTTGTGAGTACCGGAACAAGGCGTACCGACGCCCAGGACAACCGTTTTGTTTCATCTCGAGAGATCGACAGATCTCTCGATCTCACTTCGGCAAATCAACAGCCGGGTTGCGATCGAAGAAGTTGTAGGGCCGAATCTCGAACTGGTCCCACTTCGTCGGCATCACGGGCCAATCCTCAACGCGGACCACGTGGTGAAAGCCTAGCGTGTACCAGGCGACGATATCGGTGTTCTCGATCTTCCGATCCTGCTCGGTCCACTGCAGTAGCCCGTTGCGTTTCTTGCGGAACGGATACGCCCCATCAGCGTACAATTCGTTTTCTCGACGCGGCGTTACCCAGAAGTGGTTGTGAGTGAAACCACCACGCCCGCCAGGATATTCGTCGTCGGTCAGCAGAGTGAGACCATTTCCCATCGGACGGAGATGGTAACTGACCGGGTTCCCCACTGCTCCCTTGACCGAGGGATTGATGATCCGCCACAAGCCCGGCCGCGATGGATTCATCTTCATGCGTGCCTGTTTTTCGGTCGGAATGATCTTGGGTTCCACGACCCAGACCTTGCGACGCGGGGCGTTGGGGAAAACGACAGGCTTGAGGGCTTCCCGCAGGAAACTGTTCTTCACCCCGTCGACGTCGAGATCGAGCCTGAAACAGAAGTAATGGTCGTGGTTCACGGCAACCGTGTGAGGTGCCACGAAGCGTCCATAGGGAGACTCCCCCTTCCCGTCATTCAGATCTCGCCGCGCAACCGCCTTGGCCTGGTCGATGCCCGTCGACCCCACGCGAACCCGAATCGCACCGTTCTGCTGGAACATCCAGTCGAACACGTAATCGTAATTGCCCAGCGTGGCGATCATCCGCAGCACAAGCAGCCTGCGAGACCGACTTTCAGTGTGATTAGCCAACGAGTCCCAGTGACGCCACGACATGGTCCCGGGATCGATTTCGAACAGTGCGGCCGCCCGCTGGACACGTTTCGGGATTCCCTGAGCACCCATGAC
>PBOU01000219.1 GCA_002724415.1 Planctomycetaceae bacterium
TCTCAATAGTGGTCTACCTTCCACTTTGCAGTTGGATCGCCTTGTGGATCGGGATCAAGTCCAGATCCCAGGTCCGTGCCATGTTGTTGACTCTGTTTTTTCTCTTCGGATGGGCGTTTCTGCCGTCACTGATCGCGACCGGCCAACTCGATGAATTGCTGGCATCACTAATGAAGAACCCGGTTCTGGTCGTGGCGGCCTGTCTCTGCTCCCCATCGACAATCATTGTCATCAACGAAAACGCCGGACTGGTGAATTCGATCAGCCGTGTGGACCATCTCTGGTACACGTTGATCAATTTTGCCGTTTACGGCCTGGCGTGGTCGAGCCTGAGACGATGGTGCCTGGCCCATGCGGACCGATTGCTCGGACGACGCGAATCGACTGCACCGCTTGAGATCCCCCAGCGAGGTGTCTCGTGACAAACCGTTCAACCCGTCAGTCCTCATCGCCTGAGCCTCTTCGGAATGCCCTGCCGTCTCGAGTGCCTGTTGCCGGCCGACCCAGGCGGCCACACCCGCTGGAGCCAACAGGGCTTCAACTGGTTGTCACGTTGGTCCTGGTTGCCTGTGGCGTCATGATTCCGGCCGGGACGGTCGAAGCCATCGAGGTCGTCGACACCAGATGGGGATTTGACGGAACGGCTCGAAGCGAAACATTCGTCCCATTGCACGTGCTGGTCCGCAACAACACGCCCGACCAATTCATCGGCCAGTTCACTTTGAGCAAGCACGACGCCCTGGGCGGCACCACAGGTGCCCCGTTGAACCAGGCGGCCGTCCTGGCCCCGGAACAGCAGAACTGGATACGGTTTCCGGTCTACCTGGAGTCCGGCGACGTGGTCGACGGCAACGGCCAGTCCAACTGGAATTGGCGTCTGCGATGGTCGGACGAGTCGCGGCGACAAACGGGTGGTTACCGTCTTACGACATCCCCCCGTCGCGGTCCGCCCGCCAGGGTTCTGTTGTTGTCTCGTGGTGACGCGGCGTCCGGAGGATCGTTCGGCATCTCGATACTCCACGACGAGTTGTTCCCCGCGAGTGTCACGACCTGTGACGCACTCGGCGAGGTTTTCCTGGACCACGTCCCTCGCTGGCAGGACCCACAACGACGCGCCTTCATCGACTGGATTCGGCGTGGTGGGAGGGTTCATGTCCTACACGACACAACCGGACGTCATCCTCGTTTCCCGACCTCGCTCGGGATTCTCAATCCCCCCCAAGACGCCACGCCTCCCCTCCCCCCCCGGCTCGATCACGGCAGTGGCGAGATTCGCTTTCACTCGCGTGGTCGGTCCGACATCGACGCGGCATTTCTCACGGCCGTCTCCGCGCGACGGGCTGGCCCGAAGACTTCCAATGGAGAGACGGCAGCAGCTCCTGCTTTCACCGGCCTGTCCAACTCCTCGGACACGTCTTTTTTCACCCGTTTCAAGCAGATGACCACTCCCGACCACAATTGGTTGGTCATCTTCGCACTGGCTGGCCTGTACTGGCTCTTGCTGTTTCCCGGCGGCCTCGTGCTGGGACTCAAGCGAATTGACTACCGGGTCGTGCTGGGTTCGATCCTCGCCACGATCCTGGTTTTCAGCCTGGCGTTTTCCTGGATCGGCGCGAGGGCCTACGACGAGGCGACGGTGGTCAACAGCTTGGCCACCGCCCGACACCTTGGAGGCAACCGCTGGGACGTCCAACAGTGGTCGGCCCTGTTCGTCATTGACGGAGACACCTACACGATTTCTCACACCGGGCCGGACGCTTCACCAGGTTCAACCGTCGGTGGCCAATTGTTCGCCGTCCCTGGCAGCACCGAGAAAATCTCGGGGTCCATCGTCAACGGTTTCAACGGCCGTTTTCGCGTCGCAATCGCACCGTACACACTTCGTCCCTTCGTGCACCGTGTCGCTGTCACCGGTCCCCAATGGGATCCCCAGGTGATCGAATGGCGTCCCGGAAAACGAAGTCCCATTGCCATCAAGATCCAACTCCCTCCCTCCAACGACACACCCAGCGTGAGGTCGGCCTGGGTCCAGCACGGTTCCCAGATTCTCCGACTGACGCCGCGTCCCGGTGGCGATGGTGGTGTCGTACTCGTACATTCTGCCGGCGCCGGCAGGACGGTTGATTCGCTGTCCCACCCCCAGGGCAACTTCGTGCGGCCCCGCGGTCCTGGCATTTTTGGAGGCAACCAGAAGCAACCCGTCGACAAGGTGTACGAAGGCCTGGTCGATCCACTGTTGTCGCGCACGCTCAGGTGGATCGACCCGGGGTTCAAGACCGAACCGCTTCGTCCGGATCGAATGCGATTGTTCCTGTTGACCGATCTGCCCAAGACTTTCCACATCAAGCAGCCACAACGCACCGGGTACGCCGGCCGGGCACTGTTCGTTCAAGATGTGACTGCCCCGGTTCGAGCCGAGACCGCTCGAACATCTCACCAGGAACAGGCACCACCACCACCACCTGGCCACGCGGACATTGCGGCACGAGGAGGATCCCACCGATGAATGAAACCCACCCCGGATTGCCATCCGATGACGCCGTCCCGGCAATTCCCGCGCCCTCCGCTTCATCCGACGACACGGAAAAAGACGCGACCACGCCACCGCTTTTGCCCGCCAACGAGGTGGCGATTGATATTCGCAACATCAGCCACCGTTTTCGCAACCACCTGGCTGTCGACCGTGTCACCTTCCAGGTGGCTTCCGGTTCACTCCACGGGTTTGTTGGCCCCAATGGAGCGGGAAAGACAACCGTGTTGAAGCTGATCTGCACGCTCCTGCAACCACAGTCGGGCGCGGTCCGCGTCTTCGACAAGGATGTCCTGGCCAGCACCAAGGCCGTGCGCAGGCAGATCGGATTCATGCCCGATCACTTCAGCATGTATCGCCGGATGACTGTCACCGAATACCTGGACTTTTTTGCAGCCGCCTACGGACTCAACCTCGCCGATCGCCGCCGCGTGATCGGTGACGTACTGGCACTGACAGACATGGATGGCCGTCGCGACAGCCTGATCAGTGGGTTGTCACGAGGCATGCAGCAACGCATCGGCCTGGCCCGTGTACTGGTCAACGACCCGGACCTGCTGCTGCTCGATGAACCCGCCAGCGGGCTGGACCCGCGAGCGAGAATCGAATTGATGGAGATCTTGCGAGCCCTGAGACAAATGGGCAAAACCATTTTCATCAGTTCACACATTCTGAGTGAACTGGCAGAACTGTGCGACAGCGTGACGATCATCGACCGCGGCCGGCTCCGCTACAGCGGCCCCATGAGAAAACTGCTCGAACAGGACACCGACACCAATGCATTTCGCCTCATGGTGTCGTCGGGCCATTCCGGGGTGGCAGAGGCATTGCTCGGACTGGACGAGGTGGTTGCGGTCGACCAGATCGACGACACGGACGAGTTCCGCGTCGAATGTGCGTCCCAGGCCGAGACGGGCAACCAGTTGCTCTCCTCGGTGCTGCAACTGGGAATTCCGATCGAGGGATTCCAGAAAGACCTGAGACACCTCAACGAGGCATTCATGGACCTGACCGAGCAGGGGGTCCGTTGATGCTCCGAGGCACACTCGCCCTGATGACGCGGGGACTGCGACTGGATTGCCGTCGCTGGCAAATGCACGCGCTCCGGTTCCTGCTGGTCGCCATCTTCCTGTTTATGATGCTCTTTGCCTGGGTCGAAAATGTCGTCTCAATCGCCGCGACTCCGGGACTCAATTTCTTTTCCTATATCACCTACACCAACTTCGTCTTCATCACGCTGGGCGGGATGAGTTTCTTCACGTCGACGATTACCGAGGAAAAAGAGGAACAGACCCTGGGCCTGTTGAAGATGGCCGGCGTCAACCCGCTGGGAATTCTCCTGGGGAAGCTGGGCCCCCGGTTGCTCAATGCCCTGTTGTTGCTGGCCATCCAGTTCCCGTTCGTGCAATTGGCCGTCACGCTCGGCGGTGTTCACAGCCGACAGATCCAGGCGGCATACACCACGCTGGCCGGGTACATCCTGTTGATGGCCGGCCTGGGCATTCTGGCCAGCGTGATCGCTCGGCGAACACGCCAGGCCGCCCTTATGATCTGCATGACGATCCTGGTTCCATTGATCCTCCAGGGCCTTCTATCGATTCTCTCCTCTGGAGGCACGCAGTTCCCTCAATTGACCATCGCCAGAGAGGCGATTCAGTGGATCTCCATCTGGTCAGTTGCAGTACGTCTTGGCGAAGTGATGTCGTTGGGATTCGATGGCGCAATCCTGGACCGGCAGTTCTTCTGCCACCTTGCTGGAGGAGCCACGATGTTCGCGACGTCGTGGGCGATCTTTGAACGCTGCACCCGGCAGCCACACACCGCCGATCACGTGGCCCCCGCCGGACGCCTCTCCCGAAGCCACATTCGGCTCAAGACGCTCGGCTTGACAATCCTGATGATGGTGCCGGTGCTGGGATTGGTTTTTCTGGCTTATCCTCACCTCCGATCGATCGTTCTGGGCGTCCCTCTCAGAAATTCGCCACCCCACGAATCCGTGGTGGCGGTGACGGTGACCCTGGCATTGGGACTCCCCCTGGCCACGCTGTGCGTCGCGAGAGTCACGCAGAAACGAGAACGCCGAGAGGTCGGGGAGTGCTGGCCGAAGGCCCGATCATTGGTCTGGAAAGACCTCCACTTCGTCACCGGCGGAGTCGTCGGCATCTTGACCCGGATTGCACTCTACAGCCTGCTCACCGGCCTGGTCGCCTTCCTGGTCGGTTTTTTCGATCCTCCGGATCGCTGGGAATGGAGCCTCCTGGGTGGCTGGATGCTGGGCCTGGGCCTTTTTGCCGGCACACTCGAACTCGGATCCAATGTCGGACGCAGCTTGAGATTCGAACTGCAGGGGCAAACACTCTCAACACTGGTGCTGCTACCACAGACAATTCGAGCATTCCTCTGGTCCAAATTCGTCAGCAGCCTCGTTGCGTTGATTCCAGTGGCCGTGATGACACTGATCGGCGGGCTGCTGGTATTCTCTGAGGTGCTCCAGTCCATTCTCCAGGCGGCAGGGCGGAGCAATGGAGGCGATTTCATCGGGGTGCTCTACATCCCCATGATCATCACCCTGATGCTGATGCAAATCGCGTTGTTCGTCGAGTTGACTGCCTACTTCGCGTTGACGGTCCGCTGGGGATACGTCGTCCTGGCGATAATCTGCACCTACTTCATGAACAGCATCGGTGGCTTCGCGTGGTCAATGTTCATGCTGATGTTCAGCTTCGCAGGCGCGGCCAGTGGTGCCGATTCCACCGTCATCCTACTGTTGATGACCCTGGTCCCCTGGGTGACCGCAGCCGGTGTTTCCCTGGCCGTGGTGATCGCGCTGTTTCACGCGATCGAATCACGAATCAAGCAACTGGCCAGCCAGTCCTAGCCAGCCATCGTCTCGAGGACCCGCTGGCCCATCTCGAGCGTCCCGATGCTCGGACCACCGGCAGCGATATCGACGGTGCGATGCCCGGCATCGAGCACCTCGTCAACCGCCTTTTCGACCGCAGCCGCTTCCGATTCCAGGCCCAGGGAGTGCCGCAACAGCATGGCCGCAGCCAGGATCGTCGCCAATGGATTGGCAACCCCCGTCCCGGCAATATCCGGGGCACTGCCATGGATCGGTTCATAGAGCCCGGGACCGCTTTCCCCGAGCGAGGCGGAGGGCAACAACCCCAGCGACCCGGGAAGCATCGACCCCTCGTCGGTCAGGATGTCACCAAACATGTTGCCCGTGACAACCACGTCGAAGTCGGTCGGACGACTGATCAGGTGCATCGCCATCGCGT
The DNA here is from genome assembly GCA_002724415.1 of Planctomycetaceae bacterium. GTDB lineage: Bacteria > Planctomycetota > Planctomycetia > Planctomycetales > Planctomycetaceae > UBA8437. Next base: position 5,812 of record PBOU01000219.1, read on the forward strand.
CAACCAGCACCACGTCGTACTGGATGTCGGCAAACTCCTCCCGCATCACCCGTTCGGCCACCTGTCGCCACAACCGCGACACCTCCAGCACGTTCGCCTTGTCAACGCTAGTCAACCGACCATCCCGCCCTCGTGCCGCCTCGGCGGCCAGCCGCACCACCCGTTCGATCTCGACCGTCTCGTAGACCATTTCGCTGTAGGCCGTCTCGCCACCATCACTCTCACGACGCCCGGAATCGCCAAAATAAATGCCACCGGTGAGTTCCCGGACGAAGAGAATATCGACACCGTCGATGATGTCCCGTTTCAGTGGCGATGCATCGACAAGTTGTGTGTGAGCGGTGATCGGACGGAGGTTGGCAAAGAGCGCCAGTTCCTTTCGCAGGGTCAACAGCCCCTGCTCGGGGCGTGTCGCGGCGGCCGGATCATCCCACTTCGGCCCGCCCACAGCCCCCAGCAAAATCGCATCACTTTCCTGGCACGCCGACAGGGTCGACTCGGGCAAGGGATCCCCTGTCTCGTCGATAGCCTTCCCGCCAATCGTCCCGGTTTCAAACATGAAATCGTGACCGAAACGCGAGGCGACCGACTCGAGCACCCGTTGCCCCACCCCGACAACCTCGGGCCCAATCCCGTCTCCGGGCAACAACACGATCTTGGCACTGGTCATCTCTGATCCGTCCTGACAGCCGGGGAAGTGAATGAGAGTACAACTCGAGAGACGTTCGACTCTAGCGGTGAACAACAGGCTCCGCTACCGGGCGGACCGGAGGATCACGGCCTCCAAACCGGCCCACACGGGGCTTGCGTCGGGCCTACCGGACCGCAGCGAGATAGGCCAGCAGGTCGGCCATCATCTGGACGGTGACCTGTTTTTCGAGCCCCTCGGGCATGAACGACAACCCGGTACTGTTGAGTTCTTCGATATCGACTCTCAGGACCGTCGCAACCGTCCCGTCGGTTCTCTGCAGCGTGATACTGTTGGCCGTTTCAGCGGTGATCATTCCCGTCACAATCCGCCCTTCGGTGGTGGCGGTGACGTAGCTCAAAAATCGGGGTTTCACCTCGCGGTTGGGATCCAGCACATTGAGCAGCACTGCATCGAGACCGCGATCGGCGATCCCGGCCAATTCTGCCCCCACCGCTTTCCCATGCCCTTCCAGTCGGTGACACGCTGCACAGATCTTGCGAAAGGCCTTTCTGCCCCGAACCACGTCGCCGGCCATTTTCAGCGCCGGCTGGTAACGCTTGATGACCTCCTGACGAGTCGTCCGCCCTCCATCCGGGAACAAACGACGGGCCTGCTTGCGGACCACATCATCCCTGGACAGCTTCAGCAGTTGGACCCGTGCCGGGTCCAGGTCCGCCCGGGCCACCTCGTCATCTTCGACCGCCGCCAACAGCGTCCGAGTGGATTGGGTTCGCGAGAACAAGGTCTCGGCGGCCCGTCGTCTCAGGCTGGGGCTCAGGCTTTTCCAGCGTGCCAGCAACAACACGGCCACTGCCGGGTCATCGAACTGCCCAAGTGTCTCCAGCACCGCCTCCTGAACCGGTTGCACCTCCGCAATTGTCAACAACGATGAAAACAATTCTCGATCCGTGGTAAACCCACCCAGGCCCAGCGTGCGCACCGCCTGGACTCGATCCGCCGTCTTCCGTTTTCGATCCGGGGCCACCTGGCGAGCCTGGACCAACAAGCCGGCCAGCAGGCGGCGCGCTTCGCCGCCACCGGCACCAGCCAACCGCGCCTTGGCAGCCCCCGTGCGTTTGGACAGCAATCCGGCCACCACCGCCTGGCCCAGTGATTTCTGCTCCGGTGGCAATTCGGCAACGCCGGCAATCACCGCCGCCACATCTCCGGCCGAATCGGCTGCACCAATCTGGCCGGCCAATGCCACCAACACGTTGCGCCCGGAATCGGACGCTCGAAATTTCTTGTCCGTCAGCAGTCGGCCAAAGACCTCCCCACCGCCCCGTCCCAGTGAACTGAGGACAGCCAAACGCACCCATTGATCCGATCCATCACGAGTCACCAGCCGGCCCAGGGCTGTCCGGGCCGACGTCGCATCGATTTCTCCCAGCGAAAATGCCAACTGATAACGAACCCGCAATTCTGGATCGTCGACCATGCCGGTCAGCTTCAGCCGCAAGGCCTCGGACCGATCGACCAACCGTTCCGCGAGACGCAACGCCTGGACACGCACATTCGGATCCTGGTCCTCCAGTGCCGCCAACACCAGGTCCGGCGTCAAAGCACCAGCCCCCTGGTTCCCCTGTCCATCCCGGGCCAACCCGACCAGGGTCCACAACGCGTGGGCACGACCGATGGGCTGACGAGCTTGCCTTGCCAATCGGCGCAGTGGCCGCTCGGCCCGAGGATCCTGCCGTTCGTAGAGCAATCGCGAAGCCGTGTCACGGTGCCAACCGTTGGGATGATCCAACAACGCCACCAGTTCCACGGTCGACAACTTTCCAAGTTTCGGCGGTGGCCTGAGCTTTTTTCCCTCGGGAACCAATCGGTAGATCCGTCCCATGGCCATTCCACTTGTGACATCCATGTGCTTCAAAATCACATCGGCCAGGAACGCGGCCCCCTCAATCAGTTCACGGGCCATGTCGATCACGTACAGTGTTCCGTCCGGGGCATTGGCCAACTGGACCGGCCGGAACCAGACCGACTTCGAAGCCAGGAACTCGGCTCCCACATCGGCCCGGCTCGCCACCAACGACACACCAGCGTCTTTCAATTGGGCCCGAAACAGAAGATTGTTGGACACCTCGCCAATCAGCAGGTTGCCGTGGTAGGCCGCCGGCCAGGCGTCGCCTCGGTAGATCGTCACCCCGGTGACGCCCGTGAAGAATCCTCCCGGTTTGCCCCCTTCGTCAGAACCGGGGATCAGGCCCTGGCTCCGCAGCCGTGTCCTGAGTTTTCGCCACGGCTCGATGGGACTGCGCCGAAACAACCGCGTCTGCTTGCCACTGGGAACGATGTTGATCGCTGGCGCGGGACCGGCCAGAAACTTGTTTCGGGCCAGGTAACGGTCGTCGTAAACAACCAACTGGGCGGGCACACTGTTCTGGCAAACAAACTTCCTCCCCCAGTCGTCCATGCTCATGCCGTGCTGGCCACCACCGCTGGACAATTCAAACGTCTCGGAACTCGGATCGAACACGAAACCACGACCACGAACCGACACCCCCTTGTCCGCTTTTTCTCCGGCACGGCGGACGGTGCCACCGGCGAGATTTGTCGAGACGTGGTAACGGTTGTCCAGCCCCCAGCGAAACGAATTCAGCATCGCCTCGCCCGCCTTGTCGCGGGAAAATCCGGTGAACACGGTGCGACGCACATCGGCGGTGCCGTCACCATCGGTGTCCTTGAGATACAGAATGTTCGGAACACTGCCAACAAATACGCCGCCCTTCCAACAGGCGACGGACGTCGGCGAATCGATCCCGTCAGCAAATATCCTGCTCCGGTCAAAGACCCCGTTGCCATCGGTGTCCTCCAGGCATCTCACACGCCCTTTGCCACGGAACCCATCATTGGCGTACTGGTTGTATTCGGGCATCTCGCAGACAAACAGCCGACCATTTTCGTCAAACTCCATCGCCACGGGATCCTGGACGAGCGGTTCAGCCGCGACCACTTCGACCCGGAACCCCGGTCGTGGCACCAATGCGGCCACAGCTTCCAGGGGCCGAGTTGCCGCAGTCCTGGGCAATTCGGCCCGGTAATCACGATCAACACTGTCGGGTTTCTTCTCGACAGCGGACGCGACAGGGCGTTCCGATGGCTCGGTGCCCAGCATCACGGCTGACAACACAAGCACAAGCCCGGGAACAAACACTCTCATGGACATCGCGGCACACACAGTCTTCATGGTGACAACCTGTCGGAAACGATCACGGCCGCATTCTCGCTCGGCTCATCATCTGCCGCAAGCTAAACCGACGCGCGGCACAACGGTTTGCCGGCCAGGGATCCTCCGATCCGAACACGGCACAACGCCAGACACGTCAAACCCGCCGGCCGGAGCCTAGCGAGCGATCGGCGGACCGGCCTGGCCCGTTTTGCGACTGCCACCGGCCGGTGATGAACTGCTCAATCGTCCTCGCAAACGACGTGCCTCGGACAACGACATCACTCTGACACTCCGTCCCTGAAGCCTTGCGGCACAACCGGCTGCCGGCAACAACGCCTCCAACGCCTGCTCAATCGTGACACCTTCCAGGCGATCAATCGACACCATTGCCAACGCCGCCGGTGTCGATTCGAATTCCCAATCGCTTAGCGACTCCAATCGCTGGAGAATGTCGGCCAACGGAACCCGTTGAACCGCAATCGTAAAATGGCCGGGCTGCTTCGGGTCCACCGACACATCAAGAACTGGCTGCAGCCGATCGATCGCTTTTCGCAACATCGCCGTCTCGTTCACGCCACGCTCAACCGTTCCGGCCAGCCCCATCAATCGAGACTCTATTGAATCGACCCTCCGGCGATCCCCACGCTTGTCCAATGTTGTGGTGACCAGGCTAGCCAATCCCTTTGCGTCCGGCACCCGCTCCAATCCCTGATTCAACTCGTCTCGCAATCGACTTTCCACATCCGCGACCTGCTGCCGGGATGTTTTCTCATCCAAGTCACAACGCTCTTCAACATCGTCGAGCCGAGTTTCAAGAACGCCAAGCTGTTTCCAGAACGGGGCGTCGTCATCAACAACCTGTTGTTTCGGGCTGTCGGCTGAATTTCCATGGTCGGAGTGCATGGCGGTCGCACGTGAATCGACCAACGCAATCGCAACCAACACGATTGTGGCAACGGAAGCTGTCGTCAGCACGCCGCTGGCGGCTCGGAAAGATCGGTTCATCTCTGGCCTGTCACACTCGACCGATGGATCACCATGGACGCGCACCGCGCCCTCTAGGAAGAACATCGACCGGCAAGAACAACCGACTACGGTCGTTTCCTGCAAAACTGCCTGCCACCGGTCCTCGCCAGTTTCGCTGGCCAGCACACACAGCGGGAGAGGAGAACCTATTTTTCGTTGGTCGCGTCCGCCTGGGCAACAATCAACTGGTTGTCCACTTTGCGGACACCCGGCTCCATTCTCACCAGGGCAGCCGCTTTCTTCAGAGCGGCTTCATTGGGAACCTTGCCGGCCAAGACCAGGTGCCCGGCCACCTTTCCCACCGAGATCGAAACACCGGCCAATTCGCTGCGTCTGGACAACAACGCGGCAAACCGGGTATCCAGCGATGCCTTGACCGTGGTCATCGATCGGGGACTCGTTATGAATGCCACCCGTAGCCGCGGTCGGACACGCTTCGTCCTGGAACTCCGTGCCCCCTGGTTGGGCATGGTGGACCGCCCTCCATTAGTACCGCCACGTCCTCGGCTGGCACTACTCCCAAACGTATTCCTTCCGGAACTGCCACCACCCTGCACTTGCTGCTGACCACTGAACTGGCTGCCGACAAATCGGCCCGAATTCTGACTATTTCCGACGAATCCCGTCCCGAAATCCTGCAAAGTCGGCTGGGCACCGGTGCCCTGGTTCAAGTTGGTTCCACCTGGAGTCGCCATGGTGGGGCTTGTTGAAACTCCGGCGGTGCCGCCAACGGTGGTCGTGGCACGGTTCGGCTGGCTCTGGTTGTTGGTGACCTGCGCCATCGCCGACGCACTGCCAAGGAACGTGACAATCGCCACAGCGGCAAGACAATTTGACAGCCGATACATGATGCTGCTCCACACAGGACGACACTGAGTGAAGTATAGCACACTGCACGTGAAAGACGGCCGACATCCGGGAATTCACGATCTCACGCCGGAATCCGTTGCCGGCAACGACTACTCATCGCCGCCAATGTCCCCGAGCGGATGCACCGGTGGTGCCGATTTTTCCGGCTGCATCGTCTTGTCCCAACCAATCAGAGAGACCTCTGTTGTCTTCTTCGTCGGTGGGGCGACTGGGATCTCACGAGTCGGGATCGGCATCACACGATCGCGTGATTCGACAGGCTGCTTTTTCGTTTTCGTTGATTTCAAGGCAATTCGGGAAATCAGGTGAGCCACAGCGGCAAGCCGACGTGCCTCTGAAGACTGGTTCTTATCCAGTTGAGCCTTGGAAGCGGTCAGGTAATCGTCGATCCGTGAATCGACGCGTTCAGCCCGTTCCGCCGGGTCACCGGACGCAGCGAGATCGATCCTCTGAATCTCCCAAGTGGCCACGAGTGCCGACGGTGTGGCACGATCGAGTGGCCAACTGACATGCTTGCTGCGGACTTCCCGATCGACCTTGGACGCCAGCCGAATGGCCTCGGCCCAGTTCTGAGCGGCAGCAAACGTCTCCGCTTTGCGAATCGTCTGGTCAAACTCGGTCGCCATTCCTCCGGAAAACTCCGCTGCGGCGGCTTGTGTGTTGTGCAGCGGCCTGGTGGATGCTGAAGCCTTTTCGAGCAAATGGGCCGGCGCCAGGGAATGTCTCTTGCGGCTTTCGATTCCGCTTTTCCGAAGTGCCCCGGAAGCGGCACCAGGCAAAGGTTGTGCCTCCCGCGTGATTGGTGCCACGGTTGCCGGGGCTGCAAAACGGCGAGGCCCTCCGGTCTCCCCCAATTGCCCTGGTCCCACCTCGAAGTCGGGTGGGCCAGACTCCCCGGCCCCACCCAAGCGTGCCGCAGCCAGTTCCTCCTTCGACTTGTTGCTTAGCTTGACCGGTTTCTTCTTCTGCAATGCCGCCAACCGTGCCTCAATTTCCGGCGGCAGTCGCCGGAGCGGCTTCAGTTTGGGCTTCGGGAGTTGCGGCTTACTGGGCGAGTTGGTCGCGGAGGTGGTCGTCACACCGTCCTTGCGAGAAATCTGTCCGATGGCTTTCGCGGAGTCTGTCTTCTTTGAAGGGAAATCCGTTTTCGATCCGGCGACACTCTGGGCCGAATTGTCGGGATCGGCCCCCTCGAGTTTCACGTACGACATGTCCGAGAAAATGGTCGGCATGTCTTCATCCGCAAGGCGGACCCGCAAGGCACATTCTGTCTTGTGGTGTCCATCGCGGGTGTAGGGAATAAACACGTTGTAAGCCGGACCGAACTGGGTCTTCACAAGAAAGGCATTCCATGCCCCCTTGGTAAAATCAAAAGTGTGAACCGCTTTCCCATGGTCCTCACGTGGGCCAAAATCATCAAACACATGGATCCGCACGTCGCCTCTCACCGCCACGGGCCGGGCAGTTTTCCGGTCCAGGAAGAACACCTGGCCACCGAATCCACGAGTCGGACTCCCTTCCCAGGTCCCATCGGCTGGCTGCCACAAACACACGCAACGTACGACCGGGTTGTCCTTGTCGGCCCACTGAACCTTCTTGTCAGCTCCAAACAGCGAAGTCACCGACGACGGCAGGGCGGAGGTGACCTTCGAAAGAGACATCGACTGACAACCGGACAAGATGCTGGCGACCAGCACCAGTCCGCTCAGAAACATGGTGTGAAGGGGTGACGATTTCATGCGAAAAGCCTGCAACGATATGAGGTAGACGGGCGTTCAGAATTAGAGGACGTCCCCCCTGGGATCGCCGTGGTGTGCCGCAAAGCGTCAGGGAACAAGAGACTTGAAGAACTGTTTCACTCGAGATTCTTTGACCGGTTTGGCCGGAAGACTCTCCTCAAAACCATCACTCGGCTTGGGGAGAGCAAAGATTTCCGCATCCGGACCATTGGCATCAACTGTCGTCTTCAGCGACGCCTCGGTCACACCCTCGGCAGCCACTCCAGCAGATTGAGTGCCATCATCAGACGACTTTGGCTTGCCCGGCGCCTGCTTGCCCGACTTGGCCTTCGGCATGGGTGTGGTTTCCGACTTTTGTGAAGCATCGCTTTTGTGATCCATCGTCTTGGGCATCGAGAACAACGGCCCACTAATTTTTTCGGCGTCTTCAATCTCGAAACTCATCCGCTCGGTCTCAATCTGTTTCTGTTCCTCGTAGTCCTCGGGCGTCTTCATGATTCGCGGGGTGAGGAAGATCAGCAATTCGGTGCGTCTCAACGTATGCGAATCGTATCGGAACACCGATCCCAGCAATGGAAGGTCGGCCAACCAAGGCACTTTCCGTTCGGTTGTCCCTTCGGTGCGGGTGATCATGCCCCCCAGCACAATCGTCTGGCCGTCACGGACGCTGACACTGGCCTGGGCAGTCGATGTGTCGATAACCGGCGAGTTAAACGTTGTTCCGGTCTGAAAGTCAGCGGAAATGGGGACGGTGTTGTTCGGGGAGATCTGGTCCTTGGTGGCAACCACTTCCATGACAATCGTCCCATCCGGGGACACACGCGGTGTCACCGTCAACTGGATACCGACAGCCCGCTCCTGGAGTTGCGGCTGCTGAACGCCTGTCAGCGTATTGGCCGTACCGATTCCATTGACCTGCTGGAACGTCTGCCCCACGTGAATCAAACCGGTCTGGTTGTGGAGGGCCTGGACCATAGGTCGACTCAGAACCTCCACTCGCCTGTTCTCAGACAGAGCACGCAGCAGGATATTGACCGACTCGGAACCAGCAGACAAAACCAGTCCACCAAAACCAAGATCACCATTGACCCGCCCCATCTGGAAATTACTCAGGACCTGTTTGCCCACAGACGCCGGCATTGCAGCCGTTCCCAATGTGTTGTTGCCCAGGAACGGCTGGTTGAAATTGAATCCGGGAACTCCTTCGGACGAAACAATATTCTGCGTCACCGTCTGTTCGTTGCCGCCCGTCTGCTGGGTCGATGAAATCGTCTCGATGGAGGCCACCGTGCTTCGATCAAACAGCATGCTGTCCTGGAATCCGAGTTCCACGCCGAACTCATCCGTGTTGCCAAGTTCAACTTCCACGATCAACGCCTGCACGGTCACCTGGTCAAGCGGCCGATCCAGGGTGGTGATCATCTCCATGACCTCCTCGTAGTACCTGGGAGTGGCACTCACGATCAGCGAGTTGGTCGCCGGCTCGGCCACGACGATCACTTCCCGCTCGATCTGTTCAAAGGGGCTGACCAGGTCTGGGTCAATCTGCTGCAGATCCCGCTGGGATTGCAGGAAGGTGTTGACCGCATTGGCAATTTCCGTCGCCGGCTGGTTCTGCAGTGGATACACCTCGCTCTTGCGTTCGCGGATGTCGCTTTGATCCACCCGATCCACGACGGCCTCCACGACCATCAATGCCTCGCGTCCTCCCACCGCAAAGATACTGTTTGTGCGGACATCGACGCTGAATCGCAGCGGCACGATGCTGCTGCTGGCGTCCTCGGCTCCGGCCAATTGAACACCCAACTGGCCACCCGCGCCGCTGTCGTCGGTGACGAACAATTCGGCGAGCAATTCGGCAACGCTCGACGCATCGGCATTCTCGAGCAAGAAATGCTTGATATCAGCCACCACGCTGGTCGGCTTGTCGAGACTCTCGATCAACCGTTGCATCATTTTCATACTGCGTTCCGGTGCCGTCACGACCAGGCTGTTGGTCCGGGCGTCGGGATTGATGCGGATATCAGCGAGGATTCCCGAAACGACCTTGGGATCCTTGCTTCCGGCATCCGGAATCAGTTCCAGGACCGCACTACGCACGTCCCGCAGGGTCTGTGACGTTTGAGCCCCGCCAGCACCACCACCGAACCCACCGGTACCCGCTCCGGTGGGTTGCCTGGCCGGATTGATCACACTTTGAATCGCCAGGTTGATTGTTTCAGAGAGTTCCTCGGCTATCGCATGTTTCAACTGGAAGACGCGAAGTTGGTTGACCGAATTGGCACTGTCCAGGTCGATCCGCTTGACCAACGCCGCGACTTCCTGGAGATCCCGTGGCCGCGCTTGGACAACAATCGAGTTGGTACGGACATCAGGAAACACCACCACGCGGGTCGCCAACCCCGGCCGTTCCTCCCCCTCTTCATAAAGATCCTCGAGCATCGTCGCGACCTGCCCGGCTGGCGCGTGCTTCAATCGGAAGACTTCAAACTCCGTGAGCGGATCCACGGGATGATCGAGTTCGACGGCCAGGTCAAGAATCGACTGCAAGTCACCGCCGGGAGCAAGGATCAAAACCGCGTTCGGCTTGATCACCGGCACCACGGTCACGGTTTGACTCCGCTGTCCCGCCTGTGTCCTCGCTGTGTTCAATGTCTCATAAACCGACGTCAACAGGGCGGCCAGTGCCGCTGAATTGACGTGTTTGAGCACCACGACTTCAAGATCGGGCACCGTTGGCGCACCATAGGACTCGAGCAGTTCGATCAGAGTCATCACCTTGTTAACGTCTTCCTGGTTGCCAATCACGACCAACCGACCATCGGGCAAGACCTCGATCTTGACCTGCCCCTTGAGCCCACCAAGAATCGCCTCGGTGGGCATGAACGGTTGTCCCTCGGCTCCAGGTGCCGAATCCGTTCCGGCCGCGGCCTTTGGCTGATCAGCTGCCGCAGCCTTGGGTTGAGCTCTGGGCTGGACCTGTGTCGTGGCCGTTTCGGTTGCGGATGCCAGGGTGCCGACCACTGCCAATTCACGAATCGCCGGACGGACTTTCGCCGCCACCGCCTTGGCATTCTTCTGAGACTTCCGAATCTGGATTTCCGGCTGCTCTTCTTCCGCGGGAACGTCCAGCAAACGGATCATTCTCACCACCGCGCCAGCAGTCTCCCTGGGTGCCTCGACCAGCAAACGATTGTTCTTGCTGTCAATTCCAACACTGAAACGCGCCACACGTTTCGCCGAATTCTCGGTCTTCTCAAGCGGCTTGCCATCTGCAGACTTTATCGCTCGATTCATCACCCGGAACGCCGGCAGGCCAGACGGCCCTTCGTCGAGCAACTCACTGTGAGACAAAAATGCCGTATACAAGCGACGTGCCAATTGCAGCGCCGTTCGATTTTTCGGGACAAACGTGGTGCTGGTGAGCGATTGAGGAGCCGTATCCTGGAACGCCACATGGTTGATCGGAAGTGCTGCCGGTTGGGCTGGCTTCGATGACTTGGGCGCCTGCCAACCTCGAGGACGAACCGTGTGCGTTTCGTGTCGGTATCCCGGACGTCCAGTCGGAATTTCTGTTCGGCCCCGTTCCGCAACAGGTGTAGAGGACGGCAACAACTTGGGACGCCGGTACCGTGTTCGAGTGTCTCGCAAGTGCAACAGGACCAAGAAATCGCCCTGTCGAATCAGTCGAAAATCCTGCTGCTGAAGTTCCTCGTTCAAGATATTGAGGGCCTGGTTCAGACCGTACTCGCGGCGATCACTTCTCTTGAACTTTCCTCGAGGAAACCGGTCCATCACCACCGTCAGTCCGTGGTCAGATCCCAGCCTGTTCAGGACCTTGTCCCATTTCACCCCGATCGGATGATTCAGTTTTGATAGGGTATCAGTGGTTTCCAGTTCCGCCTGAGGATCGGCTTTTTTGTCCTGAAAGGACCACGGGGCTTTCGCAAAAGCCATGGTTCCGATGGTGGCGGTCAAACTTCCACACACCAGGACATTGAACCAACGACGCGTGTTTCGACTTGTACTGGACACTGTGTCATCCTTGACAGTGAGTTGTCGGCTTTTCCGATCCACACCAACGAGCGCACATCTTACTCTCGGGTCGTCAACCCCCCATTGAACGACATGCGCAATCGGTAAAACCGCCTACACCGGTTCTATCGGCACAATCGTTACAGTCCGTCCAACCAAACCGACGTGAAACCGGGGAAACCCGGGCCTCGCCATTGTCCGTAAGCCGTGACACAACAACGTGTTACTGCCGCAGCCGGCTGTCCGCTCAATTCGGTTTGACGGATTTCGCGTCGTCCGACGCCGCCTCATCAGTCGACTTGGCATCAGTCGACTTGGCATCAGTCGACTTGGCATCAGTCGACTTGGCATCAGTCGGCTTGGCATCAGACGGCTTGGCGTCAGACGGCGCGGTACTCGTACCGGAGTTGCTTGGCTTCGGATCCTCATCGTAGGGTTTTTCTACCGGTTTGAGCTTCTGAAGACTCTCTCCGAGAACCAGGGGTCTTTCTTCCTTACCGACTCGGAACACGACCTCTGTGCCCTTGATCGACACGACTTCCGCCTCGACATTTCCATACCGAAAACGAGATTTGGGCCGAAGGATAACGCGCTGGTTCTTGAGCCGATCAAACAGCCACGCCTGGGGTTCACCGTCACGGACAACCGATGCGGTCAGAACCGTAAATTGAGCCGAGTCGAGTGAGACCTGGATGGTGACACTGCTACTGGCTTTTTTCGGAGGTTTGCCGTCATCGCCAACCTCGACGGTCACTTTGAATTCTCCAGGTGCTTCCGGCACCCAGCGAAACTTGCCACTGCTGGAATCAATCGTCGCACCAGCGGGAGCTCCCGATGCCAGTGCAAAGGCGAGTTTGCCATTCTCCGGATCGGAACCGGAAGCAACAAATTCGACGGCCGAGCCAGCAATGACGTTGATCTCGTCTTTCAGAGCTTCCAGCGTCGGTGGCTCATTTCTCACCACTGGTGTTGCCGCCGCTCGCCATTCGAGCGTGGTCGGACTGGCGGTCACTTTTTCTTCACGTCCTTCCAGCTTGGCCAGGACTTCCAAGGTGGTTTTGCCGGCCGGTTGACCTTTCTCTGTTTCCCAAGAGATTTCTCCGGTCTGTTCATCAATAGACATTCCAGCGGGATGTCGTCCCAGTTCGAATTTGGCCGCGCTTCCCGGTCGAACCCCTTCAACTCGAGCCTTCAATTTGAAGGAACCGCCAACGGTGATTGTCTTGCTTCCCGAGATAATCAACGTTGCATCGTACTGAGCAAAGGGATTGACGAGTTTGTAATCATCAAGGGTGATCGTTTGCATGGCCTCGGCGACTCGAACCAGTTCAACGGTCGAATCGGCAGCCAGTGTTTTCTCCGGGCTGACTGCTTCGTAGGTCCACTGGAAACGCTTGTCGCCGTTCTCCGAATCAGCAGCTTTCTCGTTCGAGGTGACATTCAGATACTGGTCACCAACGCGAACAAGAAACCCTGGCTTGGAGGGAAATTCCTCGGCCTGTTCCACGACCACAGTTCCCTCGTCAGGCTCTGACGCAAATCGCCCCTGTGGAAACAGCGAATCTCGCTGGGACAGATCTGCGGAGGCATAGGACAGGCTCAATCCCTCGGCAAGCAAAGTCACCTCGAGATCAGGATCGTTGTCCTGGGACTTTGATTCCAATCTCAGCGACACCACCCGGTGCAACAGTTTGGCCCGATAAAAGTGATACAGGAAACGCTGGACGTCGCCAAATTTCGCTGTCCCGGTCAATTGAACCTGGATCGGTTTGAAACCACGTGTCCGACGACTGCGTCCCCGGCTGTTGGGCGCAACATTCAACTCGCCGAATTTTCCGACCGATTCAGCCAGCGACCAGACCCAATTACGGTATTGCTCCTCGGCCCGGTCGGCACTCTCCCCCTCGGGCTTGGCCAGGCTTTGGTCTTTCCACCGGTTCAGCTTCTTGAGTTGAGCAAGCTCTCGCTTCAACTCCAGTTTCCGGGCCACCAACCGTTTGCCGGAACCTGTCAGGACGTCTAGCAGCGACGGCCCAACCAGGTAGCCAACAACGACTACCAGCAATCCACCCGCCAATATCATTTCAGAGCGTTTCATGATCCGGCCTTTCCGGTATCGGCCTGATCGGCCTTTGCCTCGTCCCGTCGTTCACTGTCATCCGCCGATGCTTCTTTGGAAGCCTTCGGCGACGGTGCCTGATCTTCCAGAAGGACATTCACCTTGCTGAATCGCAACTTGTAAACGGCCTGTCGGTCCTTGTTCGGATCAAGCTTGGACGCCCGCACGTTGTAATTCTTGTGGCTGCGGATCTGACTGGTCATGCGTGTCACGGGGGCCCGATCATTGGCCAGCCCCGTGAGCGTGATCCGTCCCAGTCCTTTTCTCACGTCCTGGCTCATATTGACCTCCGTCAATATCACGTCATCACTCTCACCGAGCAGTGGTGACAGTTCGTGCAATTGGTCAAGCCACTGAACCCGTTGGGATTGCCAGCGATCCACCGACGTGGTCGAGGGCAACGGTGCCTGACTGCCAGCCGAATTGGCACCAAAAAACCGCATCCGTTCCACGGCAACTTGATTCTCGAGCCTGGCAATATCTGCTTCGATTTCCTGAGCCCCAAACGTCTGAATCGCGTAGACCAGTCCTACGAGTAACAGCGATCCTACAACCACGCGAGTGACCAGTTGGTTTGAGACCCGACGCTTGGGCGGCGGTGGCTTGTGCGGGTCGAGGAAATCAACTCGTTCGACAACCTGGCCATTTGCGGTCAGCAATCCGCCCACGGCAGCAGCCATTGCGGCCGAACCAATAAGTTCCGCATCAGTCATGGACTTGAAGTGGACCAACCGCGAATCGGCCAGCGAGACAACATCAACCCGCGGCCCGTCACCGCTTCGCACCAATCGATCCCGAACGACTTCCTCGAGTTCAGGCGCCAGGGAACCGAGCAGGATGGCAGAAGTCAGATTCAGATCACTGACCGCATTGCCGGCGGCGAACAACGCTCGACTGATCGCCTGGCCGGCCACTCGAGCCGGATCAGATTCACCGGAAAGCACCGCAGAGTGAGTCAGGACCGTGTGCCCCTGTTGATGAACTGTCACCTCGACCTGGTTTTTGTCGGCAGCGATCACCAATCCATCATTCGTCGCGTGACCAGTCACCAACTTCAGTGCCAGATCGGTGAGAGCCAGGCTGCCAATCCCAACGCCCCGGAGGTCCAGCCCGGCCACCGACAGTTCACGACGGATCTCGGACACCGTGTCATTGGCCACCGTCGCCAAAAGCACGGACCGTGTCTCGGCGTCTTCAGCAACTGGCAACGGCAGGTAATCAACAATCAACTGATCAACAGCCACGGTCGACTTGGTCCCGGCTTGCCAGCGAACCAACTCGGGCAATTCCTCATCGGGCACCGCCGGCACTTCCAACCAACGGGTCACGACGTCCTTCTGCCCCAGGACGACAAAAGCGTGCCTGGCCGACACACCTGCCGCCGACATCGCACTGGCCAGCCAGTCCTCGTTGCCACCGGGCTCACGGTTGGCCGTCAGCATGGACCCGACGTGGATTTCTCCACTGGACGAGACCGACGCCTCGACACCAACAACCTGTTCACCCCAATGCAGTGAAAGAAAATCGGCCATGGATCTGTACCTGTAGTCGTAGAAACTGCGTTTCTTTTAATTCAGTTTGGCCCAACTCCGGACCGCCCTCAAACTCAACTGGACTCGAGAATCACCGATTGTCCCGGTGCAATCCTCACAACCCGCACTCCGTGTCTAATCAGGAATCAAGACCTGGTAAGAATACCCCTTCCCAAGTTGGGTCAGGTCCCGTGCAAATGTCACCTTTGGCAATTCGCCGCTGGCATCAATGACTGCTTCCAGCCTGGTGAATGGTCCGCCTGCATCAAAATGACCAATGACCTGCATCCGAAACACGGCTCCCCGAGCCGTCAGGAAGGGATCCAGCAAACGCATGGTTTCCAGTTCGATCAATCCCTCGGTCACAAGCCACCCGGAGGTCGCTCGCTGCTCTTGCAGTTCCGGTGATGGCTCGCCTGTTTTCGAATCAACCGCCCGGGCAGCCAGGATCTCGTCGACCAGTTCCTCGGTCATGCCTGGCACCCCCAACAGGACCTCGCGCCGGGCCTGGTTGACGTTGATTCGCCCATCGATGTACGGATCGTCGCTGACACTCAGCACATCCATGAGGTCGGGCAAATAGGATTCCATGCTTCCCGGATCACCCGCCCAGGGGCTCTCATAGGTGTACGTCTCGCCACCGTTTTCTCCCTCTTCATCGGCCGTCACCGTGATCCCGACCAACTCGTAGACCGACCGGATTTCACGACGGTAGCCACGTGCCAGGTTCAATTCCCCCTTGGTCACGGGATCCTCGGGCTCGGGCACCGGCCAATCGCCCGTCTCGGGGTCATCGGTGGAACCGTACATCCTGTAAGCCACGACGAATTTTGCCGTGTCCTCGTCAAATTCTTCGACCAGCGCGTCGTAGAGTTCCGTCAACAGGCCCTGGTTGACGTTGAGTCTCTCCTCGCCATCAGCCCGCAAATTGATCTCCCGTGCGGTCGTCGTCAGCAGTGAGTTCCACCCGAGTGTCAGGATGCCGTCGGCGTCATCGTCGGGCGGCCGCGCGTCACCGTCGTCCTCATTCGGATCGAGCAGCCCGTTGCGATTGGCGTCCTCTCCATACAGCAGCCAACTGTCAACTCCCTTGACCTTCAACAGTTCATCAAGCGACGCGATGGGGCCGTTCCGTGGCGAATAAGGGACCCCCAGTCCATCGTAGTAATCCAATTCGGCTCCGAGTTCTCGGACATCGTCGTCGTCATCGAGCCAGTCGAGAATGCAATCGGCAATCTCTTCGGTCATGCCGGGCAAACCCATCAGGACCTCTCTCTGGGCCAATTCCATCGGAAGGTCCAGGTCCTCGGTGCCATCATCGGTCACCGTATCGAGTTCAAAGTCGGTCGTGTCGAGTTCCATGCTGAGAATGGCATTGAGATTGATCCTGGCCGATTCGTCGATCAATCCGAAGCGAATCTGGCGGTAGTTCGGGTCGGCTTCAATCGGTGCCACCACTGAAAATCGGCCACTGAGTGCCGGGTTGCCACCATCGATCACCGTGACGGCTCGGAACTGGTCCGGATCGTGATACAGCCCGATGTCACGCGGATCCAACGAATCACCGAGCAACGCCGAGACCAGTTCAACGCCCGAATCGGCCATCGCACGGGTCTGGACCTGACGACCGTACATCCCGGTCGCCTGGGCCTCGATCATCATCATCTCCGAGAACGTGTACGCGCCCAGCGACAACAACGCCACGACGACCAGGACGATCACGAGGATCGAACCTCGCCGTGTGGGCGGCGTTTCGGTTCGGATGATGTGAGAATTCGATTTCATGAGCAGTTGTGTGCTACAAGAGCAGCGGTCTAGAGATCCTCTTCGGAGAGCATGGCCTCGGCGACGGGAAGAGCCACGACGAAGCGGTACGAGGTTGGAATCGCGTCAGAGGCTGTCGCCTGGAGGATGTCATCTGGGCTGGGAGGTACGAATCCAATCGTGATTTCGATTGCCGTCGGGACGGCACCCAGCGCCTCGCTGTCCCATTCGTCCTGCCAGTCCACCCCGTCGAAATAGCGAAAGACCAGCGAGTCGATTTCCGGGGCGAGGAATTCGGCCACGTCGGCGAGTGCCGAGTCGGTTTCGGCCGGAGCATCGATGTCACCAGCAAGGCGATCCACTTCGCTTCGGGCCAACCCCAACGGTCCGTCCAACGCCGAATCGTTGTCGACAAGACCGGCCGCAATCATGGCCGGATCGTCGACAAACCTTGCCGCAGCCTGGCCCTCGAGATCGCCCCCGCCGAGATCAGCCAAAAACCAGGTCACCGATCGCTGCTCGCTCTCCATCAACACCAGGTCGCTCTCCTCGTCGTCACCACCAACACGGTTGAACGACCGTGGCGGCACCGGCTTGTTGACATGCAGGGTCAACCGTGTCGACGTACCGAACACTCCCAGGCTTTGAGTTTGCAGCAGGTCATCGGCATCAATGTCAGCGGCCAGGTCTTCTCCGTCTTCCTCATCGGTGGCCGCCTCGTCATCTTCCAGTTCCGCCGCCTCCTCCGGATCCGGGGCCGCAAACTGCACGCTGCGAATATCAATCGACAACTGCGAGTACACGGCCCGGGCCACCTGGCCTCGCTGCAATTCCATTTGCCCGGCGCTCTTGTACCGCCAGTGCATATCGATGGCCGAGTAAACGGCCGTCATCAACAGCAACGCCATCGCGACAGCCACGAGCACTTCGATGAGCGTGAAGCCCGACGGGGATTTCCGGCACGCACCGTGTGTTGAATGTTTCATGAGCCGTCCTCCTCGGCAGCCGCAGCGGCTTGATCGAGGATCAACTGGGGATCGCGTCGAAACCGGACAAGCGAAAATGTCAATCCCGGTGGACCACTGCCGTTCTGGTACACGACCGTCACCACCAACTCGAAGACATCCGCGTGCGGTCCCGGGTTGACCTCCAGGCTCCAACTCCAGAGCGGATCGTCCTCGAAGGCCATCTCGCTGGTCGCCTCGAACGCCTCCACGCCGGCCAGTATCTCGGCCATCTTGGCCTCGGCCCTGATGGCGGCCTGGGTCTCCAGGGCCGAGCGAACCGCCGCCTGACTTCCGAGCGAAAACAACTGCGAGAGAGCGGCAAACGCTCCGACGAAAATCGTCAGCGAGACGATCACCTCCAGCAACGTGAATCCAGCATGTCGACGAGTCATCGCCGCACCTCCTGGTTCGGATCGCTGGTCGTGACGGCACCGGTCAGAGCCCGCACGCTCAACCGGCGACTGCGGAGTTTTTCGTCGACGATATCGAATGACGCGGTCCGCGACGTCCCGTCGCTGTAAAACAACAGCGGTGAGGCCCAGACGGTCTCCTGCAATTGGGTCACTTCCGTCAGCCCGGCAATGGCTCGTTCGTCCAGGGCCTCAACGTCGGCTGTCATCTCGTCGACGGGGCTGAACGAATACCCCTCGGGCAACTGTCCCGAGACTCGAGGCAACAACTCCAGTTGAGCCTGTTGCTCCTGGTCGTCGCCCTCGATCTCGTCAACCTCGTCGAACTCGTAGGGCACCGCCACGTAACGGCGGCCACCCGGTTCGATTCGGAATTGCCATGTCAGACCGGCATCCAGTGCCCGGAACCTGGTTCCGGCCAGGTGGTTGCGGACCGGCGAAACCGCCTCGTCCATGGCCAGTTGGTCCAGCATCCTGTCAACCGAGGGATACGACAGCGCCGCCAGGGACACCAGGATGGAGAGCACCAGCAGCACCTCGATCAACGTCACCGCACGGCGCAACGGCCCCCAGCCGCAGGAAGCCCCTGGGCGGTGAGAGCCGGCCGAAACAATTGTCGGTTGACGAATCATGGTGCTCCACGGTGACTGCAATCCGGTCTACAGATTCTGCTCAATCAGATCATCGATGTTCGAGATGTTGTCGTTGCCTCCCTCGTCGCGGTCGGGGCCGAACGAGAAGATCAACGGCTTGTTCGTGTTGCCGGTGTTGTCTGCCGGGTACTCGTACTGCAACGGCTCACCCCAGGCGTCGACAGGAATCTTCTCCAGGAACGGTGCACAGGGATTCCCCCTGTCGTCCTCGGTCATCATCAACAACATCACGACGTCCTCGGTCCCGCCTTCGGGCCAGACCTTGTTCTTGATCTTGTACATCTGCGCTGCCTGCTCGAAGGCCGAGATGTTCAGACGTGTCGTGTCCTTGTTCGCTTCATCAGCAGCCCCAACGATGTTGGGCACCACCATCGCCGCAATCGCGATCAGAATCGCCAGCACCAACAGGACTTCCAGCAACGTGAAACCGTGGCGTGGACGCCGAGTTTTCTGGATTCTTGAGAATGTCATGGTTTGTCTCTCCCTCTGTATTCGCCGCAAGGGCCTTGGTGTTTGAATCGTGTGGTGATGAAGTGGCGACGACGGCCGTCACATCGTCTAGATGGTCCCCGCACTCTGGAAGACCGGCAACAGCAGCGCGGCAACAACGAACAGGATGACGCCCGCAATCACCATCAGCATCAGTGGTTCCAGGAACCGGACTCCCAGTTCCAGTTGGCGATATGTTCGCCGTTCCAGGTTGTCAGAAATATTGATCAGCACCTGCTCCAGGTTGTTGGACTCCTCCCCCACGGCGATCATCTCGACGATTTCGTCCGCGAATTCGCCGCTGCCCCCCAGCGGGCCGGCCAGGGTTTTTCCTTCCTGGACGCTGTCGGCCGCGGTGTTGATCGCACCGGCCAGCACCATATTGCCCGATGCGTCCTTGGCAATCCGGAGTGAATTGAGGATCGGAACACCGTTGTGCAACAAGGTGCCAAGGATCCGACAGAACCGGGCTGTCGCCAGGCTGCGCATCACTCCCAGCTTCAATCTCAACCGGTCAGTGATCCATCGCCCCGTTTCAGTTCGCGCCCAGGCTACGAATCCGAAGCCGGCCAGCAACAGGCCTCCCACCATCAGCATCCAGACCTGCAAGATTCCACCCGCGAGTGGTGTCTGCAAAAACCCGCTGATGCCCAGCAATGTGGTCGTCGCCCAGGGCAACTCGCCCTGCTTGCTCAACCTGTCAAAAATCGGCTCGAATTTGGGAACGAACCAAACGATCATCACCGTGACAACGGTGAACCCGGTCACCACCAGGAAGGCAGGATAGGCGATCGCACCGAGCACTCGCCCCTTGAGGTCCTCCTGGTGGTCGGTGAAAATCGCGATCCGCTTCAGGACGTCTTCAAGGAATCCGCCCTCTTCTCCGGCACGGACCATGCTGACCACCAGGGCATTGAAAGCACGGGGGTGTCGCCCCAACGAGGCGGCCAACGGGGTTCCGTCGGCGACCTGGTCTCGCACGTCACTCAGCACCAGTTTCAGAGACCCGACCTTGGTCTGCCGATCAAGCAAATCCAGTGATCGCAGCAAAGGAACACCGGACCGCAACAGGTCGGCCAATTGGCTGAAAAAGGTTGCCAGCAACCGGGGCTTGACCTTCCGGCCAGCGTACTTCTGTTGACGCTGCTCTTCCTCGGCCAGGGCAATCGACAGAGGGAACAGGCTTCGACCCGACAAGGAACTGGCTGCCTCGGCCTGGGTGGCCGCGGTCAGCACGCCGGTCACTTCGCGACCGGTGAGTTCTCGGGCGATGTATTGGAATTCCGGCATCGGTACACTCGGCCCCGCAGGCAATCCTGCCGACGGGATGTGTCAGAGGTCTGGAAACGTGTCTCTGGATGGGCTCGGGAAGGACGATACTGAAACGATCCGACGCCGTCGGTCAGACCAGATCCCCCTTGGTTATCCTCGAAATCTCCTCGACATCCGTGATCCCCGCAGCAACTTTTTCCCAACCAGATTGCCGCAGGGTCGTCATTCCATTCTCCAGCCCGTATTTTCGAATCCGACTCGAACTGGCTCGCTCAACACACAATTCGCGGACTCCTTCATCGGTCCGCAGCAATTCAAAGATCCCGGTTCGACCAGAGAACCCCGTCTCGCGACAGGCCCGGCAACCAACCGGCCGATAGAGCACCTCGGGCAGAGGCCGGGGAAAATCGGCCGGCATTTCCGATTCCTCGGGGGTGTACGGTTCGCGGCACTCCTCGCACAAACGTCGCACCAGCCGCTGAGCCATCACGCCCTCGACCGTGCTCGACGCCAGGAACGGCTCGACTCCCATGTCAATCAACCGGGTGAACGCGCTGGCCGCATCATTGGTATGCAACGTACTGAAGACCAGGTGACCAGTCAGGGAGGCCTGGATCGCCGCCTCGGCCGTCTCGGAGTCACGAATTTCGCCAACCAGGATCACGTCGGGGTCATGCCGCAGGATACTGCGAAGCCCGTGTGCAAATGTCAGCCCGATCTTGGAATGAACCTGGATCTGGTTGATCCCCTCGGTCTGGTACTCGACAGGATCTTCAACCGTGATGATCTTCGTCGTGGTTGATTTCAGTTCATTGAGACAACTGTACAGCGTGGTCGTCTTGCCACAGCCGGTGGGGCCGGTGACCAGGATGATTCCGTGGGGCAATTCGATCAGTTCATTGAAGACCGCGATGATCTCATCGGGCAACCCGACGTTGACCAGGTCAAAGACCATGCGGCCCTTGTCGAGTAGCCTCAAAACGACCGCTTCTCCGTGGATCATCGGGATGATCGAGACCCGCACATCGATCTCACGCCCACGAATCCTCAACTTGATCCGGCCATCCTGAGGCAATCGCCGCTCGGCGATATTGAGCCGCGACATGATCTTCAATCGCGTGACGATCGACGAGTAGAACTGGTTGATCTCGGGAGGCACCGGCTGGGGGCTGAGCATCCCGTCAATACGATAACGGACCCGCAGGCCGTGTTCTTGTGGCTCGATGTGCAAGTCAGTGGTGTTCAACTCCAGTGCTTCGATCAACAATTCGTTGACCAGCCGGATTACCGATGCCGCCTGGGCCTCATCGGCCAGGTCGCCATCAATGTCATCAATCTCCTCCAGCAACTCGACACCGTCATCGGCCTGCCGGGCCACGAGTTCGGTGATCGTGTCGCCACCAACCCCCAGGTGCGTCTTGATCAACTCGACGATGTCGTCGTGTCGAGCAAGGACCGGGTCGAGTTGGAGTCCCGAGAGGCTGGAGAGTTCACTCAGCGCTTCCAGGTCAAAGGGGTCACTGGTCGCAACCCGCACGCTGCCGTTGTCCCGATCCAGTGGCAGCACTTCATGGCGGAAGATCGCCGCGGTCGGAAATTGTCCGACAAGCTCGGTGTCGACCTCGAAGTCACCCAACTCGATGAACTCCATCCCGAGTTCATCGGCGAAGGCTTCCAGGGCCTGTTCCTCGCTCAGCAGCCCCATCTCGACCAGCACGCTGTCGATCCGGCGGCCACCAGCCTGCGCCCGGGCATCACGCCACTGGTCCTCAGTGACCAGTCCGCGATGTTGTAAAACAGATTCAATATCCATGGCGGTTACCGGCCTCGACTCGAACCGCGGCCACCGAATCCTCCAGAGGATCTGCCGCCACTCGATCCACGTCCGGAACTGCCCGTTCGGCCACCGAATCCGCCAAAGGGTGATCCACCACGTCCCATCGAGCCGCCACGGCCCGTCGATCCACCACGTCCCATCGAGCCGCCACGCATCTGCATGAACTGCCTCATCCGGGCCGCCTGGTCGGAACTGCTTCCACCGCGGCTGCTGGTACGACTGCTGGTGCGGCTACTCGGCCCGAATCCGGTCGGACTGCTCGACCCACCACCCGTGCTGACACTGGCCTTGGGCAACAAGGCAGACACGGCCTGCTGGATCGCCGACGAGTTCGTGTTCTCCAAGGTCACGATTCGCACGGTCCGCTTGGCATCCTTGGCCGCGTTGTCGAGTGTCGAAACCAAAGCCTCGACCTGCTTGAACAGAGCGTCACTGGCCGACACCACAAGAGCACTGGTGCGGCTGTCGACACCGATCGTCATTTTCACGCCGCCCTTGCTGCTGCCCCCGCGTGAACTGCTGCCACGACTGCTGCCGCCGCCGGCGGCGCCCATCAACATCGCAAACGGGTTGGCCCCCTGCGAACTGCCACGACCGCTGGAACGGCTGCTCGAGGTGAGTTCTTCCTTGTAAACGTCCCGGACAATCTGCGCCACCTCGTTGACATCGGCGTGTTCCACCGTGATGTAGCGAGGTGCCCGTTGGCGAAGCTGTTCGGGAAGTTCCGCAGCGTCAAGAATCTTCAACACGCTCTCGACATCGGCGATCTGATCGGCCGGGCCGGAAACGAACAATGCGTTGGACCGGGTCTCGGGAATGATCTGCAACGCGGTGGGGCCGGTGCCGAGTGAATTGATACCGGTCATGTCCATCAGGCTGCTGCCCAGCGAGGAAATGCCGCCGGTGAGTTCTCCGAAGAGACTTCCACCAGAATCGCTGGCGGTAGCTGACACCGAGCTCTGGGGAAACAGTCTCTCGATCATCATGGCGGCCTCCGTCGCGTCGGCCGACCGCAAGTAGAAAATCGTCCAGGTCGTCTTGGGCGTCATGTGGGACATCAGCGACTGCAACCGCGCTTCGAGCTGGTCCAGCGCTTCTTCATCTTCGGATAGCAACACCAGGTTGCCATCCCGAATCTCGATAACGATCTCGGGCAACTTGGCATCACCTTTTTGCTCGGGCTGCTGCTCGGCAGCCGGTCGCAGCGGCGGCTTGGCCTCAGTGGCCTGAGCCACTTCCGCCGGTGCCGTCTGCTTGTCGTCCGACGCCGCTTCGGTCTCTTCAGTCGGCGCCAACTGCACAAACGCCTTGATGAAGGTGGCCTGGTCTGCCGGCAACTTCAGCGACACTTTGCGAGTTTCAAACAGTGAACGGGTCCGTTTGCTGCTGGACCA
>PBOU01000220.1 GCA_002724415.1 Planctomycetaceae bacterium
CACCCGCACCACGCCAGGACTCTCAGCCGCCAAGCGTGCCGCAATTTCACCCGTTTCATCGGTGCTCGCATCGTCCAGGATCACCACCTCGAAATCGTCACAACACTCCTCCAGCATCGCCATGCAACGACGATACACCGACTCGAGCGTGGCGGCCTCGTTGTAGGCGGCGATGACCAGTGAGATCGAGGGACGAGCCATAAGACGAACGCAAACCAGGATTGATGATGAGTTGACAAGGCCCCGGGGCCAGGCGTGACCTAAAGCGCCGACACGACCCAATCGACTTGGTCAGTGGTGAGCCCCGGAAAAATCGGCAGCGAGAGAATTTCTTCGGCGAGGCGATTGGCAACGGGGAATTGTTCGGCGGCATAGCCGAGGCCGGCGAGACTGGGTTGACGATGCAGGGGGACCGGGTAATGGATCGCTGCTCCAATTCCCGCTCCGTGCAAACCCTCCATGACGCTGTCTCGCTCACCAACGCGGACAACGAACAGGTGATACACGTGCTGCCCGTCGGAAAGATCCGCAAGACAACTCACCGAATCCTTCAGTTCCAGGGCGACCCGGTATGACGCGGCAATCTGTCGACGCTGCTCATTCCACCGGTCAAGACAATCCAGCTTGGCCCCCAGCACGGCAGCCTGGATGCCATCCATTCGGTGACTCCCTCCCAACAACTCGTGACAGTACTTCTGACGGGACCCGTGATCACGGATCATTCTCAACCGGTCGGCCAGCGTCTGGTCGTCGGTTGTCACCGCGCCCGCGTCACCCATAGCCCCGAGATTCTTGCTCGGGTAGAAGCTGAAAGCCGCCGCATCACCAAGGCTACCGACGGGGCGACCGTCGATCCGTGCTCCATGAGCCTGGCAGGCGTCCTCGATCAGCAACAGTCCGTGACGAGCCGCCAACTCCTGCAGGGGCTGCATCCGGACAGGTTGACCATAGAGGTGCACGGGCATTATCGCCGACGTGGCCGACGAAACGGCCGCCGCGACCGCGTCGGGATCAATCAGCCCGGTCGGTTCGACACAATCGACAAACACCGGGGTCGCTCCCGCCAGTAGAACCGCCTCGGCGTCGGCCACGAAGGTGTTGACCGGGACGATCACCTCGTCGCCCTCGCCGACCCCGGCCGCCCGCAGAATCAACTCCAAGGCCGCCGTTCCCGACGAGACACCGACACAGTACCGGGTTCCACAAGCCGACGCGAATCTTCGTTCGAAAGCCTCGACCTCGGGTCCGCCGGCAAACGAGTTTTCTTCAATCACGCGGCGGATCGCCGAACCGATTTCCGAATCCAGGTCACTGTGCACCAGCGAAAGATCGACCAACGGAACGCGCACCGCACCGTCCTCCTCACGAATCCAGCGACACGAATTCGCCACCGGCGGCCATCGACCGATCCGCCGCCTCCAACAATTCGACGACCGCCAGTCCCTCGGCTCCTCCCGTCAGTGGCTGGCGTCCATCACGGATACACTCCAGGAAATGGGCCGCCTCGACCTGCAACGCCTCGGTCCGGTCCAGCATCGGGATATGAACGTCACCGGCACGGTAGATCGGCTTCAACGCGGTCACTTCCTCGCCAGCCAAATCCAACGCCACCCCCTTGTCGTACACCCGCACCTTCTCGGTGGGTTCGACATCGTCAAAAACCACCATTCGGCGACTGCCGCCAATCAACGTTCGACGGACCTTCACCGGCGAGAGCCAACTGACACGGATCTGGGCATGCAGTCCACTGGGATACACCAGGTTCAGACTCGCCATCTCCTCCCGCTCACTTCCCACATGCCGGAAACCAACTGCCTGCAGTCTCGACGGCTGTTCCTCGAAGAGAAACTGCAGGATCGAGAGATCATGCGGCGCGAGGTCCCAGACAACATTGATGTCCTGTTGCAGCAATCCCAGGCTGATCCGTTCCGAATCAAAGTAATAGGGCGTTCCCAACTCATCCGCCTCGATCAATTCCCGGATTCGCCTCACCGCGCCGGTGTAGAGAAACGTGTGATCCACCATCAAAACCACGCCTGCCGCACCAGCCAGGTCGATCAATTGACGTGACTCTTCGGCCGTCGACGTCATCGGTTTCTCGATCAACACGTGCCGGCCACTTTCGACCACCCGGCGGGCCAACTCGAAATGACTTGAAACCGGTGTCGCGATGGCCACAGCGTCGACATCCTCGCCTGACAACAATTCGTCAACACTGGCGGTCACGCGAATCGCCGGATACAGCTGAGATGCCCGCGACAATGCGGCGGGGTCCGGATCACAAACAACCGTGACCTCGCAACCGTCGAGACCGCCGAAGTTCCGCACGAGGTTTGGTCCCCAGTAGCCGTACCCGATCACGGCCACTCGGATCGGATCGGCGGCGGGATTCCCCGGAGGATCAGTCGAATGGGCCATAGAGATTCAACTCGTGACGGGCAGGTACACAAACACTAGGTCTTGAAGAACTTCTCGTACGTGTGGGCCGGCAGGATGTGCAACCGGCCCAGCAACCAGATCAGGGGACTCAGCAACTTCAATACAGGATAGTAGGTTGGGTAGTCGGTGAAATACCTCGGCTCGGCCGCCAGGATCTGTTGCCACTCCTCGTCACCAATCCCCTGCTTCTTCAACCCGTAACCCACAATCTCGGCACTCTCGATCGCCGGGGTCTCCTCCAACTCCTCCAGGGCCGCCTCGCGGGTCATTTCTCCGGTCCGAACCCATGCGGCGAATTCCGGAATCCGCCAGTCGATTCCGAATTTCACCCTCGAGTAATGGCACGCCAGGCCAAAGATCTCGTTGTCGAAGTGCCAACCGCCGGTGGACTGCCACCCGTATTGTTCTCCAAGGAACTCTTCAATCTTATTGCCCAGGTCATCGTAGTAATTGGTGATCGTGAAAGTCTTGATCCTCTTGACGAAGACCCACCAAAAAAAGTGCCGCAACTCGACGTTCTTGAAGAATTTCAACTTGATGCGGCAGAAACGCTTGATGATGTGATGCACCAGGCGACCATCCATGTAATTCCACCTCAGTGGGTTGATCCCCTCGGACCGGAACGAGTGGCTGTGAATGATCCACCCCACTCCTTCACGAGCCGCCGTGCGATACAACGCACTGACAATGCCGACGTCGTCGGTCATATCGATATACGGCAGCGATGCCCGGATCGTGCAATTGGTCAACTCGCGCGATTCTTCCCAATCGGCCACCACCGTGTGCAGGTCGACATCCAGTCCCTCGAGCACCCGTCTCAGGTTGGTCTTGGCGATCTCCGAATCCCACCCGTTGTCAAAATGCACCGCCAGCGGCCTGAGCCCCAGTTCCTTGCACTTGTACAGGCAGTAACACGTGTCGCGTCCGCCACTGATTCCGACAATGCAGTCGTACGTCTTGCCCCGACCGTCCCGCTTGATCTTCTCGACAATCTTGAGCAACTCGGCATGTCCCGCATCGGTCAGCGGGTAGAGTCGGTCGAGTTTCTCGTGGAGATGACAATGGTTGCAGACTCCCGCGGCATCCAGCACCACCCCGGCAATGCCATCATGCATCACGCAACGAGTGCAACGACGGATTTCACCCGGGATCCCAGGCCGCTCCACGACCTCGCTCATACTCTCTCCCGCACGCTGTCGGAGCCCAACGCGTCGGCGAGTTCCTGTTGAGTAGGAAAGGTGATCAGGATCCCTCGACGCCGACCGTGATAGACGAACAGGCTGCCGGCCGACACCGCCGACGCCCCCGCCTGTTCGACGGCCAGGCCCAGATCCGCCACGCTGCCGGCCCCTCCCAGGGCGATCACCGGAACACCGACCGAGCGGGCGACACTCGAGACCAGTTCCAGGTCGTACCCCTCCCAACTTCCATCCCTCGGGATCGAGTTGATGAGAATTTCGCCAGCCCCTTGAGATTCCAAATCGGCGGCAACCTCCCGGGGTGTCCGTCCGGTGCCACGGCTTCCACGACGGGTGAAGACCTCGAAATCGTTTCCAACTCGACGCGCATCCAGCGAAACAACCACGCACTGGCTGCCAAATTTTGCGGCGCACTCGGCCACCAGCCCGGGCACTTCCACCGCCGCGGTATTCAGCACCACTTTGTCAGCACCGCAGGCCAGCATTGCCCGAACCGTCTCAACATCCCGCAATCCACCGCCAACGGCCACCGGCATCAGGCTCTCGTCACAAATCTCCATCACCCGTTCGGTGTCCGGCGAACGTCCCTCCGCGGTCGCCTCGATGTCCAGCAGGATCAACTCGTCAACGTTGTTCGCATTGAAGACCCGAACGGCGTTGACCGCGCAACCGATATAGGTGGGATCGTCAAAACCAACGGTCTTGACGATCCCGCGATCGGTCAGAAGCAACGTGGGGATGACGCGAACGTGTGGCATCAGTCAGCGCCCCGGCGGTTGGGTTTCTCAAGGACGAACGGGCCGAGCACCATCGCATCGAGCCCCGTGGCAAAAAATGTTCTCAACGCCTGGTGCGGTTGGCAGGCGATCGGATCGTTGTAAGCATTCAGGCTCGTATTGAGGACCATCGGCAGATCGGTGCGACGGCCCACCTCGGCAATCAGTTCATCGTACGACGGGTTGGTGACCGAATGCACGCTCTGCAATCGGCTGGTCCCGTCGGCGTGCACCACAGCGGGTGCATCACGTGCCGTCTCGTCAGTCGCCGAAAAACACTGGGTCATGTAGGGAGAATCGGCATAGTCACTGAAAAAGCGTGAACCATCCTCATGACGGACACTGGGAGCCAGGGGACGAAATTCCTCTCGGAACTTGATCCGGGCGTTGATTTCATCCTTCATCTCGGCTCGTCGCGGACTCGCCAGAATGCTCCGGGCCCCCAACGCCCGTGGACCGTACTCCATCCGTCCCTGGAACCAGCCGACAATCGCTCCGCGGCCAATCAACTCCGCTGCTGCGGGCACCGGATCCTCAACGTCCCGATACGACGCTCCGGCACGATCGAGGACCTCCCGGATTTCGCCGGCCGAAAATTCGGGTCCCCAGTACGCATGGTGATAAGTCTCCGGCTCCACACCGCGACGCCTCGACTCCAGCAAAGCGCCTCCCAGGGCCAACCCCGCGTCACTGCACACCGGCGGGACGAACAAGTCCGCCACGGCCGTGTGCTGCCTGATGGATCGGTTCATCAGGCAATTGAGTCCGACACCACCAGCGATTGCGACCCGGTCGAGTCCGGTGGCCGCCAGGTGGTGTTCCAACAACGAAAGCACCGCACGCTCGAGTTGCTGTTGAGCCGAAGCGGCCAGGTCATAGTGAACCTGCTCGATCGGCCCGCCGGGCGACCGTGCCGGCACCGGGACTGGCAACTCACCAAAAAGACGCTCCTGTTTCGACGGAGATGGCTGGTCGGGCGTGATGCCCCGTACGAACTGATGTTGCAGCTGGTATCCGTCGGAGGTGATTGCCAGAAACTTGTCCAGGTCGAATCGAGGTTGGCCGTAGGCCGCCATCCCCATCACCTTGTATTCATCGCTATCACGTTGAAACCCGAGATACTGGGTGATGGCCGAATAAAAAATCCCCAGCGAGTTGGGCTTGTGAATGGCCTCGATCTCAACCAATCCCCCCGCACCGGCCCGACTGACCGTGGTCGCCTTGCGGTCACCAGAAAAATCCATGGTCAGCACCAGGCCCTCGTCCCAACCGGTGCCGTACCACGCGCTGGCCGCATGGGCCGAGTGGTGATCGACCAGCACGACCGGTGGAGCGTGGCCAAACTGGAAGGCAAAGAAGTCGGCCAGGATCTCCTCGAATCTCTCGTAGGTCGCCCCGGCAAAGACCACCGCGTCGAGATCCTCGACCGACAAGCCGGCCCGGGCCAAACAGAAAACGATCGCGTTGCGTGGCAGTTGGCCGTTAGCAAACTTGATCCCCAGAAACCGTTCCTCCTCAGCCGCAGCCACAAGCTGACCGTCAACCAGCAGTGCCGCGGCACCGTCCTGGTTGCCGATCTTGATTCCGCCCGAGAGCCCCAGGATTTTCATTGCGACTCGTCTCCTCGACCGCCATCGGAAACCACCGGCTTGAGATGCCGATGCACGAGACTGGCCAGGATCTCGTGCCCCTTTGCGTTGGGATGCAGACCGTCGTGGGACAGGTCAACCGCCTCGACCTCCTGGGCATCAAATCCGTCGAGCAAATCCACGACCGTCACACTCCGACACGTGGAGGCTTGTTCCAGGACTCGCGAGTGCAACTCGGTATGGGCGTACGCCTGGAAATGACGGTCGAAGGCCGGAACCAGGAACAGATGACATTGAAATCCGCCGGCCTCGGCCATCGACTCCAATCGCTGCAACCCCTGCCGAACCGGTGTACCCACGTACCCCGAACGGCTTTCACGCCGCCATTCCAGTTCCAAGAAAGGTTCGAGACTGCTGGCGCGATGGTAGGCAAAAAAGCACAACCGGGATTGGGACAACAGGCCACTGGTCCAACTGGAACTGCGCCATCCGGTCAGCAGGACGCTCTGCTGTCCGGGAGGCAACTGGCCACGGAGTTCCTCAAGCACCTGCCCATCAGCATCCCAGGAGATGTCGTTGACGCAGAAGGCCACCACCACGTGGTCGGGCTGGTATCGCAACCCCGAGACCAACAACGTTTCGGCCTCCTGCAAAGTGTGATAGCCCCCCACGCCCAGGTTGATGACCTCAAAAGAAACGGCCTGGCCATCAGCATTGAGCAGTCCCTCGAGCCGCCGGGTGAACACCGCGTCCAGGTCCTCGATCCCCACGCCGGCAGTGATCGAATCGCCCAGGACCACGATGCGGTAACAACCGTGAGGCTTGGACAACAGATGCTCGACATCACGAAAGCCAGCCGAATTGATCCGGAACCCACGGTGGTCACCCGGATCGGCAACGTCCTCGGGAGTCATCCCTGGACGGAAGCGGTATTTCAGCAGACGGTTGGGCGACAATTCGTAATAACCGGCTGCCAGGGGAGGAAGTGGACGCGGTGGCAGGTCGAAAGCACGCACCACCACCTCGCCAACAATCAACGCCACGACCAGCCCGATCAACAGGCCCAACCCCCTCTGAACCCACCGTCGCCACTTCGCAGTCGGATTCTCCAGTCGACCACTCACCGGTACCTCGCCCCATTGCCCAACAGTCGTGCATGGCCGGGCGGCCATGTTTTCGTTTCCGAATACGGTGGCAAGAAAAAATATCATCCTGCATCACCGGTCGGCCCAGAGGTTAGGATAACGGATTCAAACACTCCCTTGCATCAGCCGTTTTCCAGGTCGCTCCAACCTCCCCCTCTATCCGATGTGACTCCACGTCGAGATTCCTTCCATGAGTGACAACTTGTCGTCTGCAGTCCCAGCCAAAGGCGTCGTGCCGAAAAGACGCCGGTGGTGGCGGTGCACCGCGGTGACGATCGGCATTTTGGTCGGGTTGCTCCTGGCCGAGTGCGTCGCCCGCATCATGTTCACCAGCGGGCCGGCGCGGTCATTGGAGCCATTGCGAGCCGCCCTGGCCGGCGAACTGCTGCCGGAGGCCGCATTCCAACGCTCGATTCCTCAACCCTACCTGCTGTATTCACCCGCGCCAGGGCACCGTGGGAGCACCGGCGAGGTCGACCACAACATGCAGGGCTATCGTGGATGGCCGGTGCAACTGGCCAAAACACCGGGCATCACGCGGATTCTCTGCCTGGGCGGTTCCACCACCTACGGCTGGGGTGTCTCCAGCGCCCAGGATGCCTACCCCGCACAACTCATGGAGATCCTCAACGAAGGCCCTCCCGGAGGGGGACAGGGGTACGAGGTGATCAACGCCGGCCTGCCGTTTGGCACCTCCGCCGAACTGCTCACTCACTATCACTTCAAGTTTCATTATTACCGACCCGATATCGTGATCATCCACACCGGAGGCAACGATGCCCTGGCGGTTGATCGGGGTCATTACCACCCCGATTACAGCCACTGGCGCAGACCAATGACGATGCCCGTCCCCTGGGGCCCGGGCGGGCGGCGACTGTTGCAGTCCCGACTGGCCGCACTGGCCCTGCTCCCACTGGTGGGTGGCGCACCCCGTGGTTCGCAAACCCTGGAACGGCCGGCCGGCACCCCGCCGGAGAGCTCCTGGTTCCCCGCCGAACGATCCGACCGCCCGGCCTTCCGGCACAATATCGAGTCACTGGTGAAGCTGGTGCGGGCCGACAACGCGGTTGCGTTACTCGTCCCGTTCCGACTCGAACCACGACACGCGCTCACCGCCGACGAGGCCGCGCAGATTGATCACCATGCTCGGATACTGGAGGAGATCGCACGACACCACGCTATCCCGCTGGCCGCCTTCCCGGCGTCAATGATCCCCCGGGAGGACTGGGTCGACGACTGTCATCTCACTACGGAAGGCTGCCGCAAGAAAGCTGCCTACCTCGCACCGCGGGTCCGCAAGTTGGCAGAGGGCAAATCGGTCGACGACTGATCCCTCCCGGCCCTCCAACGCTCGTATTCTGACTCGCAGTCGGCAGCGCCTGCGAATTTTTTATAGACCAGTCGACCACTGAATCCATACCGACGTCCAGCTTCGACCTTGCGGATCACGTACTGGAAATCCCAGGCTGGGCGACGTGTCTCTTCCTTGACCTGGAACCGGTACATCGCGAAACGAATCTCGTCCACCGCTGTCGCCATTCGATCGAACATCATGATCAACACCATGTCGTGATCGGCACGGGCGTAATAAAACGGCCGGGTGAATCGGGGGAACTGGTAACTCGCCACGTTCCACGGAGACTTGTGATCGTCGTCGAAAGACAAACGTTTCGCATCGCGACTGCGATAGACCCCTCCGTGGC
Source organism: Planctomycetaceae bacterium (assembly GCA_002724415.1). Classification (GTDB taxonomy): domain Bacteria; phylum Planctomycetota; class Planctomycetia; order Planctomycetales; family Planctomycetaceae; genus UBA8437. The sequence goes on from PBOU01000220.1 coordinate 8,852, forward strand.
GATGAAGAAAGTCGGTGCGGGGAGCCTGCACCGACACCCACTTTTCCTCCTCGTCCGGACCGGTGACACCGCGGAAATGCATGTCGATTTCTGTCAGCGGGTTCATGTAATTGGCCCAGAACAAGACCGCATAACCGTGTTCACCAAACAGCCCGGCATCGCGCGGCGTGCACGAGAAACGAAAATCGATCGCATTGGGAGCCGACAACCGGGCCCGCATCGTGCTGTCCAGCTTCCACGGACTGTCCTCGGCTCGTCGGACCCACTCGACGCTCGTCTCGGTGATCTGCTTCAGACGGTAGGGGCCGTGTCGTGGACTGAAATCGTTTGCCGGTCGATTGTGGCCACTGATGACATGCTCGAAATTCAATGCCACGCGAAAAGCGTCATAGTCCGGCGCATCACGGAGGTTCAGCAGCGACCGCAGGCCGCTGAGACGGCCTGGCGAGTAGGTGTTGTCCCAGGCGGCCACTCGCAGATCGCCGGACGACATTTCCAGCATCTCGAAATCACCACTGCCATCCTCCCTGGGAACCGCCATCAACGGCCGTGGCACGGTATCGCGACTGACAATGCCGGGCCGTTCCACCGTCGACCCTGACGCAGCCCGGCCAGGGTCCACCACGTCCTCACCATCGCAGCCACATGTCCCGACCAGAAACACCAGCATCGCCACCCGCCACACGGGGCGAGCCACACGTGATGACCATCCATTCATGAGGAACTGCTCCGGAGACCGGAAATCCGTCGCCGCAGCGGGCCAACCAGTACCAACACCAAGCAGACGGCCAATGCCCCCAATGACACCATCGACCCGCGACTGAAACTCTCCGATTCATAAAAGACACTGATCGTGTGTTCACCGGCCGGACACGGCACGGCCCGCATGAACAGGTTGGCGGGAACCACGGTTTCTCGGTGACCATCAATTGTCGCTTTCCAGTCGGGAGTCCAGGTGTCACTGAAGACGACCAGCCCAGCCTGGTCCAGCTTGACCTGGACCGTGACACGATGGGCTCGTCGTTGAACCAGTTTCACGGATTCACCGGTGGCTCCCGCCGCGATCCGATCGACCGGTGTCGCCGGACGCGGCAGTTCCACCTCGACAAAAGTCCCACCGTCGAAACCCTTTTCGACCAACGGCCGCAGCAACTCCTCCAGTGCCACCAGCAATTTCTGAGGGGACGGATTGGCCGATTCGAGACTCTCCAGTGACTCCACCTTCCGCCAATCGTGCACGATCACCACGCGCGGCTGGGCCGTGGAATTCTCGAACAGGTCGTAGTCCACATCTCGGTAGGTGAACACCTGCTCCTTCACCGGCCGATCACCTGCCAGGTCAACCGCGTGACCCTGGTGAGCTCCACGAGGGCAGACATAGTAGCGGACGCCCAGGAGATCCAGAAACTGCCGCTTGACCGGACGTGGCGTGTCGGGACCAAACGCAAAAACGTGTTGCAGGAATGGCGGCTGCCCGGTGAGAGCGAAGAGAAAATTGCTGTACCGTCGGGGGATCAGGTCCTCGGCACCGCCAGGAGTCTGAAACCGGTCAATCGCAAAACGGTTGAACAACTTCGACGACTCGTCGCACAGGCAGGCCAGGCGGAAATCACCGGGACGATCGGCCAGCGATTCAGCAACGCGCCGAGACGGAGCAGCCTTTTCGCTGACTGTTGAAGTCTCCAACCACGACGACCCCACCACGAACAACTCCAGGGCCACCATTCCCATCAATCCAGACACTCCCAGGCTCGACTGCTGCCGCCATCGGGCAATTCCCAGCAGCACTCCGGTCACCAGGACCGTCGAGGACACAAAGACCAGTTCCCTGGAGACGTCAGCAAAACGTTGAATCTGCAAATCCGGCCGGTTCGCCAATTCACCCGCCCCGACCGACGTTTGCACCATCCCCCGCCACCACCCGGGCGGATCGACGAGTCCCATCCAGCCAATCACCCCGTAGGCCACGCCCAGCAGGCCCAGGCCGGAAGCGACAGCCATCATCCACTGGGCACCGTGGCGTTTCGATTCTCGTCGCACCGCGTCACACCCCAACGCCGCCAGCATCGCGACCGCGAACAACAGAAACAACCGCAGGACCATCGGGCGACGAAACAGGCTGAAACCCGGCAGGTAGAGATAACAGACCGAAAACACCACGCCTCCCAGGCAATACGACACCAGCCCGAGTGCCAGCAATGACCACCAGGCCAATTCCAGGCGGCGACGGCTGAACAGGCCACACGCTGCCAGCACCAGCCCGACAGCCCCAGAGTGAAACAGGACGTTCCAGTACTGAGGATCACCCCAGTAGGTCCCGCTTGTCGGATCACCAAACAGCCCGGGCAAGACCGCCCGTCCCCAGTGCGAGGTCGGAACAGAATGCGACTCGGCCAGTTCCAATGACAACGTGCCACGATGTGCCTGGTCCAGAAAATCAACTGTCGGCCACAACACGATTGCCACAAGTCCCAAAGCCAACGCCGCCGCCCCCGCGGCGGCGGCCAGGCGACCGACGTTGGCTGCCGAGAAACGCCGGGACCAATCCATGGAGAAAACGACCAGGTAAATCGGCACCAGCCACGCCATCACCAGGGTGAAGACCGGAAACCCGACCAGGAACTGCATCGCCAGTATCAATGCCAACTGGGCCAGGCGACCCGCACTGAAACACTCGGCCAACCGATCCAGTTGCCACAAAATCCAGGGCCACCAGGCGATCGCAAAGACGACCACCGTCTGCCCCTCGTTCAGGTGAACCAACCCGGTGCCACCCCCGACGAAAATCATCGCCGCCACCGCGGCTGCCTCCGACGAATGTCCCCGATCCCGGCAATACCACCACGTCCCCACTCCGGCCAGCAAACTGTGGCCGACGATCAACAGGCAAAAGGACCGCTCGGTGGAGAACAGCAAGTGAATCCAGTTGGGAGGATACAACACTCCCTGTTGCACGCTGACCAACAACGGCACACCGCAATCGGTGTAAGGATTCCAGTGAGGAATCGTGCCTTCGCGCAGCATTTCGAAAGCCACATCCGCCAGCGGGTAGGCGAACAGGAAGAAGTCCCCATCCCGCTCGGCCGGTGCCACGCCGTCGGCCGCGAACAGGTACCGTCCAAAGAACGCCAGCCACAGTGCCAGCGGCACGATCGTCACCAGCCAGTCGCGACGTGCCATCAACAACGATGCAATCTCCCGAGAACCCCGGACGGTCGTGAACAAGTCACTACGCCGTTTGTGCAAATGCCTCGCACGTCATCCCCAACGATTTGGCCACAGCCCGGTTGGTCAATTTTCCCCGGTGAACGTTGATCGCTTCAGCCAATCCACAATCGGCAGTGGCGAACGCCTCCAAACCCTCATTGACAATTCGCTGGATGTAGGGAAACGTCACATTGCACAGTGCGTAGGTGCTGGTCCGGCCAACCGCGCCGGGCATATTTGTGACACAATAGTGAACGATGCCTCTCTCGATGTAGGTCGGTTCCGAGTGGGTCGTTGGTCGAGCAGTTTCCACACAGCCACCCTGGTCGATCGCCACGTCGATGATCACCGCCCCCGGTTTCATTCGTCCCAGGTCATCGGCACTGATCAGTCGTGGCGCCCGGGCGCCAGCAATCAACACCGCCCCGATCACCAGGTCGGCCACCGCCAGTTGTTCGCGAATCGTATGACGGTCACTGAACATCGTGTTCACGTTGGCCGGCATGATGTCCTCCAAATACCTCAGCCGGTCCACGTTGATGTCCAGGATGTCCACATCGGCCTGGAATCCCGCGGCGATCTGCGCGGCGTTCTTACCGACCACACCACCACCAAGAATCACGATGTGAGCCGGACCGACTCCGGGAACCCCGCCCAGAAGAATTCCTCGTCCCTCCTGTGGCCGTTCCAGGTACTTCGCCCCTTGCTGGATACTCATCCGACCGGCAACCTCGCTCATCGGCGTCAGGCAGGGCAGGTCATTTTTTGGACCTCGCAAGGTCTCGTAAGCGACCGCCGTCGCACCCGACTCCATCACACCGCGTGTCAAACCCTCGTCGGCCGCAAAATGAAAATAGGTCATCAACAACTGGCCAGACCGCAACTGCTCGATTTCCGAGGGCTGCGGCTCCTTGACCTTGATCACCGCTCCGGCCTCGGCCCAGACCTGCTCACACGATTCGACAATCTCGGCCCCACATGCCAGATACTCATCGTCAGGAATCCCGCTGCCCTGGCCAGCTGCTGTTTCTACAAGCACACGGTGCCCACCCTGCACCAATTCCTCGACACCCACTGGCAACATCGCCACGCGGTATTCATCCTGCTTGATCTCACGCGGTACGCCCACGATCATGACTGCGACTCCTTACCTCAAGCGGCTCAACGTAATCAAACACCAGTTGCCGTCCCGCGACAAGGCGGCTTGATCGAACATGATGAACTCGGTTCCCACGCCGTCGGAAATGCCCGACCCGACAACATCCAGCCCCATCTTCGGAACGATCGAGTCCGAGGCAACCGCCGAGTTGATCCGTTTGGCACTGGCCGAAGATCTGGGCGAGGCCGGTGACCGGACCGCGGCGGCCCTGATCGATGCCGACGCGACCGGCGCGGTCGCTATCCGGTGCCGCCAGGGAGGTGTCGTCTGTGGCCTGCCCGTCGTGACGCAACTTTTCGAGAGTTTCGCGCCGGACGTCCGGGTCACTCATCACCTTCGTGACGGACAAGCCGTCGACGCGGCCACCGACCTGGCCACGCTAGAGGGTCCGGTCCGCAGCCTGCTGGCTGGCGAACGCACGGCGCTGAATTTCCTGGGACACCTCTCCGGCATCGCCACCCAGACCGCCGCGCACGTCGCTGCCGTCGCCGGGACCGGCGCCCAGGTACTCGACACCCGCAAGACTCTTCCCGGCTGGAGGCGACTGGCCAAGTATGCGGTCGCCTGCGGCGGCGGAACCAATCATCGCATGGGACTCTTCGACGCGGTCCTGATCAAGGACAACCACCTGGCCAGCCGGGGGAATTCCCTGGATGTCGCATCGGCCGTTTCCGCCGCCAGGGTGGGGGTCGAACCGGGAATCTCCGTCCAGGTCGAGGTCGACACCCTCGAACAACTCACCAATGCCCTCGACGCCACGCCCGACATGGTATTGCTGGACAACATGCCGCCGGATCAACTGGCCCGGGCCGTGGAACTCCGCAACCGGCAAGCACCCGGGGTCCTGCTGGAAGCCTCCGGAGGCATCACGCTGGATTCACTCGCCGAGGTAGCTGCCACCGGCGTGGACCGCGTCAGCATGGGCCGACTGACCCACTCGGTCTCCAACTGGGATGTTGGCTTCGACTGGATCGATTGACGGTCTCCGTGCCGTCGGGTCGCCGGAAACCACTACGCCAACAGCCCCGAAATCGGCTCGGCCTGGTAGATGTGATGCGGCCGATCCTGGGAGTCGTGCCAGGCGGCCGTGTGAGGAATCCCCAGCGCGTCATAGATGGTCGCGGCGAACGTCTCGGGCGTCTGCTTGGCTTCCTTGGGAAAGCCACCGATCTTGTCGCTGGCCCCGATGACCGTTCCGCCGCGGACTCCACCACCGGCGAACAACACACTTTGCACCGCACCCCAGTGATCCCGCCCGGGCAACTCGTAGAACTGTGGCAATCCGAACACCTTCGGCGTTCGACCGAATTCACCGGCCACCACGATCATTGTTGAATCCAACAAGCCCCGATCGTCGAGGTCAGAGATCAATCCGGCAACGGCTTGATCCATGGGCGGCAACAAGCTGTTCTTCAGGCTCGGGAAAGCGTTGCCGTGTGTGTCCCAGGTCTCGTTGCGGCCCATGTTCACCTGGACCAATCCCACTCCACATTCCACAAGACGTCGGGCGAGGAGACAGGACGAGCCGTAGAGATTGCGACCGTAGAGATTTCGGACCGGTTCGGCTTCGGTTGAAAGATCAAACGCCTTGCGAACCCCGCTGGACGACAACAACGAAATCGCACTCTCGCGATACCGGTCCAGGTCATTGACCGACGCCAGTCGATCCAGGTGCTTCTGCTGTTGTTCCACGACGCCCAGCAGACGGGTGCGATCATCGAGGCGTCGCTGCGTGACTCCCTCGGCCAGGGCCAGATTCGGCGGCTGAAACTCGGTACTGCCAACATGCTGGGCCGGACGTCGCTGGTGATCGAAACAGTTGGGACACGCCCCGTACATCCGACACTGCGGAGCGGCGTTGATGATCCAGGGATCGTGACGTTCCCCCATCACACCACCAAATTGTCCGGGAATCACCCGGCCGCTGTGATGGGTCAGCATGTCGGGGATCACCGCAGATCCAGGCAAGCGGCTTCGATCTCGCAACAGGTACCCGACCTGCGAGACAATCGCTGGATGATCGCTGGCCTGCGGTTTGCTTCCCGAAAAACCACGAGGCGAGTCACTCCGCCCGGTCAGCATGATGTGATGACCCAGCGAATGATCATTGGTCGAGTGCGACAGTGACCGAACCACGGCCCACTTGTCGCTACACGCAGCCAGGCGAGGCAGGTGTTCGCAGATCTGTAACCCGGGTGTTCGAGTCGACACCGGCTCGAACTCGCCACGGATATTGTCCGGGGCCTCGGGCTTCATGTCGAAACTGTCGTGCTGGCCAAGCCCACCCGACAGAAACAGGTAAATAACCGACTTGAGCGGCGCCTGCTGATTCGCCACCCGCGCCGCCTCCACATCGGCCAGCGAGAGACCCATCAGGCCGATCGAACCGGCCTGAAGCCACTGTCGGCGGGACAACCGGGGATGAGACATCCCATGTTGATTCGAGGTGCTATTCATCAGGATGATCCTACCAAATCCCCGATACGGGTGGCAAATTGTACATGACAATTCATTCACCACTGTGAATCCCACTCAACGAAACCGCCCGACAGCCCTTGACCGCTGTCGGACCATTCCAAGAATGGAGCAATGGTGGGGTCGCCAGTTCGATGACGGCCCCTGGTGTTTTCTTCGGTTACCAGGCGGCAGCAGCATTATGACGGGCTACACGGTCCACACCGGTTCCAACGACAACTTCCGCAGTGGCTGGGACGAGATCTTTAGCAACGAGAAGCAGAAGAAAAAGAAACCCGCCAAGTCGGCCAAGAAGACTGGTAAGACGAAAGCTCGGGCGAAGAAATCGTCCGGCAAAAAGAGACGCTAGTCACCCGTATCGCGCCACAGGGACCTTGACCCGTGCAGTCGACCGAGGCGCGGTTGAAACAGGCGGTCGTCGCTGGACGGATCGACACCGATTCGGCCGATCGCGTCAGGCGCTGGCTGACCGATCCGGCACTGTCGGAGTTCTCCGGGGATGTGGCCGCCCTGATCGACTCAGGAGAATTCGACCGCCTCGTCGAACTGTTTTGGGAAGACATCTCTTTTGGAACCGGCGGCCGACGCGGGGTAATGGGGCCACTGGGAACCGCCACGATCAATGCCCGGACCATCGCCGAAAGTGCCCACGGACTGGCGTGCCATCTCAAGGAGTCCGGGTACGACGAGGGACGTGTGGCCGTGGCCCACGACACGCGACACCGCTCTCGCGAATTCGCCCGACTGACTGCCACCACCCTGGCCGCTCACGGATTTGAAGTCCTCGAATTCGACGACTACCGTGCCACTCCAACGCTGTCTTTCGCCGTGCGACATCTCGAGTGTGTCGCCGGTGTCGTCATCTCCGCCTCACACAATCCCCCCAGCGACAACGGATTCAAAGCCTACTGGTCCCACGGTGGGCAGGTGCTGCCCCCACACGATGCCGGAATCGTCGACTGTGTGGCCCGCAGTGCAACCATCCCCACACTGGATTACGACGACGCAGTGGCCGACGGCCGGATTATCCAGCTTGGCCCGGAAATCGACGAGGCCCATCGCCAGGCGGTGCTCAACACCCGCACGACAGCGGCGACCACAGTCGAAGTCCAACCACGGGACCTTCCGGCACTCTTCACTCCCTTGTGTGGTGTTGGTGCCGTGTCAGTCATGCCGGTTCTCCGGGAGGCCGGTTTCACCGGCATCACGATTTTCCCGACACAAGCCGAACCCGACGCCGATTTCACGAGTGTCCCCGACCAATTGCCCAACCCGGAACGCCAGGAGGTGTTTGAACCGGCGATCCTGGCCGCCCGATCCGCCGGACAGGTCCTCGTCATGGCCACCGACCCGGATGCCGATCGACTCGGTGTTGCCGCCCCCGACTCCTCGGGCAACTGGCGTGTCATGACCGGCAACCAACTCGCCACCGTCTTGCTCGATCATCTCTTGCGAAACCGTGAATGGCCTGCCAACGCCTACGTTCTCACCACGCTGGTCACCACCCCCTTGCTGCGAGTTCTCTGCCAATCTCACCAGGTTGAAATCGTCGACAACCTGCTGGTGGGATTCAAACACATTGCCGGAGAAATCGAGAACCGTGGCCCCGAAGGATTCATTTTCGGATGTGAAGAATCGATTGGATATCAGGTGGGCACCTACTGTCGTGACAAGGACGCCGCTCCGGCAGCGCTGCTGACAGCCGACATCGCCCTGGAACTCCACGCCCAGCAAAAGAGTCTCTGGCACCGCCTGGATCGGATCCATCGGGAACACGGGCAGATCGACGAGTTCCAACATTCCGTTTACGCGAAGGGTCCAAGCGGCCGACAGAGAATTGACGCCGCCATGCACCAGTTGAGACACCACCCTCCCTCCACGCTTGGCACGCACACCTGGGAGCGAGTCCGTGACTACGCCACGCACGAAATTCGCAACCTGCCAGGCCACACCTCCGTCGAACCACTGCCGGCGCCCACCAGTGACCTGTTGGTCTTCGAGACACAAACCCGGGACGAGGTCGCCATCACCCTGGCCGTCCGCCCGTCAGGAACCGAACCGAAGATCAAGTTTTACGGATTTGCCCGCCAAACACGGCCGGGCACCGGCGACACCCACGTCGCCATTTCCCAACTCCACGAGGGACTC
>PBOU01000221.1 GCA_002724415.1 Planctomycetaceae bacterium
GAAAGCCATCAGGTCAGCCACATGCTCGACGACCCCATCAGTTTTGGACAAACGCACCATGATGAAATCGGCGAATTGCACCGCATTGCAGACTTGCCGCTGGAGCCTCTCGAGACGGCCCTGGCCGGCCTGCAAGGCCACTTGAAATCGAAAAACCCATGGCACCGCTACTGGGCCTGTCAGTCAGCATCGCTCATCGGACACCCCGCCCGTTCGCTGTCAACCGCCATCGGTTCGTGCTTGGCCGACCCCCACCCCATGGTTCGCCTACGGGCTGCAGAGACCCTGGCCATTCTTGGCATCACAAAGCCGGATCCGATGCCCCACCTCTACGCCGTGTTGAATAGCGTCCCCAGCGAAGCCGAGGCATTGCTGGTCCTCAACACGCTGGTCTTTTTACAGGATCACCGTGGACTGACAGTCGCCCAAGATCAACTGCGCCCCAGGTTCCCGGGAGGCCAGGTCGCTCGGCGACTCGACTACTTCAAGACACTCGACGTCAAGTAGTCTTTGCCGCCCCCAACTTGCGGACGTGCTGGCCTATCCTCAGGAACACCTCGTCCACCTCGGAGAACCGATCGCCATGCAAAAGGAACCCGTGCAACACGCCCGGCACGCACTCACCTGCCACGTTCACACCAGCGTCTCGCATTGCCGCAGCGTATGCATCCCCCTCGTCTCTCAGGGTGTCATACTCCGCTGTCACGACATACGCCGACGGCACACCGGCCAACGTTGTCGCCCTCAACGGTGATGCAACGGGTTGCGTGGGATCCTGTCCTCCCATGTACTGCCGCCAAAACCACCGCATCGACTCCCGCTCGAGTCCATACCCCTCCGCAAACTCAAGGTACGACCCGGTGTCAAGATTGGCATCGGTCACGGGATACAGAAGCACCTGGTAATCGACCGGCCCCACTCCCGCTCCCGTCGCGCGTTGGGCAACCACGGCCGCAAGATTCCCCCCCGCACTGTCGCCGCAGACGGCTGTAATCCCTTGCACTCCCCAATCCGAACGATTGCCGTTCGCCCATCGCAAAGCCGCCATGCAATCGTCAACGGCAGCCGGACACACGGCCTCAGGTGCCAGCCGATAGTCCACTGACACGACAACTGCCGAACAAGAGTTCGCCAATCTTCGACAAACGTCTTCATGACTCTCAATCGAACCGATCACCCAGCCCCCCCCGTGAAAGAACAGGACCAGGTTTGTCGGATCGTCCGATTCATCCTGAGGATGGTAACGCCGGACACGAACCGGACCGGCCGGCCCGTCAAACCGCTCATCAACAACGAGGCCAACCTCTGTCAGTGGTTCCGTCGCGGCCACCAACCGTTCCCGGGCGTCTGCCACAGATTGGGTATAGATCGGAGGAAGCTCCAGGGCCGCCAGTTCCTCCAGCATTCGTACAGACTCAGGATGCAATGTCATCGTCGGTCCCATCACTTCGGATTTTGGCACTCGAGTGCTGGCGAACATGATAAACCCCTTCACCGACGACGGGCCACCAAGTCACAGCCCAAACCAGAAACCACGGCAACTCAATGCGGTGAATGTGAACGCCCGTTTCCGTAGTATGTCTCTCGCCATTTGATTGCGTTTGCCTCGCCCGTTTGCCGACATCTCATGCCGTTTTCCAGATCACTCTGTGTTGCCATGGCGTTGGCCCAGGCAATTTCACTGAGCGCCGAACCACGGCGCCAACGGCCGGCTTATGACGATCACGTCGACCTGATGCATGTCCGCGATGTCGGCGGAAACAGTCACCCCATTCGTTCGCAAAAAGCCTGGCAGAGCAGGCGAAGCCACATCCTTGAAGGACTGCAAAAAGTGATGGGCCGCCTTCCCGACCGCACACACCAGACGTCCCTCGACGTCCGCCACATCGAATCGACTCAAATCGGCACAATCACGCGACAAAAGCTCACCTATCAAACCGATCACACCGGGCGTGTCGCGGCCTACCTGTTCCTTCCCAAAGCCGGCGATCAAACAACTCCCGGCCCCGCAGTCCTGTGCCTGCAACAGACGAACCGTGCCGGCAAACTTGAACCAGCCGGTATCGCTGGCAACCCCGAATTGGCCCACGCCTTGCATCTGGCACGCCGCGGCTACGTGACCCTCGCCCCTGATTACCCCGGATTTGGTGAATCGGATTACGACTTTGCACCAAGGCACGGCTACTCCAGCGGAAGTATGAAAGCCGTCTGGGACAACATCCGCTCGGTCGACTTCCTGTTGACGTTGAAACAAGTCGACTCGGAGAGAATCGGAGTCATCGGTCATTCACTGGGTGGCCACAACGCCATGTTCACTGCAGCATTCGACACACGTCTGCGTGTGATTGTTTCCAACAGTGGGTTCACACGTTTTCACAAAGACGATGTCCCCTCGTGGACCGGACCTCGTTACATGCCGTTGATACGAACACGGTTTGGTAACGACGCCAACCGAATCCCGTTCGATTTCCCTGAGATTATTGGGAGCTTTGCGCCACGACCGTTCCTTGCCATTGCCCCAAAACGCGATCGAGATTTTGATTACACGGGTGTGCTGGATTCGATTGATGCGGCGCGTCCCGTCTATCAACTCTATGCCGCCACCGCCTCGCTCCAGGGCGTTTACCCAGACCTCAAACACTCGTTTCCCGCCACCTCTCGCGCACGTGCTGACAAGTTTTTGGACACGCACCTTCAACACACGCCCCCAAAGTGACATTCCCAACCGTCGCAACGTAGAATTTGCGCGAACGCGATCACCCTTACATTTCGGTCATACCGAGAATCGCCATGCTCTCATCGACTCGTCGCCATTTTCTTCAAGCCACTTCTACTGCAGCCGCCTCCTTGTCCCTGGCATCGTACGTCCATGCCAACGCTGACACGGTCAAACCCGTGCGTGTGGCATTGATTGGTTGCGGAGGACGCGGCAGTTACCTCGCCGGCGTCTTTCAGTCGCAACCCGGAGTCTCCCTGGCCTGGGTCTGTGATGTGGACACTGCGAGATTGCAACGCGGAAAGAAACTTGCTCGGGGGACAGTCCAGGCCAGCAACGACATCCGGAAAGTCCTTGCAGACAAGACGCTTGACGCCTGCATCGTCGCCACGCCAGACCACTGGCATGCGCCCGCAGCGATTTTGGCCTGCGAAGCCGGCAAGCACGTTTATGTTGAGAAACCCTGTTCACACAACGTGCGGGAAGGTCGGCTGCTGGTGGAGTCAGCCAAGCGTAACAAGCGGGTTGTCCAGCACGGCACCCAGGTACGCAGCACACCAATGATGATTGAAGCCGTCGGATTGCTTGAGAAGGGAATAATTGGCGACGTGAAGGTCAGCAAGGCGTGGAACATCCAACGCCGTGGCAACATCGGCAAAGGGAAGCCCGGTACGCCACCAGCAACCCTGGACTACGACAACTGGGTCGGCCCTGCCGAATTCATCCCCTACCAGGCAAACCGCACTCATTCGGGCTGGCACTGGTGGTACCACTTCGGCACCGGCGACATGGGCAATGATGGCGTGCACGACATCGACTACGCCAGGTGGGGCCTGGGTGTCCACACACATCCATCAACCGTCACCGCTGCCGGGGGGAAGTTCTTCTTTGACGACGATCAACAGTTCGCTGACACCCAGCAGGTCGCCTTTCAGTACCCAGGCAACGGCACTACCGGCGACCAAAAACTCCTTGTCTACGAACAGCGACTCTGGTCGACCAACTACCCTCACAACGTTGACAGCGGAGTTGAGTTTTACGGCACCAAGGGCCAAATGTTTCTGAGCCGCCGAGGAAAAATCGCGGTCTACGGGGAACGGAACCGCCGTATCAAGGTCAACGTGACACCGGGTGAACAAAATGCCGGCAAGCACGTCGCAAACTTTGTCCAGTGTGTCCGCACCGGCGACACCCCCAATGGGGACATCGAACTCGGCCACCTGACCACGTCACTGTGTCATCTGGGCAACGTCGCAACACGGCTGGGACGATCTTTCCAATTTGATCCAAAAACCGAACAAGCCGTTCGCGATCCGGAAGCCAACGCTTTGATGTCTCGCCCTTACCGCGATCACTGGGGCAAACCCAAGGAAGCCTGATGAACCGTATTCTCATAGTCTGCCTGCTACTCGTCACCGTCGCCCCGTCCCCCAACATCGAGGCCAAGCCCCGGCCAAACATTCTGTTCATCTACACCGACGACCAGTCTCACCGGACCGTCAGTTGTTATCCCGAGTCATACAAATTCGCGGACACACCCAACATCGACGCCCTGGCCAAAAAGGGGGTCCGGTTCACCCATGCCTACATTGGCACCTGGTGCCTGCCATCCCGAGCCGCACTGCTCACCGGACACCACCCGTATGGGGTCAAATCCCTGCGAATGGAAGGCAAGTACCCCGGCAGTGCGTACGACCCCAAACAAGCACCGTTCTGGCCTTCCGTCTTTCGCAACAACGGCTATCAAACCGCGCAGATCGGAAAATGGCACACCGGGACAGATACCGGATTTGGACGTGACTGGGATTACCAGGTCGTCTGGAATCGACCGCGCCACCCCGACAATTCAGGGCACTACTTTTACGACCAGTTGATCGAAACCAACGGCGGCAAAGCCAAACTGACAGAGGGGTATTCCACCGACAATTACACCAACTGGGCGGTCGACTATATCAAGGGCGAAAACCGCCAAGCAGACAAGCCGTGGTACCTCTGGCTTTGCTACGGTGCCGTCCACGGCCCATTCACACCCGCCAAAAGGCACCTGGACATTTATCCCGACATTCGTGTCCCCACGCCCAAGGACATTTTTCCACCGCGTCCCGGCAAGCCAGACTACATGCAAAAGATCGAATATTGGGTCAAAGACAAGAATGGCCGGCCGGAACTCAAGGGAGGCCAATTCGGCGGACAAACCGTCGAAGGGTCCAAGGGAATCCACGGCAACACCCTCACCGACTGGGTTCGTCAGTATCACCAGGGCGTCCGTGCCCTCGACGAATCCGTTGGAACGCTTATCAAAACGCTCAAGGCCACCGGACAGTACGAGAACACGTTGGTCGTATTCACTTCCGACCAGGGTTTCGGCTGGGGTCAACACGGCTTCTGCCGCAAGATTGCACCGTATGACGGCACCATCCGTTCGCCCCTGATCATCAGCATGCCCGGCCGAATCCCTCAAGGAAAGGTCTGCCGCCACCCGGTGGCCGGAGTCGACCTCGTACCAACATTTTTTCGATTCGCAGACATGCCTCTTCCCTGGGACATGCATGGCCACGACTTGAGTCCGCTACTACGAAAACCCGGGGCGAAATGGGATCACCCCACGCTGGCCATCTACACGCAGCGGAAATACGGCGACGACACCAACACGATCCCTCCCCGGTCTTCCACCCTTGACTCCGGCGGGGTCCCCTGGTGGGTTTCATTGGCCAAGGGCCGCTACAAGTACATCCGGACAATGGAAGCCAACCAGATCGAGGAACTATACGACTTAAAAAAAGATCCCGACGAACTCAGGAACCTGGCTCTTGAGGCCAATCACAACAAACGACTCGTCCGATTCCGAACCGCCACCGTTCGAGAACTCACACGCACCAAGGCTGGGCTGGTCACGCAGTTGCCACCGGTGCGGACAATCGGCCGCTAGGCGGGCCGGGACATTCGTCACCGTATAGAAGATACCGGCCCTACCTCGACTTTTTCGGCTTGAGGCTCATCAGAAACGCGGTCACGTCCGCGACCTGGCGTGGTGTCAGCAGACGTTCAAATGACGGCATCGGTGAAATTTTCTGGCTGACCCGCTCGTCGACCACGGCCTTGCGAACGACGAGTTCGTTTCCATCGGGCTGCAGCAAAGTGAGTGTTGCGCCCGTTTCCTCTTTCAATATTCCGGTGTGGCTTTTCCCCTCCTTGGTCAACACCAGCAACATCCGAAAACCTTCCTTCACTTCGACACTCGGAGCCAGGATCGACGTCACCACCTTTTTCGGATCGGCTTGTTTCACAACGCTACCCAGGTCGGGCCCAAAACCGCGGCCCTGACGAGGATCGGTTCGATGGCATTTTGAACAGCCCGCCCCCCCCGTAGCAAAGAACAAGGCCTTTCCTCGTTCCACGCTCGCCTGGCTCAGGCGTGGCAGGACAGCGGCTACGGTTGTGGGGCGATCCAGCCGTCGCAAACCAGCCGGCCGCACGACAACAAGGTAATTCGAAATGTTTTCCGTAAGGCCATCGTCGGTGTTTCCTCCAACCACAATGCGGCCAGCTGGATACTTTCGCTCGTAAAGCCGAAACACAGCGTCGTCGGTTTTCACCAGAGCGTCCGTTCGCCGGAAAGAACCGGTTTTCTCCGAGGACATCCAGGACGGTGGCTTCGCGATACGAGTGTCATGCCCAACAAAAAGAGTCACCGGAATCACCGTGTCGATTTCCAGGAACCTGGCTCCCCTGGAGGACGAATCCTCGTTAGACGTCTGGACAATCAAGGCTCCGCGAAACCCGTCCGGAACCTGTTTGAAGACATACCCGCGATCGGTGTACACCCGCCTCCCGACAGCCAGTCCGCCGTCCACAATCCTGTACGGATTGCCACTTCGGCCTCGGGCGGAAACCACGCCGCTACGGCTTGCAGCCTCGTCACCAGACAAACGTGTGAACTTGTACTGGCCAACCGGCCCCACGCGATTCTCACCGACAAAAACCGCCAGTTTCAGTACCACACTGCGTGAAATAACCTGCGAACCTTTCCACACCGGCGATCGCATCGTGGGCACGGTCCCATCCACGCTGTAATACACCCTGCTGGATTTCACCCCTGGCTCGACGTCAACCTCGACGCGATCACGGAATTCCCCACCCGATGGCGTCACCTTCACCAGCGGACGTCCCGCGCCACGTGCCATCCATAGCGCTGCAACTCCTCGAACCCTCGCATCCCCGTCTTTGATCAATGGCTTCACGGCGTCTGCCTTCAACGCTGTATCCTCAGCCAATGCCAGCAAAGCCGCCAGCCGTACACCGCCGGACCTGTGCCCCAGGTCCGTTTTCAATTCCGCCTGGGACGACAGCAAGCGGAGTGCCTGCCATCCGGCATAAAACACGACTCGATCCGTTTCCTCAGCCAGGCAGGCCCGCAACTCGGACACCATTGAGTGTTGGCCGGCCCGGCGGATCGCAAGCACGGCCGCCAAACGAACCCGGGGCTCTGGGTCGGTCAGCGCAGCGACCACTTCCCGGGGCAACCCCCGGGTTCGGCCACTCTTTCGCACCCTGTAAGCCATGCCACGAAGTGCCTGCACGCGAAGGTTCACTGAACACTCCGGTCTCATCCATTTCGTTATCTGCCGATCGACCGATACGTCGGCCGCCCCAATTCTAATCACTGACCACGCAGCCCACGTTTCGACGCGTTGCGAACTCCCGGCCTGTTTCAATTCGTGCACGAGATGAGGCAGTACTTTTCGACCACGACGGACCAACTCGTCCTGCACTTCGCACCGCCTCGCCTCAATCGAAGTCCCCAGGGCTTCGACGAGGTCTCCAACTGACATCTCCTGGACGCGACGCACTCGAGATCGTGTCGCGTGCGGCACCTTCTCCCAGGACACACGAAAAACACGGCCCTCGTTGGTTTGCTGTCCGCGTTGGTCAACGACAGCCCCGTATTCTTTGCCCCATCCGAGAATGTACAGGCATCCGTCGGGGCCCACCTCGATATCTGTCGGCTTGTACAAACTGTCCCCGCCACGAACGAACTCTTTCCATTCGCCTCCCTCCGGTTCCAGCAACGCGCCATTCCAGCGAGGCCGGTAATAAAACGTCGTCCGTCTCAACCAATCGTTGAAGAACCAGACACCACGGAACGGCTTGGGAAACCGAGGGTCGTCATAAAAAGTCATTCCCGTCCCTGAACCATGAAACACCGGACCGCTGATTCTCGCCGTCGGCAGGTGGTCTTTGCCGCTCCAGTGCGAACTCCATGGATGCCCCCACCCATAATGCGACCCAAAAAATGGATTGAACACACGGTCACCTTCATTCTGGTCGTTGTCGGTGCCCTGAAAATTGAACCCACTGTCGAAGGCAATGTCCCACGGATTCCGAAACCCACGCGAGACGATCTCGAGATTCTGGCCACCATCGTCACACACCAACACACCGCCCTCACGGCCCCAATCGTCACTGGGATCGTGGTAGTTCTTCTTGTACCCGGCCGCGTCGGAAATGCGAGGTTTCGGAAACACCGGCGCGCCCACCGGAGACTGTACGCCCCACAATTCACGAAAGGGCAGGGGGGCCAAGCGGCCGGGGCGGGTCAACCCCTTGGAATTCCCCTTGGACATGTACAACCGCCCGTCAGGCCCCCATCGCAGTCCATGGAGCCCGTGCTCAAGATTCCCCAGGTCCGTGTAAACGCGGACATACCGATCCGCCACACCGTCACCGTCTTCATCCCGCACGACGGTGAGATCCGGTGAATTGGCAATCCAAAGATCCCGACCGTGCCACGCCAATCCCTGGACACTGTTCAACCCGGTGGCGAAGACCTGTCGCTGATCATATTTTCCGTCTGCATCGGTGTCCTTCAGGAGGAAGACACTGTCCCCGGGGGTATCCGGTTTCGGGTTACGGTATTGCGGCCCCATTCCGATCCACAACCGGCCCCGCGCATCAAAGGCCATCGCGCACGGATTTCGGACCAACGGTTCGCTGGCCACGAGTTCGATCTTGAATCCCTCCGGGACCAACGGAAGGCCACATTCCCCGACGGTCGCACCACACGCCACGGCGAACACAACAGCGCCCAAACAACCTGTCAATCGACTTCTCATCGAACTCGCCGCCGATTGGAAAAACGGACTTGCATCAACCCCTTGGGTTTCTCCAGGGCCAAAGCCACTCGCTGCCGCAACATTTTCGACAGTTCTGCTTGCGTCGCCTTCACGGCGATCGTTCCGGCCAAATTCACCATCTCTCCCGGATCCTTGGTCCTGTCATACAACTCGGCACCACCGGCACCATCCTGTCCCCACTCCGTGTAACGATAACGATCGGTCCGCA
>PBOU01000222.1 GCA_002724415.1 Planctomycetaceae bacterium
CAATGTGCTCGGTGTCGATGAACACAAAATCGAGTCCACAGTCGCCCAGCACCTTCGGCCAGAACGGCGACGGCGAAACGATCAGCGTCCCGAAAACCGGGCCGTCGTCATGAAGCGCATTTTTTAATTCAAGGGGTGTCATTTTAATGGATCACCTGGACCGGTCGGCCGGTTTTGCCGGACTCCACAGCGGCGAAAACGGTGGCGGCGATGTCGCGCCCACTCCTGGCATTGAGGATGGTTTCGCAGCCGGTGTCGAGTGCGCGGGCAAAGTCGTCCATCAGCAGGAAGTCATTCTCGTTGGCGATGCGTTCGTTTTTGAACTCCAACGGCGGCTGGTCGCGGTAATGAATGCTGACTTCCGGTCGCGCCTCGCTAATGACAATTCCCCCTTTCGAACCGATGGCGTGAATCTTGATTTCGCCGATGTCTGGGTGGCTCGCCGCGCCGATGCGCCCGATGCAAAGCGAGCCAACGATGCCGTTTTCAAGTTCCAGCGAAACCGTGGCGAGGTCGTCCACATGGTTATCGACATTGGCCTGATGGAAATGTGTCGCAGTGCGGGCGAACACGCGCTCCACATTTTGTCCGGTCAACAGGAGCACATAGCCCAGCGGATAGATGCCCTCAATCTCCAACTCGCCCATCGCCTCGATGCCCACGCCCCCGTCGGAGCCATCGGCGTGAGCATCTATCTGACGTTCGAGCCAGTTGATCGGCGGATCGCCCTCCGCGCGGGTGCCCTTGGGCGGACCGGCGTCTTTTGAGAAATAAAAATCCACGTGAATCGCCTGCAGTTCACCGATCGCCCCCGAGGCAATCGCCTCTTTGGCCTGAATGACAGACGGGAGGTAGTTGCGATTCCAAAGGAGAAATTTGATGTTGTTGCGTTTCACGGCTTCGACAAGTCGGTCGCATTCCGAGAGCCGGGTGGACATCGGCTTGTCGGCAATGACGTGCAGTCCGGCATCAGCGGTGCGGACGGCAAGGTCGCAATGCCGTTCGGCTTCGGAGCTAACCGCGGCGAGATCGAGGTTGTACTCGGCGATCGCCTGCGCCACGTCGCGCACGTACGGGATGCCAAACTCGTCGGCGAACAGTTGGTTACGTTCGTGAACCCAGTCCGGTTGATCGGCGTCATCGGCCACAACAACCAGTTCAAATCGTGGATGCGCCGCCACGGCACGCGGCAAATAACAATGCTTCACCACACTGAACACCCCGGCTCGAAATGTCTTCATCTTCGTCACTTCAGTTGCCCTCCTTTCCATCCACCACCTGACGGCTTTCGGCAGATTTCAAAACCTGCCTGACGACCTTCGTCGCCCGCGCCGTGTCTGTGAGCGTCACGATTGGTTTGCGTTGTTCACCGATGGCGTCGACAAACTCCTGCAACTGGCCAACCAGATCAGCCCGGCCCTGGCTGGCGCGGAGCGCGTTTGGCTGCCCTCCGCCATAGAGCAGGTTCATGTTGTGATGATCGTCCGCATAGGCCGCACCAGTGCCGCCGATCATTGTCAGCGAAAAGTAATCGCCGCCGCTTGGCAACGACGTGGCAACATCGATCATCGCCATGCCATCGCTTGCGAAACCAAGGTGAAACTGGATGTAATCCGGATTGGCCGTGGACTGCAGCGACCACACCGTCTCCGGAGCGCTCCCGAACAGCCAGCAGGCGAGATCGGCATCCGGTAGGACGCGATCGGCCAGCGAACCGACATCCTCACCGGGCGGCTGCCAGCGGTGGATGCGCAACAGTCCCGCTTGGCCAAGTTTACCGTCGTCGAGGCTGCGCTTGACCGATTGGACCGATGGCAAAAAACGCCACGGATGTGCCGGCATCAGCAGCGTGTCCGCTTGGCCAAGCGCTCTGATATTGCCGCCGACTGCACCGGCGAGTAACGGTTTACCGAGCGCCCAAGCCGCTTTGGTCAAACGCTCTGCAGTTACTTGATCGGCATCGATGACGACTGCGTCAAATGCGTCCACTCGGTCGGCAAACAATGCCTCAGCCGAGGCCGCTTCCGTCACTTGGCCAAGCGCTTGGCCCGAACCACCGGAATCCACCGGCGCATACGCCGTCCACACCGCGCGATGCAACCGCGTGCTTAGTGCACCGTAAGTGTCCGCCGTTAGAGTCGAGCTGATCAGAGCGAGGCGAATCATGATGGTTGAGTCAAAATAAGTGGGGCGGGCAATGTCTCACGCCCCGTGCAGCGCGCCAAACCAATTTGTTGCACCGCTGCAAACACGGGCGCATTATCCCCGCCCAGCAACCAAGGACAAACCGTGTCGACACAATCCTCGAATCCCACTAACACACTGACCCAAGCCGGGCGTTACCTGATCGTCATTTCCGCATTTCTCGGTTGGTTCTTTGCCGGATGGCATCTGGGCATCAACACTCTGGCCATGGGTTCCGCCGCGAAAGACCTATTGAGAAACACCGGCCAGTACGAAGTGATGGAGGTGGATCGCGAATCCGCGAAGGCACAAGAACAGGCCGGGGAAGGCGATATCGATGCACTCGCCAAGGCCGCTGCCGACAACCGGCTCTTGACCGACAGCAGTTCATGGTTTGGCTACTATGTCTGTGCGCTGTTGTTTGGTGGAGCAGCGGGTGGACTAGTGTTCGGAAGAATTGGAGATCGATTTGGTCGCGTGAAAGGGATGACGGCGGCTATATGTTGTTACTCCGGCATGTCGCTGCTCGCGTACTTCGTCCAGGCACCGTGGCAACTGTTGATCATGCGCTTTCTTGTTTGCATGGGTATGGGCGGCATGTGGCCCAACGGGGTGGCGTTGATGAGCGAAGTGTGGTCCGGGCTCTCGAGACCATTGCTTGCCGGCGTGATCGGCACGGCGGCCAACATCGGCATCTTCGTCGTAGGAAGCATCGGAAATTATGTCCGTGAAGTCACCATCGACGATTGGCGCTGGGTGATGATTCTGGGGGGGGCACCGATCGTGCTTGGCATTTTGATCCCGTTTATCGTGCCGGAGTCGCCGCGCTGGCTGGCCCAGAAAGCTGGGGGCTCAGCCGACGAGAAAAAACCATCAGTCGGCACAGCTGAGATTTTTCAATCGGCGCTGCTGCCCGTGACGTTGATCGGGATTCTGCTTGCGACCGTGCCGCTGTTCGGCTCCTGGGGTAGTTCCAACTGGGCTGCCAAATGGGCCGAGGATGCCGGGTCGGACACCCTAAAGGCGCAGGTAGTCATGTGGCGTTCCTTGCCGGGAATTGTCGGCAGCTTTCTCGGTGGCTGGGTCGCCAGCCTCGTTGGTCGTCGGCGCAGTTACCTACTCAACAGCCTGATCTGCCTCGCCAGTGCCCAGTGCATGTTTTGGTTCACCAGCCCCGCCGATCCGGGAATGTTTCTCATAATGACAGCCGTGCTTGGATTTTTTAGCGGCATCTTTTTCGGTTGGCTGCCGTTGTTCCTCCCCGAACTATTTGTCACCCGTGTGCGCTCGGTGGGAGCCGGCGTCTGCTTCAATTTCGGGCGAATCATTACCGCAGTCACGGTATTCATCACGGCCATGTTGATCACCTATTTTGACAACGACTTCCGGCAGATCGGCCGCATCACCAGCTTGATTTATCTCTTTGGAGCCATCGGCATTCTGCTGATGCCCAAGGGAGTTGAAGGCAAGATCAAGGATTAGCCGAAACGATGGGTGGCGTGTCAAATCGGGTTGGCATCATCGGCGTGGGGTTGCTGGGCAGTGCGCTTGGCCAACGGCTAGACGGGCAAGGCTGGGAGGTGTTGGGGCATGACCCTGCTGTGCCCGAGCTTGGTGGCCTGACAATGTGCGGCAGCGCGGTCGAGTTGGCCGGCCGATGCGACACCCTCCTGCTTTCGCTCCCGAGCAGTGCCGTTGCCGCCGAGGTGGTCGGGGCGCTTGGCCAAGCGGTGACCGGGCGGCATTGTTTCATCGACACCACCACCGGCGAGCCAGGCGAGATGGAGGCGCTTGGCCAAGCGCTGGCCAAACACGGCGCGGTATACATCGAGGCAAACGTCGCCGGCTCCAGCGCTTTGGCCAAGCGGGGTGAAGCCACCCTGTTCCTCGGCGGGTCAGCCGAGACGATCGATCGCTGTCGACCGATCCTTGAGGCGTTGGCCGCCAAGCGATTTCACGTCGGGCTGGTGGGCGCCGCCTCACGGTTCAAGCTGGTGCACAACCTGATCCTTGGCCTGAACCGCGCTGCGCTGGCCGAGGGTTTGGCCTTCGCCGAGGCACTTGGTTTTGATGCCAACGACGCCTTGGCCATCCTCCGCGAAACACCCGCCGCCTCGGCGGCGCTGGAGGCCAAGGGCGAAAAAATGGCCAAGTGCGATTTCGATCCTCCACAGGCACGACTTAGCCAACACCTGAAGGATGTCCGGCTCATTCGTAAGCTGGCCGGGGAGATCGGCGCGGGTACACCGCTGAGTGAGACGCACCAAACTCTGCTCGAGCGCGCCGAGGCGCTTGGCCTCGGGGAGTCGGACAACGCCGCCGTGATCGAGGCTCTGCGCCGGGGGAATTTGTGATTGAACGGCCTCTGACCCGGGGCTATCACCGCCGAGTGAGTCCGGAAAACGAATCCAACTCGGGAGAGTTTCAATTCAACGTCGGCGTGATCGGGGCGACCGGCTACATCGGCGCGCCGTACCGTGCGGAGATCCGCGAGGCAACCGGTGCAAGGATTGTCGCGTTGTGCGCCCGCCGGCGTGAACTGCTTGATCAGGCGGGGGAGGAGGATGGCGCCGGGTTGCTGACCGATAACTGGCGTGAGGTTGTCAGTCATCAGGATGTCAACTTTGTGATCGTCGCCACGCCGGATGCGCTGCATCACGAGGCGGTGATGGCCTGCGCCGAGGCCGGAAAACACCTGCTCTGCGAAAAACCGGTCGGCGTCAACGCCTCCGAGGCCTACGAGATGTGGGCGGCGTACCGGGACGCCGGGCTGGCGCATTACGTCCCGTTCTGGACGCGCTTTTGCGCGCCGTTCGTGCGCGCTCGCGAGTTGCTCGAGTCCGGCTTGTTGGGCGAGATTCGCGGCGTGGTTTATCGCTGGCACAATCCTCGCCCTGATGACATGCCACTCACGTGGCGGGACGACGCCGGGTTGTCGGCGGCCGGCAGCATTGCCGACGTCGG
>PBOU01000223.1 GCA_002724415.1 Planctomycetaceae bacterium
CAGGGTTCCAGCCACTTGCAACTGGTCTCCATCGACCACGCTTTCGCGTCGAACCGGAACACCGTTGAGCAGCGTTCCGTTCGCACTGTCCAGGTCCACGAGGACAAAACCGTGGGACTCCCACTGGATAGCCGCATGAAACCGCGACGCCTCCTCGTCGAGAATCCGAACTGCATTCCGGGAGCTTCGCCCGATACCGACCCGTTGACGACCAATCTGGTAGCGAGTGCCTCGCCCAACGCCTTCGACGATTACCAGGCTCGCCGTCGACACGATCTCTGCCCCCCTTGACACTTCGGCGACACCGCCCGACTCCGAGCGGTCCGCCCGCAACAAAAAACGCCCGACGGCATCTTGCGACACCGTCAGGCGATATCATAACAGCCACAACCACTCGCGTGGGAATGACTCATCTCAACTCATTCAAGCCGTTGCTGCGGCGTAGCGTCGAGCCACCTCGTCCCAGTTGACCACGTTGAAGAATGCCTGAACGTAGTCCGGGCGGCGGTTCTGGTAGTTGAGATAATATGCGTGTTCCCACACGTCCAGCCCCAGGATTGGAGTGCGTCCCTCAGAGAGCGGCGAATCCTGGTTGGGAGTACTTTCGACCACCAGGCCATCACTTCCGACGCTCAGCCACGCCCAACCGCTACCGAAGCGGGTTCCGGCAGCCTTGGCGAACTGCTCCTTGAATCCCTCGAAACTGCCGCACGCCGAATTGATCGCCTCGGCAAGTTCGCCGGTCGGTTCACCACCACCATCGGGACTCATCACAGTCCAGAACAAAGAGTGGTTCGCGTGACCTCCGCCGTTGTTTCGGACCGCTCCCTGGATGGCTTCTGGCACTGATGCCAGGTCACCGACAAGTTCCTCGACTGTCTTGGCAGCCAGTTCGTCGTGCCCCTCCAACGCCCCATTGACGTTGTTGATGTATGCGTTGTGGTGTTTCCCATGGTGAATCTCCATCGTCCTCGCATCGATATGTGGTTCGAGTGCGTCATAGGAGTAGGGAAGTTCTGGAAGCTCGTACGCCATGCTGTTGATCTCCTGGGTTGCCCCCTAAAAATGGTCGCCCCACTTGGCGACACTGGCTCAACATTGTACGAGCTTCCTTTCGGGCAACAACCATAGCACCACGTAGCATGCCGAAGACCTGCAAACTACAATCGTAAAACCGCCCGGCTCACTCTCCCCCCCGACCCGCAATTGCCACCACACTCTCTCCCCCCATTGCCGCATGCATCCCACCTCACTGATCGCACTTCCGGTTTACAACGAAGCCAACCACGTCGACGCGGTTCTTGACGAAGTCTTGAGCTATTGCCAGAACGTGCTTGTTGTTGACGACGGCTCGAACGACGGCACCGCCGCACGGCTGGCGGAACGCACCGGCATCAGCATCGCCACACACAAGGTGAATCGTGGCTACGGCGCGGCATTGATCACCGCATTTGACCACGCCATCACCCATGAATTCGAGGTCGTCGTCACCATCGACTGTGACGGCCAGCACGAGCCAAAGCGAATCGGGAGATTGATTGAAGCCCTCGAGGCGAACAACGCCGACATTGTGTCTGGCAGCCGTTACCTTGAGATCACCGACGACACGCTCCCCCCTCCCGAGAACCGCCGCCGAATCAACGTCGACATCACCCGCAAGCTCAACGAGGCACTTGACCTGCAGTTGACCGATGCATTTTGCGGCTTCAAAGCCTACCGGACCAGGGCCCTTCGCCAACTGGTCCTCAATGAACCCGGCTACGGGATGCCGCTGGAACTGTGGGTGCAGGCCGTGAGAGCGGAACTGCGGATCGTGGAATATCCTGTCCCGTTGATCTACCTGGACGAAGAGCGGTCCTTCGGCGGTTCGCTCGACGACAACAACCTCCGGATGTCATACTACTTGGACATCCTGGACAACGCCCTCGCCGCCACGTCGACGCGTTGACCCCAAACCTCCCCCCTCTCCCCGTTTCGCCCGGGTTCCCAGTTCCAGTGCCCGTGTCGTCGCCCATCATCGCCCCCCAGTCTCGCCGCATCCCGCAACATGATGGCGGTGTCCTGGCCGACCCTCCGTTGCGTCATGGTGCACGAATCGCAACGGAAACTCAGCATATCCTCAGTTCCAGTGACATACGAATTGCAGGCGTCACACTGGGCAACTGGAGAGACGACGTCGCCGCCGACACGATCGCGGCGGCATGTGAGTACGCCACGCACAATGGACGCGTGCCACCTCCTCACGACCCGGCCGGCCCACTGGTTGTCGGAGGGCACCAGCCAACGCTGTTTCACTGCGGGGTACTCCTGAAGAATTTTGGGCTCTCGCGACTGGCCCAACAAGCTCAAGGAACCGCTTTGAACCTGATCGTCGACAATGACATCTCAACCCCGCACCACCTCGCGCTTCCGGACGGTTCGCGTGAACAACCGGCGACGCGACTGGTTCCATTCTCCACGGACAATTCCGCTCGCCCGTGGGAAGACATCAAGCCGAGTCTGTCCGCCACCTTTACCGGCCTCCCCGACAGAGTCACCGACGCACTCTCCCGCTGGAACATCTCGCCGGTTTTGCCATCCATCTGGCCCGCCGCAATTTCGTCAGCCGAAAAGGGCGACGGTCTGGCCGAATGTCTTTCTGCCGCCCGCATCTCACTCCAGGATCAATTCGGCCACGGCACACTCGAATTGCCCATTTCGCGTCTGGCCACGCGGCAGCCATTCCTGCGTTTCATGGCGATGGTCCTGCTTCAGGCCGATCGGTTCCAAGGCGCCTACAACAGGGCACTGAATTCCTACCGGAAATCCAATCGCATCCGAAGTCGCACCCACCCGGCCGCGAATCTCGAACGCATCGACAGTTGGCTGGAAACCCCCTTCTGGTGCTGGAAAATCGGCGACACGCACCGGAGACGCCTGCTGGTCCGAGCCACCGACACCACCATCACGATCAGCGACGGCAGCACGCTGGAGGAAGACTGTCGCCTTGGATCCGGATCCAACCTGGACAACCTCGCCACCCAGCTCGGGCAATGGCAACAGGGGGGGCTGAAAATTCGCCCCAGCGCACTCTCAACCACATTGTTCGCGAGAGTTTTCCTGGCCGACCTGTTCATCCACGGCATCGGAGGGGCGAAGTACGACGAGGTGACCGACGCATTGATGGCAGATTTCTTCGGCATCGCACCACCGCAATACATGACCCTCTCGGGCACGCTCCATCTGCCACTGGGGGGCTGCCACGACGTCTCGCACGACGACCGCAGCCGCCTGATATCACGCCGTCGCCGTATGATCCACAACGCGCAGGACTTCCTGTCCGACGGTCAAGCCGTGGAACTGCGAGAACGAAAAACGACCCTGATCGCCCAACAACAGGCCGACAGGCTCGACAACTCCGACAGCTCCATCCGGAATCGGCAGATCCGTTACCACGAATTCCGCGACGTCAACCGGGAACTCAACCGGCATACCATTGGAGCCCGCCAGGCACTCGAAGGCGACCTGCAAGAACTCGACCGGCAACTCAATGCCAACAGCGTCCTTGCCAGCAGAGATTTTTCGTTCTGCCTGTTTCCGGAATCTCGATTGCGTGAGTTTTTCGACAACTCCCTCGCCGACCTCAATTGACATTCACCCCGGGACTGGTCCCCGTCGCCCCCCGTTGTTTACCATCACACGTCGACAGCTTCGATGTCTTTTCCAGGAGTCCGCACCGTGGCAGCCCAACGCAACACGTCACGTCAGCTTCACTCTCGAGCCAGTCGCACTCAACTGCCGGGGCGATTGATGGCCACGACAGCCATGATCACGCTCCTTGCCGCGGCAACGGCGATCGCTTGGCCCGCCAAGGCCACACCGGGCACCCAGGCTCGATTGAAGGCCGACCTGCAATTCCTGTCGGCCGACAAACTCGAAGGCCGCGGTGTGGGAACCAAGGGGTTGGGATTGGCCGCCGATTTCGTCCGCGAACAATTCCGGCAGGCGGGACTCGACGTGAAGCGTGTGAACGGAGACGCCTTCCAGAAATTTTCTCTGGTCACAGACGTCAAACTGGCCACACCAAACGCGGTCCGATTCATCGGTCCTGACGGAAAGGCCCACTCGCTAAAAACCGGTAATGATTTCGAAGTATGTGCCTTCGGTGGCTCGGGCAATTTCACCGGCGAACTGGTGTTCCTCGGTTACGCTATCGATGCTCCAGACGCCCACTACAGTGACCTCAAGGGGGTCGATCTCAAGGGAAAAATCGCCGTCATCATGAGACGCACCCCCCTCCAGAAAGACGAGAACGGACCTTTCGCTGCGCCCCACGGTGGAATCTCACCGCACGCCGCGCTCCGTTCGAAAATCAGTAACGCATTCGGGGCCGGCGCCAAGGGGATCATCTTCGTCAACGATCCTCACTCAAATCGCCACAACGCCCAACAGGAACTCAACCGGGCCCGCGACGCCGTCGTCGCCGCTGCTGTCGCTTTCGACGGCACCAAGGCAGGCGACGACAAGAAACTGGCCGAAACCCGCAGGCGGCTCAAGGCGGCCGTGGATCGCTTCCAGGGAGTGACCGCCAGCCAGAAGGCAGGCTTCGCCGACCCGTTGATGAAATTCGGTTACGGTCGTTCCGGGAATTCCCGAAACATTCCAATCGTGCATGTCACCCACAAGGCACTCGATCCAGTCCTCAAGGCGGCATTGAAGACCAATCTCGCCGGGTTGGAAACAGCCATCGACAAAGATTTTCGCTCCAAGAGCCAGGTCATCCCCGGCTGGAAAGTCGAACTGCAGACATCCATCGAGACCGTTCGCAGCGAAGTCAAAAACGTGATCGGCGTCCTCCCGGGCCACGGACCACGTAAGGACGAACTGATCGTGATCGGAGCCCACTACGATCACGTCGGCCTCGGCGGCACGGGTTCCCTGGCCCCTGGTTCCAAGGAAGTTCACAACGGCGCCGACGACAACGGTTCGGGAACCGTCAGCCTGATTGAACTGGCCCGCCGTCTTGCTTCTCGTAAGGAAAAACTGCCGCGCACATTGGTTTTCATCGCGTTCACAGCAGAAGAACTCGGATTGATCGGATCGGCTCGCTATGTCGCCAACCCGATCTTCCCACTGGAGAAGACCATAGCCATGTTCAACATGGACATGGTTGGCCGACTGAGGAACAACCGCCTGACCATTTTCGGAACGGGCACTGCTCCCCGCTGGAACAAATTGGTGCAAAGCACCGGAAAACAGCACGATTTTGCACTTTCACTGAAACCCAGCGGATTCGGCCCAAGTGACCACTCTTCGTTTTACGGCAAGAAAATCCCGGTGCTGCATTTCTTCACCGGCACCCACAGTGATTACCACCGCCCCGGCGATGACTGGCCCAAGATCAATTTTGAGGGCATGGAATCCATTATCGAGATGCTTCACAAAATCGTGATCAACACGGCGATGGAAAAACAACGGCCCAGGTATGTTGAGATCAAGAGCCGAGCCCAGGTGAATCGCACCGGCAGTCGTCCCTACTTCGGGAGCATTCCCGATTTCGGGTCCGACGGCCAAAAAGGCTACCCAATCTCAGGAGTGTCTCCAGGCAGCCCGGCCCAGAAAGGTGGTCTCAAGGGAGGCGATCTCATCGTCCAGTTCGGCCCCACCAAAATTGGTGGACTCGATGACTTTGACCTGGCCCTCCGCAAGTTCAAGGGCGGCGACGTGGTCACCGTGATCGTGGTCCGAGACGGGAAGAAAAAATCCCTCAAGATCACTCTAGCCAAGCCACGCTGAACCGCTCAGGGACGGAGATAGACAATTGAGACGTTGGTCGTCAGGTCCATCGGCACTCGCCCCTTGACTGACGAGAGGCTCGAGTTGTAGTCGAGCAGGTAGCCCAGTTTCAAACTCCAGCGTTCCTCGTCATCCAGTGGAACCAGCACGGCCGTGTCCGAACGAAAACGAAACACGTCCAAGGCCACCACGCTGGGCCGCATCGTGGTCTTCGTCTCCAGACGAGTCCGTTCGAACAGCGGCCATTCAATTTCAAATTCCGCGAACAACTCCTCGGTCACACGTTGACCTTCCGACTCACTGTAGTACTCCAACGTCACTGCCGGCCCCAGCCGCACGAGGATTTTTCGATTCTCCTCCTCGACGAATTTGTAGCCGACACCCACCGAGCCGACCCCCCGGTAGTCCACCCCTTGAAATTCGTTGTATTCATGCTTGGTGGTGATGTAGTACAGCCAGCCGGCTGGCTCCTCCCGGTCGATATTGCTGTCCAGGAACCAACGATTTGTGTTCCTGACTCCATTGACTTGGCCGAATCGGCCCCCCCAGTCAATCCTGTGCAACGACTTCTCACGCTCTCGCAAAATCACTCCGGCAACCCGCACGAAGTCCTGGTCCGTGTTGCCTTTCACCACCCGCGCCCCGACCTCCAAACGTTTGGTCCACACACGAGCCACCTGGGCGGCTTCATCGACCAGCGATCGCCAATTCACTGTGGCCACGGGCAACGAAGCACCGGCAGCACGCCAGCCACTCGCATCAACCACCGCTGGCACAGTCACCTCCTGTTCGGACGCCCCCCCCTCAATCACCCGATCCACAACGGGCCGCCATCCTGAAGTGGCTGTCGCCGACTCCGCGGCAGGCGCTTCCGCTGCCATCACGGGCGACACACAGTGTGTGACGAGCAGCCAACTGCAGAGAATATTCCCCAAAACTCGCATACAGTTCCGCGCGGCCCATTGACGATTCTCAGAAAAGGGTGCGGGATTCTAGTAAGCCTCCCCCCTGGGGTAAAGACGAGCCCCGCGATCGTCCAAACACACTGAAAGCTGGGTTGCCGACCGCGCGAACAGCCGACACAATGACTGTATCTCCACGTACAGCGAGAAGAACTCACACGACAACTCGTAGCAGATGATCCAGGACGGATTGATTCCATGGCGAAGCAAGGTGCCCGCAAAAAGTTGCCCAAGGAAGTGGCAATCATTAACGCCGACAACTGCACAGGCTGTGAAGCCTGCCTGGAGGTCTGCCCGGTCGACTGTATCTACAAGGTTCCCGGGGCATCCATCTCGGTCCTCCAGACATGGTGCGAAATCGACGTCGAACGCTGCGTGGGATGCGAAGTCTGTGTCCACATTCCGACAAAGCGGTCAGATCCTTACGAATTGCTGGTCTGCCCGTGGGATGCTATCGAGATGGTCAAGACCGCGGAGGTTGCTCACGCGGTAGCCCAAAAGGGTGGCCCGGACGACTACTTGCGAGAGAACTGGGAACGCGTGGTGGAACCGGCCATCCGCATGGCAGAACTTGCCACGGCCAACTCCTAGGGCCACAAGATGGGCCAACCGCTCCGAGTCCTGATCACAGACCGTGCTTGGCCCGATTGCGAGATCGAACGGGCAATCTTGGCTCCCATCGGGGCTGAAGTTGTCGAGGCAAATTCGACCGACGAGGCCGAATTGATCCGGCTGGCACGTGAGGCCGACGCGATCGCCGCCTGCTGGGCCCAGGTCACGCCATCCGTCATTGCCGCCGCAACCCGCTGCAAGATCGTCGCTCGCTTTGGTATCGGCCTGGACAACATCCCCGTCGCAGCGTGCACCCAACGCGGTATCCCGGTCACATTCGTCCCGGATTATTGCATCACCGAGGTGGCCGACCACACCATCGCCCTGATGCTCGCCTCCCTGCGAAAAACCGCTTTTTTCCACCTCCGCACCAAACGAGGAGAATACGATCTGTCGGCGGGCCCCACACTCAGGAGACTTTCCGGCCTCCAGCTTGGACTCGTCGGCTTCGGACGAATCGCACAGGCAGTCGTGCCACGGGCCCGCGCCCTCGGACTCAACGTGGTCGCCAACAGTCTCTCTCAAATCGATCACGGAACCCAGTGCCCGATGCTTCCACTGGATGAACTTTTCCGCTCCAGTGACGTCGTCTCGCTCCACTGCCCACTGACCGCACACAACCGGCACCTTGTCGACGCACTGGCATTCCAAACAATGCCAAGCCATGCCATCGTGATCAACACCTCTCGTGGCGGCCTGGTCGATCACGACGCCGCTTGGCACGCTCTCGACCAACAGCAGATTGGCGGGCTCGCCCTGGATGTCTTCGATCCGGAACCTCCGGACCTCAATCAGCCTCTCTTCGCCGATGAACGCGTGATCGTCACACCGCATGCCGGATTCCTTTCACAGGAATCCGTTGACGAACTCAGACGAAGAACCGCACAGCAAGTCGCCAACGTACTGACAGGCCGCATGCCTGAACACGTTGTCAACACCGAGACCTGCGCCCACCTCGCTGTCGACGACAGCCCTTAGCGCCCCGGCGGAAGCGGCTTAGCGACCGGAACGGCCCTCGCCTTCCCCGGAGACAACTCCGGTTCGCCCGCAGGGCGGATCGTCACCACCTCGTGCTTGCGTTGTTCGATTCGTTCACCACCATCGGTCTTCAGGCTGATCTCGATGTACCGGTTCCAGTCGGCGTGCCGGGGCACACCACTGATGGCATCAACAGTCAACTCGCCGAAGGAATGCCCTCCGCCGAGCTTCACCGACGCCGAACCCCCGACCAACGTCACCTGGGTCGCACCTGCACCTGCCGTCACGCTGGCGAGCATGTCCAATGTGAGCGTGTCCTGGCCAGTTGATTTGACCGAATACCGGGTGTTGATATCCATCGGAACTGGCGACTCAACTCGCCTCGCATGCGGAGCCGGTGCGGTGGCACTGCCCCCCGCACCACGCCCCAGAAGAACCATGCCAATCTCATCTGCGATGAACTCGGAAGCCGCCACCCCTTTCAGGTCACCGCCGTAGACGGTCGCTGGCACCTCAGTCAATTCCAAAGCCAGACCACCACCAGTTGTTTGAAAAGAGAATCCACTACCCGCCAGTTCCCTCAGGTGTTCTAGTGATGGTGGCAAATCCGCCTTCCGGGCAGTCGAATCGAACGCGACCGACTCGCCTGGCAATGTGTGTGAGTAGACTATGCGGCGATACGACACTCGATAGCTGAAATCGCCTCCACCACGCGCCTCGACTCGCACATCAAATTCCGCGCTCAACTGCGCACGACTGGTTTCCAGACCATCAGGAGAAGATTGGGACAGTGTCTGCACAACACGTTTTTCCAGCGAATGGACGGCCGGCTCTGACAACCCGGGGAGAATCGCCGGCTTCGACACTCCGGCTGGTTCACCCAACAACGTCTCAGCGTCTGACTCGGACAACTCCTGCTCAAGCAACAGGTCCCCCTCGTCAAAAGTGACCTCCTCCGACGACTCTGTGAAACAGCCTGTTGTCGCGACCAATGTCGACAACAGTGCCACCCACGACAACCGCAACTTCAAATGACTGCCCATTCCGTCCACTCCGTGGCGAAATCGAATTACTGTCGACGCAAATCCGGCGAACGATAGCAACCGAGACTTTCTCTGCCTAGAGGAAATCTTCGGCATCAGCCGCCACCAAATCACGCCATGATTCGTTTTGACAACACTCAGCCCCCATTCGAATCACTATGACTACACACGACTGCCCCACGCCGCCACAGAGACCCCCCGAAGCAAAAAAACTGCGAGTGTCGTAAACCCCTCCTGCTACACATGTTACCACTCCCTTGTGCTGCTCAGTGTCACAAAGGTGCTGAGATTGGTACGGTATCCGCAATTAGACCACTCGGACAGCCTGATAGCAGGGCAATCAGTTTGTGAAAGGGAGTGGACATGCGACACCAGCCAAAACCAACATTGAGCAACCAGACCAGTCGCGGCGCCTCCGCGACCAGCATTGTCAGTTTCGCAACGGTCCTGGCACTGCTGCTCACACCATCCATCGCGGATGCCCAGAAATCCTCGGGACGGTCGTCGTCTCGTAGCTCCGGCCGCTCCTCCAGCAGCACTTCGCGTTCACCACGATCTTCGAATCGCCCCTCTGTCTCGACCCGTACCGTCAACCGTTCGTCTTCGCGATCTGGTTCATCACGACGTTCGGCCCCCCCTTCAGCACGTTCTTCCTCGTCCCGTTCTTCCTCGTCCCGTTCTTCCTCGTCCCGTTCTTCCTCGTCCCGTTCTTCCTCGTCCCGTCCTTCCTCGGCACGTTCTTCCTCGTCACGCTCCTCATCGTCGCGCAGTCCGAGTTCGCGAGGTTCCTCCTCCCGCAGTGCATCATCTCGTAGCACAGTCAAGTTGCCTTCGCGTGGATCCAGTCGCACTTCGGCACAGCCATCCCGTTCCAAGGCGCCTTCCAGCCGCAGCACACCAACCACCAGGTCATCGACCCGTCGGACACCATCTTCAAAAACCACGCGATCTTCATCGCCTCTGCAGATCCCTCGTTTGCCCAAAACCGTCACCACCCAAAGATCCTCAAAGTCGGCGGCACCGCGATCTCGAACCTCCTCACGAGACCGCCTACCGTCCACAAGCTCAAAACGTGACATCAGAAATCCATCGTCTTCCTCCAAACGCGACATCAAGACCCCGTCGTCTTCCTCAAAACGCGACATCAAGAACCCATCGTCTTCCTCAAAACGCGACATCAAGAACCCATCGTCTCCCTCCAAACGCGACATCAAGAACCCGTCGTCTTCTTCAAAACGGGACATCCGCACGCCCTCCGTTTCCACCGAGCGACGCACAAAGGCTCCGGCCGTAAGTTCCAAACGCGATGTCGCCAAACAACGACCCGATCGCCCGACCACGACTTCCCCCTCAACCACACCTCGGGATTCCTCCGGCCGTTCAAAACAGAGGCTCTACAGCCCTTCGAAAATCACGGCACGCGACTCAAATTCACGTTCCACACTGAGTTCCCGGACTCGGCAGGATATTTTTTCGCGGCTCCGGTCGAGAAATGGGTCAAAACGAAAAAATCCGCCAACCACCTCACCCTCAATTTCTGCAACAGCAAAACCTCGCAAGCCCGCCTCCGCCTCGTCACGTCCCACCCCCAGGCCCACGATTGAGCGAAATGGAAAGCTTCGTGAACCGAGAGGAAAAGTCGGCCTGGCGAGCCGTCGCCCCAATTTCGCAGACCGCTTGAAAGCCGGGCAGTTGCGACGACTCGCCGACACACGGATCGGGCGTAAACTCGATTTTGGACGACAGTTCGAAATGTCGCGTCGTGGCGACGTGGCACGCCGACTCAGCTTGTCGCGTTCGCTCAACCGCAACGGTGGATGGAACTCCAGGCGTTTCCACGGACACGTCCACAGCACATTCGTCAACTTCCATTTCGGCAGCTGGTACGCCGGGCCTTCCTGCTACCCCGCACACACCTGGATGCCCCGCTGGAGCCCGTGGGTCTC
>PBOU01000224.1 GCA_002724415.1 Planctomycetaceae bacterium
CTTTTTGTCAGCCTTTTTGTCAGCCTTTTTGTCAGCCTTTTTGTCAGCCTTTTTGTCAGCCGGATCCTGAACACCGCAGTCTCCATCGGCCGGTTTTTTCTTTTCGGCCTTCTTGTCGGCCGGCTTCGCCTTGGTCGCACTGGTTGGTTTTTTCGCGTCGTCGTATCCGGCTGGTTTCTTGGGGGGGACTGGGGGCGTGGGCTCTCCGGCGAGATATTTCTTGTCGAAGTTGGCCCGGATCAAGAGATAACGGTGGGTGCTGAGGCCACTCGCGGTGGAATCTTTGTCGCTCTTTTTGTCCTCGGCTTTGTCGTCGGTCTTCTCGCCGTCGGTCTTCTCGCCGTCGGTCTTCTCGCCGTCGGTCTTCTCGCCGTCGGTCTTCTCGCCGTCGGATTTGTCCTCTTCGCCAATCTGAATTTCGAGTTCCGAGCCGGTGAAAACTTCCCCAAACAGGAGGGTGTAAACAACCCCTTGTTTGGTGGCGGCGTGCAGTTCGCCGGAGTTTCCGTAGAGCTTCAGAGCATCGTTTTCTCGATCCTGGACCGGGAAGAAACCTCGGCTGAAGAGGCTCCGTTGGATGTTGCCAATCTCGGCTCGAAGCGCGAGTTGGTCGTCGATTCCCTTGAGATCGACACTGAAGTCGGCGTTGAGCCGTTCGGGTTTCCGTCGCACACCGGCAATTTTCAGGTCATCGAGTGACGAGATGAGATCGCGAAGTTTGTCGGCATCGACCTCCTTGGTGGGATCGTCCAGCCCCTGGAGCTTCCACTTGTCGGAGAAGTCTTTTCGAGAGAGTGTGTTGACCTGTTGGTCAACGACTTTTCCCTGTTGTTCGTCAAAGGAGTAGCGATCGATGACCAGGTGGGTGATGTCATCGCCCTGGACGTTGAGGAGATCCTTTTCAATCCAGTCGGAGAACTTTGCCGAGAGATCCATCTTGCATTCGGCAATGTAGACCTCGTCATCCTCGGGGTTTCTCACGTAGTAGCGATCGGTGGTGTCCTCGCCGCCGGCGGTCTCCACTTTTTTGCCGATGATGTAGTCGACCAGTGCGGTTCCCTCACCGTCACGGATCGTGACGCGGTTGCCGAGTCCCTCGCTGAAGCTGGTCGCTTCAGTGGGGTCCAGCACACCGTACTTTTCGTGGTAGCTGTCGGTTCCGAGATTGTTTCTTGGTTCGCGATAGGCCCGCTTGATTCCGTTGAGTGAGGCGGCGGTTTTGGCCAGGCGATCCTTGGCATCGGCCTCGTAGTTGTGGTGAGTGGGAATCACGTACCGTCGAGTGGTCGGATCCTGCACGACCCGGAACTTGCTGGGTTGGGACTGTCCCTTCGTGAAGACAATCACTTCCAGTTCTCGGGCGTCGTTGACCGCGTCAAAGTCCGGGTAGAACGGTTTGCCCAGGTTCTTGTCCTGTTGCCCGGCGGGCACTCCTCCGGTGTTGACGGCGATGGCCAACGCGGTGCAGACAACCGCTGCGGCGGCGAAGCAGAGCGTGTTTCGAGTTTCAGTATTCATGGTGGCATTCCTCAACCGGCAACTGGCGAAACCAGGCCGGAGCGTGATCACGCGGCGCGGCTGCGATCGTCAGGGATGTTGGTGGTTTCGTTTTTGATGCGAATGACCAGGAAGCAGAGTCCCAGCAGGATGGCCGGCAGTGGAGGCAACAGGATCCCAAGCCACTTGTAGGTGGCTTCAATCGACCGGACCTCACGTTCGGTTCGGTTTCGGATCTCGCGAATCCGTGCTTGTTTCTCCTGGCTGATTTCCTCGTTCTCTTGCTCCAGTTCCTCGTTGCGCTGTTCCTGGGCCATTTGCATCAGCCGGTTCCGGGTCGTGTCGTCAATCGTCTTGTCGTCCCGGATGCGATTGACATCCTCATCGAGCTGTTGCTGCTTCTTTTCGACCCGTTCCTTGAACTCTTTCTCGGCGTCCTCGAGTTCCTTGATCTGTGCCGAGAGCGATGTCTTCTTTTCGGCCTCGACGGTTTCGAGTGTCCGCAGTTCGGCTCGTCGGGTCCGCAACGGGATCAATTCGGTGTCACCCACGAGAACATCGATGCAGTTCAACGCAAAGGTGACGTTGTCGAATTCGATCGGGTCACCGTCCTGGCTGGGCCTGAGTCCCTGGGCCCGGAGGACGAACATCTGGTCGGAGATCACGTCGGTGTCGGCGACGTAGATGCAGTTGATTTTTTCGGTCACCGTTTGCGGTGCCGGGGGGCTGTCCTTCTTGAGTCCCGGGGGCGGGGGGGGAGCGGCGACGTCGCGTTTTCCCTGCACGTGAAAGGCGATCACCTGTGCGTAATCATCCTTTCTGCGAGGGGGATTGCGTTTCAGTTGGCTTTGCCCCATGAAGCCGCTCTCCATGATTTCGTCGAACTTCAGCGTACCCGATTCGGTGGACGTCAACAGAAGTTGCTCGTAGCTGATTCCTGCTGGCTTGTCCTCGGATGATGGAGCACGGACACAACCGGAATAAAAGAGCACCAGTTCGTTCAGCCCGCTGGTGATCGGGTTGTCGGTGTTGAATGAATCGGCGTTGCCGTCACCCCGGCTGGAACTCACGAAGACGATCTCCGGAGCGAGTTGACTGAACTGGGGATGCGGGTTGTACCTGTCCCAGACGATCTCCTCGTAATCCCATTCCAGCCCGAGGGCCGCCAGCAGCGTGGTGGCGCGTCCACCCGAGGCCTTCGGTTGGGCCGGTTGTCGTCCTCCCATTCCCATCATGCCTCCACCGGGTGAGGGCTTGGGTTGCCGGGGGGCACCCCCGGGGACGGTCATGGGAAGTGGATCGTCAAAAATCAGCACACTTTGACCGCTCTTGACGTAGTCGACCAGGTTGGCCATTTGCGGGGCGGTCAGTGAACTTGGCATCACGGCCAGCAGGAGGTCAAATCGTTTCCGGTCAATTGGGGAGTCGGCGCTGATTTGTTTGACGTCGAACTGTTTTTCCAGTTCGTTGATGATTTGCCACTTGGGAGTCCGCCTTGGAGCTCCTCCGGCGAACGAAAAATTGCCGTACAACTGGGCGTCGGTCGTCAATACCCCGATGCGGCGTCGCTTGGTGTCTTCCTGGGCCGCAGTGCGGATCGATCGCGTCAACTCGTATTCGAGTGGCAGTCCGACATCGCAGAAGGGGATCACGACCTCGTCGGCACCATTGATGACCAGCCCGAGGAAGATGTCCTCGCCACTGACTTTTCCGCCACGGATTTCCTGGACCTGTCGCGACCGGATTCCTTTTTGCTCGGCCTCTTCGGCCTGGACGCTGAAGGGTTCAATGTCGACGATCCGTACCTGCACATGGCTTCCACCGATCTGGTCGACCTGTCGAAGCAGTCCGATGAGTTTCTTACGGACCGGCACGTATTGCCTGGGGATATCTGTGCTGAGAAAGGCACTGATGCTGACCGAACCATCCTCGGGAATCGAATCGATCACCTCGCGGGTGGACGTGCTGAGCGTGTAGAGTCCCTCGGCGGTCAGGTCGATCGTGGTGTCGTTGCGGGTGGTGAAGAGGTTGAAACTGATCAGTGCCACGGCCAGGCAGGCGACGCGGATGAGATAATGCCACCCCATGTTGGTCGCGCGTTTTGCCGACCAGTGCCGACGGCTGATCAGGATCTTGTTGACGTAGAGCATGAAGCACACCAGGGAACCGAAATAGGCCAGCGAGGCCAGTGAGATCAACCCGTTGGTGAAACTGAACAACTGCTCGGCAACACTCAACTGCCGCAACACCTGGTATTCGCTCGAGACGGCTCCGATGCCGACGGGCAACAGGCAGATCACCACGGTCAACACGAAAGCGACCGTGGTGCTGCCGGTCAGGGCCGAGGCGACCAGGCCGGCAGCCAACAGGGCTGCTCCGGAGAGCCAGTAGCCGAAGTAGGTCGTCAGCAGGATGCCCCAGTCGGGGTTGCCCAGTGCTGCGAGCACGAATGCATGAGTCATCGAAAACACGAGGGCCACGGTGTAGATGGAGAGAACCGCCAGGAACTTGCCCAGCAGGATTTCTGTGTCGCGAGCCGGAAGTGTGAACAGCAACTCGTCGGTTCCCATCTTCTTCTCGTCCGCCCACGAACTCATCGTGATCGCCGGCACGATGAACAGCAGCAACATGGGGAACCAGAGGCTCAGCTGGTCGAGGTTGGCCAGGTTGTTGGTGAAGAATTCGTCCCGGTAGGCATAAAACCCGCTCAACGTGACGAAGGCGAAAATGAACAGGTACCCACGGGTGCTGGAGAAGTAGCTCACCACGTTGCGGCGGCACACGGCACGAATGATCGCGCTGCTGTAGCCGATCCAGCCAATGCCGCCGGCGATGATCAAGATCAGGAGGACAGCCGAGAGGTAGTTCATCGTGAGGTCCGTTTCGAGAGTCTGGTCGAACTGTGTGGAACGGTTGGCTCTGTGGTATCAGTCGTCGGACGTGGTCAGGTCGCGGAACTGTGATTCCATCGCGTCGGAGTTGGCTCCCAGGTCACCAACCGGTCCGTCAAAGACAATCCGTCCGGAATTGATCAGGATCACGCGGTCACAGATCGCCTGGACCTCGCGGAGAATGTGTGTCGAAAGCAGGATCGTCTTGTTCTGGGACAGGTCCTGGATCAGGTCACGCACCTGGGCCACCTGGTTGGGGTCCAGCCCGCTGGTGGGTTCGTCGAGAATCAGCACCTCGGGGTCGTGCAGCAGGGCCTGGGCCATTCCGACACGTTGCTTGTAGCCGCGGGAGAGTTTTCCGATGGCCTTGCCCCAGACACTTGTCAGGGAACACTTGTCGACAACGTACTCGGTTCGTTCGGCGAGTTCGGTCTTGGAGAGTCCCCGGGCGGCTCCGGCGTAGCTGAGCAGTGCCTGGGGAGTCATCTCGTAATACAGCGGCCCGCCCTCGGGCATGTAGCCGATCAGGCGGCTGGCGGCCAGTCGCTCCTCAGCAACGTCGTGCCCACCGATTCGGGCTCGCCCTTCGCTGGGAGCCAGGTACCCGGTCAGGAGTTTCATCGTGGTCGATTTGCCGGCACCGTTGGGGCCGAGGAACGCAGCGACCTGGCCACTGGGCACAGAGAAATTGACCTGTTCAATTGCCACGAATTGGCCGTAGTACTTGCTGAGACCGAGTGCTTCGATCATCAAGCCGTCGGATGCGCCGGTCGCTTCGTCCAGGGTGCTCGTGGCTGTGTCGTTGCTGCTCATTGGGTGAGACTTTCGCTGGTTACCAGGGCCGGTGGCCGGTTGTGTGAACTCCAGAAGTTCCAGTCGATTCGGCGTGTCGTTAAGGCGGCACTGCCATCCGTGGGGACGTTTCCAGAGCAGGGCGGCAACCCGAGCAGGTCGCCAGCCCTATCCGCCACTCCTGCTTCGAAGTTAAACGCGACGCCTGCAGTTTTCCAGTCCGCAGGGCCTGCTTTGTCGCGTCTTCAACGGGTTCCAACCGACAACACCGTGCCATTCCATTTGTGCCGTTCCTGGAAAGCCGCCAGCCAGGCGGCGAGCAGGCTTCTGGTTTCGTTGAGACGCTGTAGTCGGAATGGTTCGCTGCGGAAAAGCTGGTCGACCTGGGCATTGAATTCACTGGGAGCAATCTCTGTCCGGCTGACCACCCGGCCGACATAGACCGCCGTGTGGTCGTGATTGAATGCGATGCCAACCTCGCCCGTGGCTAGCGTCTCGCAAAACTCTTTCATGAACTCCTGTCCGGCGCCCTGGCCGCTTGCAGGCACTGGCAGGTCGGTGATTTCGCTGATCCCTTGCCGGGTGGGGCTGAGAATCCCCGTTGGGGCGGCCGTTGGCAGCGAAGCGGCTTGCCACGAAAAATCCGCCGTGACGGCCGTCTGGATGAACTGGAACTTCAGTTCCAGTTCATCACCGGACTTCACCTGCTTGGGATCCGCTTTTTCTCCGGAATTGGTCAAGCCGGCCAGCGTCTCGGCCAGGGGAGTCTCTGGCTTGGATTTCTCGATGAGCGGTTTGATTTCCTTTTCGGCATGGTCCTTGGCCCGTCGGGCCGCCCTCTTCATCCGTATCGCGTCCTCGACAACACTCTTGAGAGTCTGTCCACCGACAAATTCAATGGCCGTGTAGAGTTCCTCACCGTTCTTTTCTGTTCGAGTGACCTCGAGGTGGCGGTTGCGGACCGGCTTGTTGTCCTGGCTGAGGATCGCAAACCACTCCTTGACGGTCAGCGAGTTGACGGTGCCAGGCGGTGCAACCAGCACGTCGTAGTCGTGTTCCTGGTTGATTTCATCGATCGTCTCCGAACCGTCCCATTCCATCGGCTCAAGCCGCGGGATGTGGGCGGGAACCTCCTCGAGGACCACCCACAGAAAGTATTTCCCATCGGGCTTCATCGCCGATTGGTCAGCGAGCCGAACCACGTTGCTCGGTTCATCCTCGAGATTGTATTCGCGTAATTCGGAGGGAATCAGGGCGTTGCGGGTGTAGATGGTCGCGGTCTCTCGCGAGAAAATTTCACCAACCACCGATTGTTCTGGGAAACGCTGAAACGTGGCCGGATTGAATCCACTCTTGAGCTGCTGCCGAAGTGTCAACCCGCTGTAGAATTCTGCCGAGTCCACGTCCGGTCCGGCAGTGGTTGATTCGGATCGACGGTGAATATCGGCGAGGGGCACCAGGCCGGTCGTTCGAAAACTGATTTTGGCTGCCTCGGCGATGTTTTCGAGGTCGTCGCTCAGTGTCTTGACCTTGAGTTGATGCGTGCGAGCTTTCTGGACCGTGTCATCATTCTGGGATTCGGAGTTTCCAGTGGCATCAGCACGACGCACCGAGTCAATGACCTTGGACAGGTTGAATTCACCCGACTCGTCATCGAGCACCTTCAGCGATTTTCGGATCAAACTTTCGGTTCGCCAGTTCAACAAACCTCGACGAATTTTTTCGCGTTGTGACTCCAGGCTGAGGTATTTCCGTTCGATTTCCCGGGTCGGGGTCGCCGGCGGTGGCGGCGGGTCAGTGTCGTCGAGATCAAGGGGAGGTGTTTCTTCGGCCTCCGGCTTGTCAGCTTTCTTGTCAGCTTTCTTGTCAGCTTTCTTGTCAGCTTTCTTGTCAGCTTTCTTGTCAGCCTTCTTGTCAGCCTTCTTGTCAGCCTTCTTGTCAGCTTGGAATGCGACAAACCGCGTGGAACCTGTCGGGGTGGTTTTTGCGTTGTCACCGCCGGATTCAGATGACTTGCCTTCCTTCTTGTCTTCCTTCTTGTCTTCCTTCTTGTCTTCCTTCTTGTCTTCCTTCTTGTCTTCCTTCTTGTCTTCCTTCTTGTC
>PBOU01000225.1 GCA_002724415.1 Planctomycetaceae bacterium
GACCAGGGCGAGGACCAGGGCGAGGACCAGGGCGAGGACCAGGGCGAGGCAGTGATGGCCAGCG
Organism: Planctomycetaceae bacterium; assembly: GCA_002724415.1. GTDB lineage: Bacteria > Planctomycetota > Planctomycetia > Planctomycetales > Planctomycetaceae > UBA8437. The sequence goes on from PBOU01000225.1 coordinate 65, forward strand.
ACGAAAGGACACATGGGCCGCTGGCGTCGGCTCTGAGGTGGTGGGGCAGCCTCGTCGTGTCGTTTCCCCGGTTGACCGTGCTGTTGAGCGGGGTTCTGGCGGTTGCGGGTGTGCTGGTGACCGGGTTCCAGTTGGAATTCCAGACCAGTCGTTCGGACCTGATTGATCCTGCTGCTCCGTTTCATCGTCGGTGGCTCGATTACGTCCAGGCATTCCCCGACACGTCGGACCTGGTGGTGGTCGTTTTCGGTCGTGATCGTGTGTCGGTGGAAGTCACACTGGAACGGCTTGGTCGCCGGGTGGTCGAACACGACGATGTGTTCCGCAGCGTGCTGTACCGGGTGCCCGGTGGCGAGGGGGCGAGGTATTTCACCACCACCGATGGTCGAACGGGGTTCCTGAGGACTGCTCCGGTGGTGTCCGACGACGCCGGATTCGAGGGGGCGGCCCTGGCGATCCGACGGATGCGTGCAGTGATCAGCGAGGTGGAGGCCGAGGGCCGCACGGGGGAGGCCGGAGATGTCGAGATCGGTTTGACCGGTATCCCGGTTCTGGAGAGCGACGAGATGGTGCGGTCTCAGCGTGACATGATGTGGGCGTCGTTGCTGGCGGCCGTTGGTGTGGCCGTGTTGATGGGAGTGGGGTTTGGTGGTGCGAGATTGCCCCTGGTGATCCTGTTGGGCCTGGGCTTGTCACTGGCGTATTCGTTTGCCGGAACCGCTCTGACCATCGGCCATCTCAATATTCTCTCGGTGTCGTTTGCCGTCGTGTTGATCGGACTGGGAGTCGATTTTTCGATTCATTTCCTGGCGAGATACGTGCAAACGCGGCAGGGTGAGGCCGGATTGGTCGAGGCGTTGAACGGCTCGGTCGCCGAGGTGGGCCCGGGAATCGTGACCGCTGCGGTGACCACGGCCCTGGCCTTCGGATGCGCCTCGTTGACGGAATTTCGCGGGGTGGCCGAACTGGGTTGGATTGCCGGCGGGGGGATCGTGGTTTGCGCGATGGTCACCCTGACGGTGATTCCGGCCCTCGTGCGCCTGACCGATGCACGATTGATGCCGGTGGAGTTCACCGTGGGGCTGTTGGGAGAACGCTGGCGGCATCGAGTTGCGGAATCTCCCGGCCCGGTCCTGATCGTGTCGGTGCTGGTCGTGGTGTTGGCCGGATCATCGCTGGTCGAATGGCGAGATGGTCGATGGGAGTGGCTGGTCCGCTACGACGACAACCTGCTGAATCTCCAGGCCGATGATCTCGAGTCGGTCAGGGTACAAGCACGGGTGGCGAATGACCCTGACGGTGGCGCGTTGTTTGCCGTGTCGTTGTGCGAGTCCCTGGAGCAGGCCGAGCAAGTGGCGGTTCGGATGGAGGCGTTGCCGACGGTTGGTCGGGCCACTCATCTCGGCCGGTTTCTGCCCGGCGCCGATTCTCAGACTCTCCTGGACCGGCTTCCCGCACCGTTGGTGTCTCGCTACCACAGCCGGCAGGGTGACTGGCTCGTGCAGGTCGTGCCCCGGAAATCCTTGTGGGACCAGGAACCGTTGGAGCAGTTTGTCACGGAGGTTCGCGGGATCGATCCCGAAGCGACCGGGACGCCGTTGCAGAACTTTGAAGCGGGCCGTCAGATCAAGCGGAGCTACCAGGTTGCGGCGGTGGTGGCCATTGGAGCCATCATCGTTGTACTGCTGTCGGTGTCTCTGGGACTGTTGAAGGCCCTGGCCATGCTGGCCGTCGGTGGGTTGGTGGTGGGTTTTTCGATCGAAGCGGCATGGCGAGAACAACTCGGAAATCACCCGGAGTTGTGGGCGGCTGCGTTTGTTGTCACCACCTCGGCCGCGGCACTGATCCTGGATCCGCGTGCTGTTCGCGACACGTTCTTCGCGTTGTTGCCACCACTGGTTGGTGGCCTGGTGATGCTGGGAGGCATGCAGTGGCTGGAGGTGCCATTGAATCCAGCCAACCTGATCGTGTTGCCCTTGGTGCTGGGAATTGGGGTGGATGACGGGGTGCACGTGCTGCACGATTTCCGTTCGCGATCAGGACGCTACGTGATGTCGCCCTCGACGATTCACGGGGTGTTGTTGACGTCGCTGACCTCGATGGTCGGTTTTGGCACCCTGATGATTGCCTCGCACCGTGGCCTTTCCAGCCTGGGGTTGGTGTTGCTACTGGGCGTGGGCAGTTGCCTGTTGGTGGCGTTGGTGCCGCTGCCGGCGGTGCTGAATCTCGTGTCGAGGTCCGTGCGATCCCGGGGGCATGACGTGAATGGCTAGTCCGGAAACGGGTTGCCGTGGCCTGATTCTGAGAAATTCGGCTTCACGCATGCTGCCGCCCGGGTATTCTTTGTGGAACTTGTCGGGCAAGGAGGCTGCGAGCGAGGATGGATGGAGCAGAACTGGAGCCGAGGGCCGATGCGGCTTCCGAGTGGGTGAGGGGGTTGTACTCCTGGCTTGAGACGGTGTTGCCGGGAGAACGTTTCGGAGTATGGACGGCCAAGTTGGTCGTCGTGCTGGTCACTGTCGCCGTGGCCTGGCTGGCCTATGCTGTCAGCCGGCGGCTGTTGCTGGCGGTGATTGGCAGGATGGCCGCGCGGACCCGGACCCAGTGGGACGATCGTTTGATTGCCCGGGGGTTCTTCGACCGGATGTCACGGCTGGTTCCGGCGGTGATCATTTTCCTGGCGGCTCCGCTGTTTGCCGACCCGTTTCTGTCGAGCCTGGCCCTGGACGAGGTGTTGAAGCGACTGGCGACTGCCTGGCTGGTGGTGGTGGCCTTGAGGTCGCTCGGTGCGCTGCTCAATGCCGCCGTCGATATCTACGACTCGATCGATCGCAAGAAGGCCAACCCGATCAGTGGGTTCGTGGGTGGTCTGAAGCTGGTGTTGTGGATCGTGGGGCTGATCCTGTGCATTGCCGCGATCACCGGACGAGATCCCTCGGGGTTGGTCGCCGGCATTGGCGCGTTGACCGCGGTGCTGTTGCTGGTCTTCAAGGACTCGATCCTTGGACTGGTGGCCAGTATCCAGATATTCGTCAACGACCTGGTTCGAGTGGGTGACTGGATCGAGATGTCCGCCTACGGTGTCGACGGTGATGTGATCGCGGTGTCTTTGACAACGATCAAGGTCCAGAACTGGGATCGCACGATCGCGACGATTCCGTCCTACAGCGTGATCTCCGAGTCATTCAAGAACTGGCGGGGGATGCAGGATTCCGACGGCCGCCGGATCAAGCGGTCGATCGGTATCGACATGAATTCGATTCACTTTTGTACGCCCGAGCAGATCGAGCGGTTTGGTCGTTTCTCGCTGCTGGAGGATTACATCGCCGCGAAGCAGCAGGAGGTCACCCAGTACAACCAGTTGCACGGCATTGACACCTCGGAGGTGATCAATGGTCGACGCCTGACCAACCTGGGCACATTTCGGGCCTACCTGACCGAGTACCTGCGTCGGCACTCGGGCATCAACAACGACATGACATTGATGGTCCGGCAGTTGGCGCCGTCGGCCGAGGGTTTGCCGATCGAGATCTACGTGTTCAGTCTCGACAAGGACTGGGTGGCGTACGAGGCGTTGCAGGCGGATGTGTTTGATCACCTGCTGAGCGTGGTGGGTGAATTCGACCTGAGGGTGTTCCAGCGGCCAACGGGACGGGACATGGCGGGGATGGGCTCTCAGCGGATCCAGCCGCCGCCCAGCACCCGGTCTCCATCGTAGAACACGACCGCCTGCCCGGGAGCAACTCCGAACTGGGGTTCGTCAAAAGTCACCCGCACCCGGTCGTCACCGGTCCTCTCGACCGCGGCAGCGGCGGCCTCGTGCCGGTACCGGATCTGCGCCTGGCACCGCAATGGTTGGATGCTGGTGTCGCCGGCCCCGTCGACGAGCCAGTTGAGCCGATCGGCCTCCAGCCAGTCCCGGGCCAACTCCTGTCGTTTGCCCACCACGACACGGTGTGATTCGGGTTCAATCGCCACGACGTAACGAGGTTCTCCAAAGGCAATCCCCAGTCCACGTCTCTGTCCGACCGTGAATCGCTCGTATCCGTCGTGTTTTCCGAGGACTGTTCCGGCCGTATCGACCACCTCCCCGGCCGTGTCGAATTCTCCCCGGTGTCGTTTCAGGAAGCCGGCGTAGTCGTTGTCGGGAACAAAGCAGATTTCCTGGCTGTCGGGCTTGTCGAAGATTCGCAGGCCGGCCCGTTGGGCGGTCTCGCGGATTTCCGACTTGGTGGCATCCCCGACCGGAAACAGAACGTGTTTGAGCAATTCGGGATCGATTCCGAACAGGACGTACGACTGGTCCTTGCCGCTGTCGAGGCCACGAACCAGTGCCGGTCGATCGGATCCCGGAGTTGGCAGGAGTTGTGCGTAGTGCCCCGAGGCGATGTGGGTGGCTTCGACCTGTCGAGCGAATTCCCACAGCCGGCCGAATTTCAGCCAGTTGTTGCACATCACGCAGGGATTGGGGGTCCGGCCCGAGAGGTACTCGTCGGCGAAGTAGTCCTTTATACGGCCAAAGGCGTCCTGGAAGTTCAGGGCGTGGAAGGGGATTCCGAGTGAATCGGCGACCCGTCGGGCATCGGCGGCGTCGGAGGCGCTGCAGCAGCCCTGGCGATGTTCGGGTTGATTGCCGACGACGGGCAACTCGCAGGCGGCTTCCGAGTGGACTCCGGAGCGCATGAACAGGCCGATCACCTCGTGACCCTGTTGCTGCAACAACCAGGCGGCGGCTGAACTGTCGACACCGCCACTCATCGCCAGGACGACTCGTGTTCCCATGTCCCGATTCTAGGTGCGTTCCGGGTGTGTCGCCAAGGTGTGCGATGAGGTTATGGGAGGGAGTTTTGCGAGCGAGTCGTGGCGGCTGCGGGGCTGGGGGGCGCGATCAATCCGGTGACCTGGAGCGATTCGACCAGCGCGCGTGCCACGGGACCAGCTTTCCGTCCTCCGCTACCGGCGTGCTCCAGGACGACAACAAAGGCAACGCGTGGTCGACGGGCCGGTACGTATCCGGCAAACCAGGCGTGGTCCTCGAGGTCCCCGCCGACCTCGGCGGTCCCGGTCTTGCCGGCGATGGCGATCCCGGGCAACCGCACGCGCTTGTAACCGGTTCCCCGGGGATCCTCGACGACCCGTTGAAGCCCCGCACGAACGGTGTCCAGCACGCGTTTGGAGAGTCCAGGGATCGGCGTGGTTCTCGGTTCAGCGCGGGTGGCCAGGGCCTCCGGGGCCGGGCCCAGGTCCGAGACGACGTGTGGAGTCACCAGCGATCCGCCATTGGCGATTGCCGCCATCATCCGGACTACCTGGAGCGGCGTTGCCGTGACCGGTCCCTGTCCGATGGCCAGTTGCATGGTCTCGGACACGAGTGGTTTTGTCGGCGGACTGGGCAGGCGTCCGGCAGACTCGCCGGGCAGATCGATGCCGGTGGGGACGCCGAAACCGAAATTGGCAGCCCAGCGGTGCAGGCTGTTGTGACCGGTTGATCCGGATCGGGCCAGTCGACGGGCTGCGTCGAAGAAGTAGACGTTGCAACTGCGGCACAGCGCGTCGCCCATGTCGGTCCGACCGTGTCCAATTCCGAATCGGCTGAACACGTAGCAGCGATGATGCGAGGGCGTGTCCAGAAATCCTCGGCACGAGATGCTGTGGCCCGGTGGCAGGATGCCACTTTGCAGCAGGGCGGTGGCCGAGACCGATTTGAAGACAGATCCGGGCGGCAGGGCCATGCCGGTCACGCGGCAAAAAAGTGGCCTGCTGGGGTTGTCCACTATGGACTTCCAGGTGTCAGCATCAGGAGCGAGGATGAGATTGGGGTCGAACCGGGGAGCCGATGCGGCAGCCCGGATGGCCCCGGTGTGCAGGTCTATCACGACGATCGCACCGCCGGAGGATCCTGTCGAGGTGGCCTGGTCGAGCAGTGTCTCGGCCCGCCGCTGCAACGGAAGTGAAAGAGTCAACTGGATGTCCCGTCCCCGTCGTGGAGGTCGCAGGATCCGCGTCGAGACCACTTCGCCATGTCGATTGGTGACGATCCGCCGCAGGCCGGGTTGGCCCCGCAGTACGGGGTCGTAACTTTTCTCGACACCACTGGCACCGACCCATTCTCGTTCGGGGACGATACCCCGATCACGAGGCTGCTGGCGTCGGTTGCCGACGACATGAGCGGCCAGGCTGCCGTGGGTGTAAACCCGGCGGGTGCTGACTCGTACGACGACTCCCGGGAATCTTTCGGGGTGTTCCTGGATCGTACCTGCGGCCTCCAGCGAGACGTCCTGTAGCAGCCTGTGGTACTCGAGTTCCTCGGTCACCACGACGGGCTCACGCTCTTCACGCCGTGGTGGCGATGTCAGGGCCCTCTTGATTGTCTGTACCAGCGAGGTCGGCGAGCCCGACGTCGACCGGGAACCTGGTGCTGCGGTGTTTCGGTTCTGTTCGACCGTCTTGACGATTCGTTCAACTCGGTGTTGTACCGTTCCGGCGGCCTCTTCCAGTTGGATTTTGTCGACGTGGCACAGGGTTGCCAGGTCCTGCAACAAGTTTTTCCGACGGAGGAGAACGCTCTGCCTCGCCGAGGCGACTCGTGTCGCGTCACGCCTTTCACGTGGTTTCAATCGGGACAGGACCTGGCCTCTCAACCAGGAGGGATCTGGTGGAGTCTCGATCCAGCGGTAGTGCACCAGGACGCTGAATCGCTGTTGGTCGTGCGCCAGGACGGTGCCGTCATCTGTCAGGATCCTGCCCCCGTGAGTCGGGATGGGTTGCGTTGTGACGGTGACGGGCGATGACCGTGGTGCCCACTTGTCACCGTCCTGGTTCATGATCGATGCTGTTCGCCAACCGATGGGAATCAAGGGAAGGACCATTGCCAGGCCCAGCAGTGTCAATCGCACGCCCGGTTGCCGATCCCACCGGGATCCCCGTGGTTCGGATCGTGACAACAGATCGGTGGTGGGACGATTGAGCATGACGAGTCGGAGAGCTCAACTGGAGAGCGGGGCGGGTAGCAGCAGGCGACCGAGAGATTTCTGGAGAGCATGAATTGCCAGCAGCGAGATCCACACCACCGCCGAGTTGGCCACCGCATCCCCGAGAGAGTTGGCCAGGACCGTGGGCAGCGTGCTCGCGATCCAGTTTGCCACGGGGTCGACGGTGCCGATGCGGACAAGTGTTGAAACCGATTCGATTCCGGTGGTCAGCAGCAGCGTGGCGAGCGTGACCGTGGTGATTGAACGGACGGGGCGATTGGTCCAGGCGGTTGGGAGCAGGCACACTGCGACGGTGGCCAGGGCCAGGTCGAGTCCCAGTGGACCGTTGCTTCGCAGGCAGTCGCTGGTGAATCCCAGGACCGCCGCCCAGACCACGACCGCGGTCCCCTCACAACCGCCCACCGCCAGCGCCAGCACGATCCAGAGTGGCCGGATTGCCAGGCCGCCGATGTCCAGTGACGGCATGATTGACGTTTCGAAGACCAACGCGGCATAGGCCAATCCGAACAGCACCAGGTGACGGAAAATTGCCAGAGGATTCACTGTGCCAGGACCCCCGGTGATTGGGTCGGATTGCGATTGAATCGTCGGGTCAGGACCTCGACCTGCTTGAGTTCATTGAGATCGACGGCCGGCCGGACACGGATCTCCCAGTGCGGTGCGTCGCCTGGCAGTCGGGCCTGCACGACCGTGCCGTAGACCATGGGCCAGTCATCGGGTTGATCGCGACCGTCGGTGAAGACCGTGTCACCGATTGCGACTGCGGCAGTGGCTGGAACCAGGGTCAGTCGGCAGAAGCCATCCCCGGTGCCCTCGAGCATGCCACGGGTCGAGTAGACGGGCCGATCCTGGCCGACCCGGGCCAGCCGGGCGAGACCGCGGAACCGCGTGTCGGTCACCGGTTGCAGTGTTGAAGTCCAACGTCCGACTCGAGAAATGCGGCCCACAACACGTCGACCGGAGTAGGCGGGCTGTCCCTGGGCGAGTTCCGAGTCGATTCCCAGATCGAGAGTGCCGTGCCCAGGTTCGACGACCAGGCTGTCCGGGGCCAAGCCCTGTCCCCGGTCGAGAATCCGCCCTGCCAGCCATTCCTGGATCGTCTCCCGACCCAGGACCCGGACCGCAACCAGGTCGGTGGTGACCAGGGGAGGGTGCACCAGGGGGGGGACGGGTGCTGCCGTCGCGTTGGACGACGTGGCCACGCTGGCGAGTTTCATGTTGGCCAGTCGCAGTCTCTGGATTTCCAGCCGTGCTGCCTCGAGTTTTCCTTGCTCACCGGTTGGGGACGTCGAGTGATTGGCAAACGGTCGCCAGGACGCCAGTTTTTCGGTGAGATCGCAAATGGCCTGTTGCCCGGGATGAGCCAGGTCAACGACGCAACTGCGGATCGCGTTGTCGAGGCGGTCGGGCAACGCTGCCAGGGCCAGGGCGATCACCAGGCAGACTGTCGGCGGTTTCCAGTGTGTTCTTGGCTTCACCACCGAGACCTCGGTTGTGCCACCAGTCGGTTGCCCGGGTGGTGTGTGGAGTGTTTACAGGTCGCTGTCGCCGTCCTCGAGTGCGTCTCGCCATTGCGAGAGGTGTTCCAGGCAGATCGCGGTGCCCCGCGCGACGGTTGTGAGGGGATCCTCAACAACCCGCACCGGGACGCCGAGATGTTCATTCATCAGCCGGTCGATTCCGCGGAGCATGGCACCGCCACCGGTCAGGACCAGCCCGGTGTCGACGATGTCGGCTGCCAGTTCAGGCTGGCATTGTTCGATCACTCCACGAATGGCACCGAGAATTGTCGCGAGTGGTTCCCGGAGAGCCTCACGGATTTCTTCACTGGTGACCACGGCCTTGCGGGGAACACCGCTGATCGTGTCGACTCCACGGACCTCCGCGGTCCGTTCGCCATCCAGGGGAAAGGCGCTGCCCGCTTCGATCTTGATCGCCTCGGCTGCCTGTGTGCCGATTCTTAGCGAGAAGTGCTGTTTCATGTACTCGACAATCGCCTCGTCCAACTCGTCGCCCCCGATGCGAATCGAGCGGCTGACGACGGTTTGTGCGAGGCTGAGAATGGCGATCTCGGTTGTTCCCCCACCGATGTCACAGACCATGCTGGCCATTGGTTCGGAGATCGGCAGCCCGGCACCAATGCCGGCCGCCTTGGATTCGTCAATCAGGTAAACCCGGCCGGCGCCGGCGCGTTCGGCGCTGTTGAAGACCGCGCGTTTTTCAACCGGGGTGATGCCACCGGGGACCGCGATCACGACCCGTGGTTTGAGCAGTCGGTGTCGGCTGGACTTGTTGATGAAGTACTCGAGCATCGCCTCGCACAACTCGAAATCGGTGATCACGCCGTCGGCCAGCGGTCGGACGGCCGTGATCGATTCCGGTGTCCGACCGAGCATCTGCTTGGCCAGTTTGCCCACCGCAGTGCCCCGGCCGAGAACGCGCCGGGTTCCCTTCTCGAGGGCCACCACGCTGGGTTCGTTCACGACGACCCCCTCGTCCTGGATGGCCACGAGAGTGTTGGCGGTACCCAGGTCGATGGCCAGGTCGGGACAGATCCACTGGCGCAGGCGGTGCAGCATGTCTCCGGGGATGAGTGCGGGAGGTGGGCGGGGACGAAAAACGACCGCGTAGACGGGGGTTTGTAGTTCTGTAGCGAGTTTGCTGCAAGGTGCAGTTTCGGGGGGAGATCCGACTGCGATTCGACTCGCCGGCTGCTTAGAATCGACAATCATGAATCCTGAAGCCAACACGTCTCCAGTCACGGCCATCGTCACCGGTTCGGCAGTCCGGATTGGTCGTGCCCTGGCCGAGGAATTGGGCCGTCGCGGTTGGCAGGTGGTCGTGCATTACCGGAATTCGCGGGTCGAGGCGGAGGAGACGGTTGAGGCGATTGCCGCCGCTGGCGGCCGCGCGATTGCCGTGGCCGCGGATCTCATGGATCCTGCCCGTGCAGCTGACACCTTGTTCGAGGCGGCCGAGAATCGATTGGGACCGGTCACGCTGTTGATCAACAATGCGGCCGTGTTTTCCGGTGGTGGGTTGGGTGAAACCGATGCAACAACCTGGCAAGAGCTCTTCGTGGTGAACCTGGAAGCGCCCACGGTCCTGTGTGAACGGTTCGTGTCAGGGTTGGGTGAGACCGGGACCGGACAGATCATCAACCTGGCTGATTGGCGAGGCTTGCAGTTGGACCCACTGCGTTTGGCGTATTCGTTGACCAAGCAGGGTGTGGTGGGTTTGACACGATCGCTGGCCGAATCGTTGGCGCCGAGGGTGCGGGTCAACGCGGTGGCGCCCGGGCCGGTGTTGCCCCCACCGTCCTCGGATGACGGAGACCTTGCCGCCGCCGCTGCCACATCACCCCTGGGACTCACCGGGAGTCCTGCTGACGTGGTGGCCGCCGTGGGCTACCTGCTGGACGCCCCACTGGTCACCGGCGACGTGTTGTCGGTGGCAGGGGGATCACAACTGCACGCCAGCCGGACACTCGATCGGTAGTGCCACGGTCGATTCTTCTGGCAGAATTCGCGAGAATTCGATTTGAACGCAACCAGTGTCGCAGTGTCCAAGGGCCTGGCGACCGACCATTCTCCAAAGACTGAGACCAATCTGATGACCGACCGTATTGAGATTCATGACCTCATGGTCCGGGCTATTGTTGGGATCAACGACGACGAGCGAGTGAATCGCCAGGACGTTGTGATCAACCTGACGATCTGGTCGGACCTCCACGAATCGGGGCGGACCGACGACATCGATGACACGATCAATTACCGGACGTTGACCAAGCTGATCATTGCACTGGTCGAAGAGTCAAGCTTCTACCTGGTCGAGAAAATGGCCACGGAGATCGTTTCGTTGAGTTTCGAGTTTTCCGAGGCGATTGAACGAATCCGGGTGTCGGTGGAGAAGCCCGGGGCGATCCGGTTCGCCCGGTCGGTTGGTGTCACGATCGACCGGACCCGGGATGACCAGGTCGCGTGACCCGGCCGGAACAGGCCCCACCGGTTTCTCGCCTGCGGTCACATCAACGTGTCATTGGCTAAGACGTTGAAACAGACGCAGCAACTGGATCAGGTCGTCGTTCTCGGTCTTCTTTTCGATTCGAAGATCCCACGCGGACGTCCAGGTGACCGTTTTTGGTCGGAATCCTATGGCGACCATGCGGCGATGGAAGTCCGGCAGGTGGGCGGCCCCGTAAAAGACGCCCAGGCGTCGTTTGCCCTTCTTGAGTTGTTCCTGCAGGACCCTCATGGCAGCGGCGTTGCGATCCTGGATCAGCAGTTGGTCCAGGGTCTTGCCGACACCCGTGCCCGGACCCAGGTCGGCCATCTGTTCAGCCATCATGCGTTTCATCTTCACCGGTCCGTTGGGATCCAGAAGCATCGTGACGATGTCGACCTCTTCGGCTTGTCCCCTGGCGCCCTTCTTGCGGGCCTTGGCGTCGGCCACTCTCTGTTGTCGGATCATGTCGGCCAGGACACCCAGCGTGATCGTCAGGGCATTGTCTCCCCGCTTCTTCATCGCCGCGGCCATTTCGTCGGGTGATAGATCGGCGTGGACGAAGTTCTTCTTGGAATAGTCGATCAACTCGAGTTGATGGTCGAGTTTCAGTGTGGATTTCATGGCATTCTGCAGGAAACCGGCAGGATTGTTTGAGGCGGCCTTGGCCCCCTTGGGAGGTCGGACGCCCTTGTCGGCGACCAGTTCATACAGCAGTGCGTCGTATTGTTCGAATTGCTTGTTGAGCGCGTCGTAGTAGGCTCGTTCGCCGACGTGGACAGCCCCGATCATGTCCACGGTGACCAGTTGCTTGCGACGTTTGCCGGCGACTTTGCCAGCCCGCTTCACGTAACGAACCGTGGCGGTTTCCATTCTCAGCGGCTCGCCAGTCTTCTCATCGCGGACGATCCGGATGAACCTGGGAATCTTCTCCGGGGTGGATTTCGTCTTGGCCACAGCCTTCTTGGCCTTACCGGCCGGTTGCTCGGCTTGTTGAGCAACCAATGGAGACGTCCAGATGGCAACGGCCAGGCAGGCCAGCCCGGCCACGGCCCGGTGGGACGGTGTCCAAACAGGATGGTGGAGCCGCGGGAGGTTCATGGTCATGGTTGGATTCTCTGGTTGACCGACTGAGCACACACCGTTGTGCATCGGTTCAGTTCAACCGTTGGACTCGAGATTCGCAAGATCGTGCCTGTTATTCGCCGGCAATTCGAGAATATTGAGCGATGACTCAACATCGTGATGGCAGAGGGGGAAATCGTCGAACGGCACGAAAAAACGGCGAGCCCTCTCTTCCGGATCGAACCCGGAAGAGAGAAGAGTGGAGAGGAAAAACGGGGGTTCGTTGCCTCTCGACTCGGCTCGCCGATGGACCCAGGAGCAACCTCCTGGTCAGTTCAGTTTCACGATCTTTGTTGCCTCGTTTCTGCCGTTGTAGTCGACCTCGACCCGATCGCCTTCGCGAATATCGTCAAAGGTGAGCGGATTGCCATCCAGGTCTTCGATGACCGTGTTGGTCGTGACCTTGACGGTCTGTTCGCGGCCCACCGCGTTCTTGACACGGATTTCCTTCTCCTTCTTGTCCTTGTCGACGATCTCACCGGTGATGTCGCCACCCGTTGGGATCGCTTCCCGGATGCCGAGTTCGTCAGCGGAGTAGGCGATGGCTGCTTCGGCCAGTTCTTCCATCGCAGCCAAGTCGGTGGGATTGCCAGCCAGTTGCATTAGCAGGCGACGGACGTCGCGACGTTCACGGGGAACAACCCGGATCCGTGCACGGGCGATGTCCATATACCCTCCCGATGTTTCGCCGGATAGAACGAGTTGGTAATGACCAGGAGCGACGTTGTTGGGAATGTCCAGCAACAATTTGACCCGGCGGACATCATTCATTGGCAGCCTGAGGAATTCGTCGCCCAGATGCACACGGACGTTGTTGCCGGGATCGAATAGCCATGCGTCCAGTTGAACCGGAGTGGGACAACCTCCGCAATTGATGACTCCGGCAACCATCGATGCCTGGCTGCCTGCGTGAACTTGTTGTGGAGATTGGAGGATTGCCACCTGGACACACTGGTGGGCTTCGACGATTGAGACATTCCAACCCAAGCCAATGCTGCCAACGACGAGCAACGCGCGCAGGGTGAGTGTAGACATTGAGGACTCTCCAGAAACGGATCGGTGGAAGGGGAAGGAGTCGTTGTGTGAACGATGCGAGGCCCCGGCCGGGGTGGTCTAACCTGCACACCGCAACAACAGACACACAAGAAGCAACGGCCGTGCCAAACCGGATCGTCTTTGGAGGAAAGGACGCAAACCATTTTCTGGCAGTTAGTTAGGCCAGAAAAAACGACTGGGACAAC
>PBOU01000226.1 GCA_002724415.1 Planctomycetaceae bacterium
ACCTCGCGGCCGAACTGCTGGGCGAGGCTGCGTCGTCGGTTGAGCCGGTCGAGGGTCAGTTGTTCAGGCAGCGTCACCTCGGGCAGCAGCACCTCGCCCTTGATTCTCTCGGGATGAGCGTACTTGGCTTCCTTGTCGCTGTGGACACGGCACTTGGTGATGAAGGGGTCGTACTGGCGTCCAAGGAATCCTCCGTACAGCCCCGGGCGGATCGAATTTTGTCCCCAGCCGGTGTAGCAGGGCATCCAGACCGAAGCAGGCAGGTCGCGTTGTTCGTGCCGCGAGAGATACTCGACGACCGAGTTCATGCTCGGGGCCTGGGTTGGCAGGATCGGCACGGCGGGTTGGACCTTGGCCGCGGGCTTGCCCGTCATCGTATAAAGCAGGCCGGCCGAATGATCGTTGGTGTGGTGGCGGGCAGACCGAATGAGCGTCGAACGTCCCATCCATTTCGAGACTTCCGGCAGCAGGTCACAGAAATGGACACCGGGTACGTCTGTTGCCGTGGCACCGAATTCGCCACGGATCTCCTTGGGCGCACCGAACTTGGGGTCGAAGGTGTCGTGGAGTGGCGGGCCACCAAAGAGATAAACCAGGATCACGTTCTTGGCGGGACCCTGGCCAGGAAAACCGGCGGGTTGTTGGCTCTCGGCGGCGACCAGTTCCGGCAGTGACATGCCCAGCAGGGACAGGCCACCGGCATTGATTGCATCCCGACGTGTCAGGCCGTTGCAGGATCGTTTCCGGTTGCCGAGAACATTGAGCATGTGAGAAGGCCCAGGGGATCGTTACCGTTCCTATGGTATCGGCGTGGGTGGGCACCGATCAACAGCGACTGATGTTCAGGACGCGTGGATGACAATCCGGCGTACGGTGTTCCTCACATCATCCGACGGTAGACGAAACCTCCCAGTGTGAATCCCGTGGCGACATCCCGTTCGTCGATTTCAAAGACCGCCATCTCGCCTGCTCCCCGACCACCACGGATGCGGAACGCCAGTGGGTTCTCGGTGGGTTCGAGAATCCCTCCGGTGTGCAACGGGTACGGCCACAGTGGCGAGATCTCCAGTTGCAATCGTTCGCCGCGGATTGCCAGGTGAACCGGCACCCCGGGTTCGGCCAAGTAGAGGCCGGCCCGGTCGTCGGACTCGTTTCGAGAATCAGCCGCGACAGGACGGGACGAGTCTTCCCTCGAGGGATTGAGTGCCGGCGGTGCCAACGGTGGTGGGGCCTGGTTGCCCAGCAGGCGTTCCAGGATTCGAACGGTGGCCGCCTGGATCATCGGGTAGGGCCAGAGGTTGGCCAGGACGATGGCACCGATCCGGTGCTGGCGTGAGAACAGGACCTGGGAGGCGAATCCGAAAATTCCGCCACCGTGACCGTGGTAGACGTTCTCGCCCACACGGAGTGACCGCCAGCCCAGGCACTGCGCCGCTGACCAGTCTGGTTCGGAGTACCTCGGCTGGTGGAAGTCATCCAGCGTGTTCGTGGACAGGACGTCGTCGGGCATTGCGTGGTCGCCCGTTCGGAACTGCAACGAGAGCCAACGGGCGAGGGCGGCGACGCTGGAATGCAACTGGCCACAGGCCGCGACGCCACCCAGGCTGACGTAGGGGGCCGGCTTCAAGCCGTCGCGGAACAGGTCGGGCGAGTAGCCCACGGCCATGCGGTGACGTTCATCCTCGGGGAGCCAGTAGACGCTGCCGGTCATTCCGAGCGGGACCAGCAGATGCTCGGTGACGTATTCGAAGTAGTCCTGTCCCGCGACACGCGCGACGACTTCGCCGAGGAGGCCGAAGGCGAGGTTCGAGTACTTGAAGGCGTGATCGGCCGGTAGCACGATCTCGGTTTGCGGCAGGGCGGCGAGGATCTCTTCACGGGAGGGGAACTCGTCTGTCGACCAGGTGGGCAACGGGGTTTCGGTGACCAGGCCGGCACGGTGTGTCAGCAATCGCAGCAGCGTGACCTGGTCGCGTCGGCCCGCCACCTCGCGGACTCCGGCGAACTCGGGCAGGTGCCGTTCCAACTGGTCGTCCAGGGCCAGCAGGCCACGGTCCCGCAATTGCAGCACCGCCGCGGTGGTCAGCGTCTTGGTGATCGAGGCAACGCGATGGAGGGTGTGCTGGTCTGCGGGTTCGCCGGTGGCCAGGTCACGGGTGCCCAATCCCTTGAACCAGGCCAGTTCCTGGTCGAGGACCAGGCCGACACTCAATCCGGGCAGACGCTCGTCGACGACCAGTTGCTCGAGTTCGGTTTCGATGTCCGCCAGGACGTCGTCGTGAAATGAAAAGACAGTCATGGGTCAGGTTTCCAGTCGGCGTCCCTGTTCAAAGACCGCGTGCAGGAAGATCCCCGCCGCGACCGAAACGTTGATCGAATTCACCAGGTCGGTCATCGGGATCGTCCAGCGGTGGTCACACAATTCCTTCAACTCGTCACTGAGCCCGTGTGTTTCGTTCCCGAGCATCAGGATCAAACGCCCGGGGCGCTGGACCTCGTGCAGTGGGACAGCCCGGGAGTCGATGATGGCCCCGGCGGTCTCGAATCCCCACTCCTCTCGAAGACGGCCGATATCGGCGACAAGATTCTCGCAGTTTCGGATCGGCAGTTTCAGTGCCGATCCGGTGGAGACGCGGAGCGTGCGTCGTGAGAACGGGTCGGCGGTGGCGTTGTCGGCCAGCATCCCGTCGGCGCCGAAAGCGGTGGCCAGCCGGATGATCACGCCGAGGTTCTGGGGGTCGGTGACGCCCGGGCAGGCCAGCAGTGTCTGTACCGGCCGGTCGTGGTCGACCAGTTCGGCCAGCAACGGCGATGGGGGCCGCAGTGCACAGCCGAGCAATCCGCCGTGAAAGTCGAAGCCGACCAGACGGGTGGCGTCATCCTCGGCCAGCACGTACACGGGCAGGTCGCGAGGAATCCAGTCGCTGCACTTGTCGAGCTTGCGGTGACTGGCCAGCAGCGAGACCATCTCGCAGTCGCTGTCGATCATGCGACGCACCACCCTGTCGCTCTCGGCCACCATCATTCCCAGGTCGCGCGTGCGGTTGGTCGACCGGAGATTGCGGTAAATCTCGATCCGAGGGTCGTCCAGCGATTCCACCGGGAAGACGGGCATCGGGTCAGAAGGCCAGCACCCGCTGGGGGTTCTCCACCAGCATCGTGTGGATCTGCTTGTCGGTGATGCCCAGTTCTTTCATCGCCTTGACCAGGCCGGTCGTCACCACCGTGTAATCACTCTCGGTGATTTTCCACTCCTTGCCCGTTCCCTTGGCGCCGGTGTAGTCGTCGTTGAAGTACGGACCGTTGTCGTGGCTGAAGTAGACCTGTTTGACGTGGCCGGAATCGACCAGGGCCTTGACCTGTCGGGCAATCTTCTTGTTGCCGTAGTCCTTGGCGTGTCCGACGCGGTCGAATTGCACGTTGCAGCCCATGCCGACCAGTCGACGGTGGTACTCGTGAGATTCACTCTCGGTGCGATTGTCGAGATTGCCCTGGTGGCCGATGATGATCTTGGCTGGATCGGTCCGGTGCTTGAGAAACAACTGGGCTTCTTCCAGTCCACCACCGTCGGTGGTGTGGGTGGTGATGGGGCAACCGGTTTCGCGGCTGGCGATTGCCGCGGCGATGTGGCAGCGACGTTCACTGGGACGCAGGTAGGTGCTGGTGGCACACTTGATGATCCCCACCGGGACCCTGGTGAAGTCCTTGCCCCAGTCGCCGTACGGGTCCTCCATGCCCTCGGTGATCTCACGGATGTACAGCTTGGCGATCCGTTTCACGCCGTCTCGCTTGCGGCCCAGGGCCAGTGCCCAGGGGTGCTGCGGCGCCATGGCTTCGCACCAGAAGCCCGTGCAGGCAATCACGTGCACGGGCGTTTTTTTTGCCAGGTCAACCAGCAAGTGTGGATAGCGGCCAACACGGATCGGCGTGCATTCGACGATGGCACCGGGGCCCTGGCCGGTTCCCAGTGTCTGGTGGAAACGGTCGAGCAACTTGGTGGTGAAATCGATCATCTGCTGGCGAACCGGAGCAATCGGTGCGGGATCGATTTCGTACAACTCGGCCCAGTCGATCGCTGGGGCGTGTTCGTGCATGAGTGTCACACCCAACTCGGATGCGTCGACCGGACCCAGGACCGTTCGCACTTTTCCTCGCGACGGGGGCTTGGCCGGGGCCACCGTTGCCGCAAGAGCCGTGGTGGTAACGGCTGCGGTCGAGGCTCGCAGGAACTGTCGTCGGGAGTGCAGGTCGGATGGTGTCGGAGTCATGGATGAGGTCCCTGGAGTGGCTTGTCCGAGGAGGTTGTGAGTTTGGTACGACGTTTCATTACAATGGTGCCGTGATGAAAAGAACGGTGCAAGTAGTGACGGGCAGTTGGGTGCTGGCGACCGTGTTGTGCGGGGCCGCGCACGCGCAGGAATCGAAGCCGGTTCGGAAGTCGCCGACGTGGGACTTTCAGCAGAGCGTGCAGGCCCAGTCGGGGTCGAGCAATCCCCAGTCCGATCGGTACGGGTTCCCGGACGTCTGGCACCTGCTGCGGACGACCCGTTCGACGGGTCCGGTGGACTCGCGGACGTGGCATCGTGATGGCAGGTACACGCTCTTGAAACTTCGTGGCGACAGTTTGTTCGGTGCTCCGATCCAGGCCTGGACTTTCAGGCTGGGACCAGCGCTGGCCCCGTTTGTGGGTCGCTACACCTCGGCCCAGAACGTGGGGGTCAGCTTCCAGGCAGGCGAGACGGTGATCGCTCCGGGACCGGACCACGCGATCGTGGTTGGCTGGCGGAGTCCGGTGGCCGGGAAACTGGAAATCCAGGGTGAGTTTCAGCATGCCCAGAGTTGTTGCGGAAAAAACTCGCAAATCAACTGGTACGTCCAGCGTGGCCCCCCGCCGAACCTCACAACCGGTTTCAAGGGAGTGTCGTTGGCCAAGGGGCGGTCCGATTTTGGTACGCCGAGCGAACACGGGAAATTTCACCTGAAGGACCTGGCCGTTCGTCCAGGTGATTTCATCTATTTCATTGCCGATTCGGCGGCCGATGGTTCGGGCAGTCCACATCACGGTGACGCCACGCGGCTGGTCGCCCGGATGACGGTGCACGGGGCGATGGTGCCCAGGGTGGCCAGCTACGAGAAGTCGATCCGCCCTTTGCTGGCACGGCATTGTGTGCGTTGCCATGGTGAGGATTCTCAGGAAGCGCGGCTCGATCTGCGGACACTTGCCGGGATGCTGGCCGGTGGTGAGAGTGGCCCGGCCATCGTCCGTGGCAAACCGTCATTGAGTTTCCTGGTGCGATTGGTCGATGCCGGGGAAATGCCTCCCAAGGGAGAGACGCGATTGAGTGATGCCGAGCGGTCGATCCTCAAACGGTGGATTCTTGCTGGTGCACCGGCCGACACGGATCCCGGGGATGTGCCACCGGTGGCCCTGGTGACCGATGCCGACCGAAAACACTGGGCATTTCAGCCACCCCGAGAGCACCGACTTCCGGAGGTGAAGGGACGTGATCGTGTCAGGTCACCGGTCGATGTGTTCGTGCTGAAGCAACTGGAAGACCGTGGATTGGGACTGGCTGACGATGCTCAACGGTCGGCGTTGCTGCGGCGTTCCAGCCTGGACCTGCTGGGCGTTCCGCCCTCGCCGGAGTCACAACAAGCGTTCCTGGCCGACACGCGCCCGGGGGCCTACGCCCGGTTGATCGATCGCTTGTTGGCGCATCCACAATACGGAGAGCGTTGGGGGCGGCACTGGATGGATGCCGCCGGTTATGTCGATGTCCGGCTCTTCGATGGCGATGCGGCGACGATCTACTTCAACGAGGGCATGTGGCGGTACCGTGACTATTGCATCGCTGCTCACAACGGGGATGTGCCATGGGATCGATTCATCACCGAGCAACTTGCCGGCGACGAACTGGTGGCCTGGGACAAGTTGAAACGGTGGACTCCGGAGGTCCAGCGGAACCTGATCGCGACGGGGTATCTCCGTAATGTCGAGGATCCCACCAGTGAGGCCCAGTATGGAGTCAAGGAACGCTACGACGTGCTGTTTGACCTGATGAAGACGGTCTCTTCGAGCCTGATGGGATTGACGCTCGAATGTGCCCGGTGTCACAGCCACAAGTATGATCCGATTCCACAACGCGACTTCTACCGTTTCATGGCCTGTTTCGAACCGGCGTTGAATGTCCACGACTGGAGGAAGCCGCAGGAGCGGTTCCTCAATTCGGTCTCGGCCGCTGAAAAGATCGAGGTGGATGCTCACAACAAGTCGGTCGATTCCCGGGTCCAGGTGCTTGGGAAGCAGTTGAAGTCGGCCGAGGCATCCGCGAAAGCCAGGCAGGCTGATGCGGCCGAACTGGTGGATTCGCTCAAACGACAAATTGCGGCGTTGAATGCGACGAAACGGGGCTACGGCAAGATCCAGGCACTCTGGGATGTTGGCACCGATTCGCCTTCGCGGATGTTGAGACGAGGCGAATGGAACAAGCCATCGACACCGATCGTGCCGGGGTTCCTCGAGGTGTTGTCGGCCGGCCGGGCTGAAACGGCGACCCGGCCCAGGGATGCCCGCGAGGGCAGCAGCGGTCGTCGCCTGGCACTGGCCCGCTGGCTGACTCGTCCCGACCATCCTCTGACCGCCCGGGTGATCGTGAACCGGGCCTGGCATCACCACTTTGGTGCAGGCATCGTGGCCACGCCGGGCAACTTCGGACGCAACGGTGCCCGGCCGACTCATCCGCAGTTGCTCGACTGGTTGACGGTTGATTTCGTCGAGCATGGTTGGAGCCTGAAGCATCTGCACCGTCGTATCATGCTCTCCTCGACCTATCGCCAGGCCTCGCACCGTGATCCGGTGGATGAGGCGAAGGCGGTGGCCGTGGATCCGGGCAACCGGTTGTTGTGGCGGACCAACCTGCGTCGGATCGAGGCGGAGGTGGTTCGCGATTCGGTACTGGTTGCCTCCGGCCAACTCGATCCCACCCCCGGTGGCAAGCCGGTGATGTTGACCACGCCGGCCAACGGCCTTTCGAAAATCAAGCCGGGGCCGATGCCAACCAGTGTCAATCGACGCAGTGTTTACCTGCTGGCACGCCGCGTCTACCCGTTGAGATTTCTGGAACTGTTTGATTCTCCGATCGTCCCGGTCAACTGCACCAAGCGGCCACAATCGGCGACCGTGTTGCAGTCGCTGGCCTTGTTGAACAGTCAATTCGTGGTTGACCAGGCGGCCGTGATGGCCGATCGAGTGCGGCGAAGGGCGAAGAACGACGATGTGGCAGACCAGATCAGTTGGGTGTTTCGGCTGAGCCTGGCACGGGAACCGGACGCCGGGGAGTTGGCCGCATGCCGTCAGTTCCTGGTCGACCAGGCAGCCGATGCCGTCGGCAACGATTCGCTCGCTGACCTCTGCCAGATGCTGCTGTGTACCAACGAATTCCTGTATGTTCCCTGACCCGGTGGCCTCGTTGCGGGGGCCGAGAGGCAAGTTGAAGATGGATCCAACGGTGAGTGGCACAATCTCCAGTTCCGGGGGCCAACAATTCCCCGCCACGCGTCGCCGGATGCTGGCCGAAGCTGGCGCCGGTTTTGGCACGTTGGCGTTGGCGGGGCTGTTGCAGCGGGACGGAGTGTTGGCCGCCAATGAGGAACCGAGTGACCTGCTGCCGCGGCCCGGACACGCCAGGCCACGCGCCCGAGCGGTGATCCAGTTGTTCCAGAACGGTGGTCCGTCCCAGATGGATCTCTTCGACGAGAAGCCCGAGTTGACTCGTCAGCACGGCAAGGTCCCCAGTCGCGAGATCGAGACATTTCAACTGGACAACAACAACGTCCTGCTCAAGTCGCCATACAACTTCTACGAGGCTGGCGAATGCGGGATGCGGCTGGGTGAGTTGATTCCGCATGTGTCCTCGATCGCCGACGAGATCTGCCTGGTCCGTTCGATGCACACCGGGCACAACAATCATCCGTTCGCGATCAACATGATGCAGACGGGCAAGACGTTTGCGGGCCGGCCGGCGATGGGGTCCTGGATCTGTTACGGGCTGGGCACCGAGAGAGATGACCTGCCCGGTTATGTCGTGCTCCGCAGTCCCAAGGGCTACAACACGTCGGGGAAGATGGTCTGGTCCAGTGGATGGTTGCCCGCGGTGTACCAGGGGACCGAGTTCAACAGCAGTGGCGACGTGGTGCACTATCTCTCGTCCCGACCCGGGACCAAGGTGTCGGGGCGTCGTCGCGCTTTGGACCTGCTGGCGAAACTGAATCGTCGTCACCAGGAGTTGTATCCCCGTGAGAGCGAGTTGGAGGCGCGGATCCAGAACTACGAACTGGCGGCCCGGATGCAGGTGGCGGCCTCGAGTGCCCTGGACCTGAAGCAGGAATCCAAGGCGACTCGCGCGGCGTATGGTCTCGACAACCCGGTCACCGCGGCGTATGGGGCACGGGTGCTGATGGCCCGACGGTTGGTCGAGGCCGGGGTGAGATTCGTACAGGTGTTTCCCCCGGTGAGCCCCAGTTCTCAGCCGTGGGACAATCACAACAACCTGCCCAGGGACCTGCCGAACATCTGTCGGCAGACAGATCAGCCCAGCGCGGCACTGGTCAAGGACCTGAAGCGACGTGGGTTGTTGGACGAGGTGATGGTGATGTGGACCGGGGAATTCGGCCGGTTGCCGATTTCGGAGGCCAAGGACGGTCGGGACCACAACCGCAATGCATTCAGCCTGTGGATGGCCGGTGGCGGGTTTCGCGCGGGACATGTCCACGGGGGAACCGACGACTTCGGCTACGCGGCGGTTGAGGATCGGGTCAGCGTGGCGGACCTGCACGCGACGGTACTGCACCAACTGGGGTTGGATCACCGCCGCCTGACGTATCGTCACAGTGGCCGTCCGGAGCGGCTGACCGATCCGGAGGTGACCGGCGCGCGGGTGGTCGACGAGTTGTTGGCCTAGGCCGCTGTCCTGTCCGCCGGTCAGGCGCGGGCCGGGATGGCCATGTCGGGTTCCTCGCAGGTGATGAACTCGATCAGGGCCGGTTGTCCCTCCCGGGTGGCTGCGATCGCCCGTTCGTAGGCGGCGCGAATATCGCCGGGTTGTTCGACGCGTTCACCGTGGGCTCCCAGCGATCGTGCCAGGTCGGCGTACTCGCCGGTCAGGTACTTCGTGCCGTACTTCTCGACCGAAATCGGGATGTGCTTTTCGTAGTTGCCCATCGCCGAGTTCTTCAACACGACCGAGAGAATCGGAATCTCTTCACGGACAGCTGTCTCGATGTCCATCCCGACCATCCCGATTGCCGCGTCGCCCATGAAGTTGACGCAGAGTTTCTCGGGAGCGGCCACCTTGGCGCCCATGATCGCGCCCAGGCCGAATCCCAACTGGGTCGAGTGTCCCCAGCCGAGATAGCCTCGCGGGGTGGTCGACTTGTAGATCGGCATCAACTGGTCGCGGGGGTTGCCCGAGTCGTGAGTGACGATTGTCTGGGCCGGATCGGTCACGGCCATGAAATCGGCGATCACGCGATACGGGTTCAGCGGGGTGTCGTCGGTGCCCAGTTTTGCCGCCCAGCGGGCGTCCCACGCGGCGGTGGTTTCCGCGACATGGGCTTCGACCTGGGCCCGTTCCGGGCGACCGTCCTGGTTGCCCAACTGGCTTTTGAGTTCCTCGAGCAAGGCGACGGCCGCCAGTTGTGTGTCACCCAGCAGTGGGACATCGGCGATGTAGTGTTTGTTGAGATCACGGGGATCGTTGGTGTTGTGGACAATCCGCTTGCCGGCGGGGATGTCGGGTGCGAAGACGCTGCGGGTGAGGCTGCTGCCCAGGGCGAGTATTGCGTCGCAGCGATCCAGGTAGTCCAGCGACATGTCGGTGCAACTGTGTGACCCGGCGCCCAGGGCCAGGGGGTGCGTCTCGTCGAAGGCACTTTTTCCCAGCAGGGTGGTCATCACCGGGGCGCCCAGGAATTCGGCAACCGCTGTCATGGCCTCGGTCGCCTCGGCATAGAGCACGCCCTGTCCGGCCCAGATCATCGGCCTTTCTGCGGCCAACAGCAGTTTTGCCGCGTCACGAACCGCATCGGGGTCGACACCGGCACGAGCCGCGGTGACCGGGGAGTACTCGAGTTCTCCGGAGAGTTCCTCGACGGCCACGTCGGTGGGGATTTCGAGCATCACTGGTCCCGGCCGTCCTGTTCTCAACGCAGTGAATGCCCGCCGCATTCGTTGTGGCAGCGAATCGGCCGTCAGCAACTGGTCAGCCCACTTGGTGGTGGCCCGAAAATTCGGTACCGCGTTGAAACTCGGTGGTGTGCCCGACTCCATGCGGCTCATCCCGCCCGGCAGGAACAGGATCGGGCTCGAGTCGGTGTACGCGTGGGCGATGCCGGCGAATGCGTTCTCGGCTCCAGCGGCCTGCTGCACGGTGATCGCACCGATTCTCTTTCCGTTGCTGACCCGCGAGAAACCATCGGCCATGTTCTCGGCGACACGTTCTTGCCGCGCGACGATCGGCCGGATGCCTGCTTCCGAAATGGCTTCAAGGATCGGGGTGAAGGGGAACAGGAACATCTGTTCAACGCCTTCTCGCTTGAGAATCTCGGCGACTGCCTGGTCAACTCGCATGGTCTTGGACTTCCTTACTTGTGGCCGGTAACGCCGGGTTTGACGGAAACCGATCTGTGTCATCGTGTTCATCTCGGGCTTGGCAGGCATTCTTGCCGCTACCGGTCGCGATCTCAACGCCACGACCGTGTTGGTCACCGGGCGGACCGTTTTTGACTTTCTGGCCAATAAGGGTTACAAGGTGTCATCGCCATGACCGCCGGATCAAACTATTGCGGTCGGGTGTCTAATCGGGAGGAGGTCATTCGATGACCATGATGCTGAATATCGTGCCAAACCGGTGTACCGGTTGTATGCAGTGCGAACTCGCCTGCTCGTGGGTCCAGACCGGGACGTTTCAACCGTCCCGCTCCCTGATCCGCGTCAATGTTTTCGACGAGGAGGCCAGCTACGCGCCTTTCACCTGCCTGCAGTGTGACGAGGCGTGGTGTATGAATGCCTGCCCGGTCAACGCGATCGGGGTCGAGGGTGACACCGGGGCCAAGATCGTCAACGAGTCATTGTGCATCGGTTGTCACCTGTGCACGATCGCCTGTCCGTTTGGCACCGTCTACACGTTGCCGGTGACCGACACGGCCAGCAAGTGCAACCTGTGTGGCGGCCAGCCGGCCTGTGAGGCAGCCTGTCCGACGGCGGCAATCGAGTTTGTCGACGGCGACCAGGGCGGCAGTTGGCTGGAACCATGGGCTGAAACGGTCAACTCGAAATACGTTACGGCCTCCAGCTAGGCCGTGCCGATATATCGGTCGACGGAATAGGTCAAACTCGGCACTCCCCGGAGTGCCATCAACAGCGGAGAGAAGACGATGGGTGGTTGGACAGGCAAGTTGTTGCGAGTCGACATGACGGCCGGTACGGCGGTCTCCGAGGACATTCCACAGGAGTGGATGGAGGAGTACATCGGGGGTCGCGGACTGGCCGATCGGTATCTCTACGAGGAGATGGATCCGACGGTTGATCCACTGTCGCCGGAGAATGTCCTGATCTTTGCCACCGGCCCGCTGACGGGCACCTGTGCACCGTGTGGCTCTCGCTACATGGTGATCACCAAGGGGGCACTGACCAACTGCATCACCACGTCCAATTCGGGTGGGTTCTGGGGCCCGGAATTGAAGTTCGCCGGCTATGACATGGTGATCATCAGCGGTGCATCGGCGACTCCCAAGTACCTGTTCATCTACGACGACCGTGTCGAATTGCGTGATGCGTCCCACCTGTGGGGCAAGACGGTCGGTGACACCGAGGACGGATTGCGCGAGGAACTGGGGATCCCCGGATTGCGGACCTGTTGCATCGGTCCGGCCGGTGAGAACCTGGTCAAGTTTGCTTGCATCATGAATGACAAGCACCGTGCTGCCGGTCGCAGTGGCGTGGGTACCGTGATGGGCTCAAAGGGCCTCAAGGCGATCGCCGTTCGTGGCACCGGTGGCGTGGAGGTGTCTGACGGCGACGCGTTCATGAAAGCGCTGTGGGACATGCGTGGCGAGATGATCGTCAACCCGACCTATGAAGCTTTCGGCATGTTCGGGACCGCCTCGACGATTGACCTGACCCAGGCCTTTGGTGGCTTGCCCACCCGCAATTTCCAGCAGGGCCAATTCGAGGAGGCCGAGAATCTCAATGGAAATACCATTCGTGACACTCGCCTGACAACCAACAAGGCGTGCTTTGCCTGCACGATCGCCTGCGGCCGTGTCTGCGAACTCGGAGAGCACTCCGACAAGTTCCTGGTCAACACTCATCCGAAGAACTGGAAGCAGGCGGGCGAGGGCCCCGAGTACGAGGCCGCGTGGGCGCTGGGTGCCGACACGGGTGTCGGAGACCTGGACGCGGTGTTGAAGGCCAACTGGTTGTGCAACGACCTGGGCATGGATCCGATCTCGATGGGGTCGACCCTGGCCAGCGCGATGGAGTTGTACCAGGAGGGGCGGGTGACCGACGAGCACGTCGAGATGCCCCTGGAGTTTGGTTCGGCCGAGGCGCTGGTGAGAATGACCGAGGCGACCGCCTACCGGGAGGGCTTCGGTGACGACCTGGCCGAGGGAGCCAAGTTGATGGGTGAGAAGTGGGAGAACCCGGATGTGTTCATGGGCGTGAAGGGACAGGAGTTCCCGGCCTACGATCCGCGTGGCTTTGTCGGCATGGGGGTGGCCTACGCCACGTGCAACCGCGGGGCCTGTCACCTGAGAGCCTGGACTCCGGGGTTTGAGACTTCCGAGAGCACACCGCATACGACCGACGGCAAGAGCGAGTGGGTCGTGCACGAACAGCATCGCTCGACGGCTCACGATGCCACCGGGTTGTGCCTGTTTACCGGTTTCGCCGGTGGCACGCTCGAGACATTCGTTCCGCTGGTGGCCGCGGCGACCGGCGTGGACTACACGTTGGATGATTTTGTGGCGATTGGTGAGAAGACCTGGAACCTGGAACGGTTGTGGAATCTCAAGGCCGGACTGACCATGGCCGACGACAATCTGCCCAAGCGGCTCCTGAGTGAACCTCATAGTGACGGTCCATCGGCCGGTGTGACCGTTGATCTGGATGCGATGTTGCCGGTCTATTACCGCGAGCGTGGCTGGGATGAAGAGGGCGTACCGACCGAGGAGAAACTGGCCGAACTGGGCCTGGCTTCGATGTAAGAGACACCGGTGGCTGTGATGGCCATCGCGAGCAAGGAAACGACTGACCATGACTAAGCATGTCATCATCGGCGGTGGCCCTGTGGCCACCAATGCCATCGAGACGATTCGGCAGTACGGCGACGGCGAGGCGTCGATCACGTTGATCAGTGACGAACCGCCCCATTCCCGGATGGCCCTGCCCTACTGGCTCGCGGGCAAGGTGCCCCGTGAGCACACGCATACGGCTGACGACGCCGAGTTTTCTCGGCTGGGCGTGGATGCCAGGATCGGCCAGCGCGTCACGGCGATCGACACGTCCGGTCGTACGGTGACGTTGTGTGACGACAGCACGGTGGAGTACGACAACCTGCTGATTGCCACCGGGGCGGCCCCGGTGGGTCTGCCGGTTCCCGGCAGCGATCTGCCCGGCGTCCAAGCACTGTGGACACTCGAACACACTGCCAAGCTGCTGGCTGCTACCGAGGGAGTTGGTGCTCCCCGGGTGACCATGATCGGGGCCGGGTTTATCGGGTTCATCATGCTCAATGCCATGCACAAGCGGGGATGGAACCTAACAGTGGTCGAACGGGAATCGCACGTCTTGCCGAGAATGCTCGATGCCGAATCTGCTGGACTCGTTGAGAGTTGGCTGGGGCAGAAGGGGGTCACAGTTCACTCCGGGGCATCGGTCGAGTCAATTTCCGAGGGCGAGGGAGGTGGCAAGGTCGTCTCGCTGGCCGGTGGAGGAACCGTCGAATCCGACGTGGTGATCGTGGCAACCGGCATTCGACCCAATATTGACCTGGCGTCAGCAGCTGGGATCGAGACGGACCAGGGAATCGTGGTCAACGGTCGTTGTCAGACCAGTGTCGAGGGTGTGTATGCCGGTGGTGATGTGGCCCAGGGGCCAGTTCTCGGTGGTGGTGACAACCAGATCCACTCGATTCAGCCCACGGCCGTGGATCATGGCCGGATCGCTGGGGCCAACATGGCCGGGCACGATGCGGAGTACTCTGGCAGCTTGTCGCTGAACATCCTGGATGTCTGTGGCCTGCAGAATGCCAGCTTCGGGAACTGGGGTGATACGTCAGACGATGCAGTGACAATCTCCAATGCTGCTGATCACATCTATCGCAAGTTCATCTTCACTGGTGAACAGATGACCGGTGCGGTGTTTGTCGGTGAGGCGAACGATCTGGGGATGTTGACCGACGTCGGGATGGTCAAGGGAATCATGCAGACTCAGACCGAACTGGGGGCCTGGAAAGATTTCCTCAAGGAGAGTCCCTTTGACGTGCGACGGGCCTACATCGCCACTGGTGTGGCTGCGAAGTTGGCCCAAACCACGTTGCTGGGTCAGAAGGCCCAGCCCCGGGGTTACCGGTTCGGTGGTCAGACCGATCAGTCGGCCGTCGACGGATCGCACGCCCAGTTGGTGTCGCCCAAGGCGGCTGCCATGGAGAAGGCGGCTGAGGTTGCTGCGGCAATGGCGGCCGAAGCGGCGGCGGCCGAAGCCGAGGCTGCCGGGGAGTCGGCCGAGGCCTAATGCAGATTCGTGTCAAGCTGATGGCTGCGTTGAAGGACAAGTCGCCCGAGGGCAACGTGTTGAGCCTCGCCGATGGAGCCACGATCAACGACGCGCTGGTGGCGTTGAAGGTGCCGGGCAACTTCGTGCACCTGGTGATGGTCAACAACCAGATGGAACGTGACCGCGATCGCGAGTTGGTCGAGGACGACGAGCTGATGGTGATGCCGCCGGTGGGTGCCGGCTAAGGGCTACGCCAACAGGCCCTCGATCGGGCTGCCGTGGTAGACGGTGTGCGGCCGCTTGAGGTTGTCGAGCCATGTCGCGTGTCGGTCGATCCCCAGGGCATCATAAATTGTTGCCGCCATGCTCTCGGGCGTTTGCTTGTTGTCCTTGGGCTGGCCGCCATCGGCATCCGAGGATCCTATCACCTTGCCGCCACTGGCCCCGGCCCCGGCAAAGAAAACACTCTGCACCGGACCCCAGTGGTCACGGCCGGGCAACTCGTAGTACTGCGGCAGGTTGAAAACCCGGGGGGTGCGACCGAACTCGCCGGCGGCGACGATCAACGTGTCGTCCAGAAGTCCTCGTTCGTCGAGGTCATCGATCAGTGCCGAGAGGGCCTGGTCGGTCGGGGGCAGCATGAGATTCTTGAGGTGATCAAAGGCGTTGCCGTGCGTGTCGAAACCTCCTCGCCCCAGGTTGACCTGCACCATGCTGACACCGACCTCGACCAGTCGGGAGGCCATCAGCAGCGAATAGCCGAACAGGTTGCGGCCGTAGCGATCCAGTGCCCTGGGGTCTGCGTTTTCGATGTCGAACGCGCGGCGGACGCGACCGGAGGTCAGCAGGCTGAGTGCTCCGGTGCGGTAACGATCCAGGCTGTTGACGGTGGCGTAGCCGTCCAGGAACCGTTGCTGGCGTTCGATGGTTCCCAGCAACGCCTTGCGATTGTCTATCCGTCCCTGGGACAGGCCATCGGCCAGGCTGAGGTTGGGGGCCCGGAAGACCGGGTAGCCGGTGTGCCGCGCCCCGGGACGCCGCTGGTGGTCCCAGCAGTTGGGACAGGCACCCGACCACTTGCAGTCGCTGGCAGCCTTGAGCATCCACGGGTCAAACCGTGGTCCCATCCGGCCGGCCAGCGTGCCGGGGGTCTTGATCGGGTAGGGGAGCACGGCCGAGCCGGGCAGTCCGTTTCGTCCCGGGGCCATCCGGCCAGCCATCGACGTGATGCCGGGGAAGTCGGTTGGCTTGGCGCTGTTGCTGAAGCTGGGCGGTAGGCTACTGCGGCCGGTCAGCATCAGGCAGGTGCCCTGGGTGTGTTCGTTCCAGGAGTGTGAGACGCTGCGGCACAGGGCCCACTTGTCACTTCGAGCCGCCAGCAAGGGAAGGTGCTCGCAAATTTGCAGGCCGGGGGTGCGAGTCGCGATTGGGCTGAACTCGCCACGGATGTTCGAGGTCGCGTCTGGCTTGGGGTCGAAACTCTCGTGCTGAGCGAGTCCACCGGTCAGGAAGACATAAATCACGGCGCGGGGACGGCGCGGCGAGGGCGAATCGCCTCGAAGCCGTTCGACGTCGGCCATCGACAGACCCATCATTCCCAGTGTGCCGGCCTGCAATATTTCACGACGAGACCAGCCGCCGTGGTGCATGGTGGAGGGAGGTGTTGGGAGCATGGTGTTGACCCTTTCAGGAGACCCCTTTCGCAGTGGGCATTCTACCACGTTATAATGGGGTCAGCCAACTTTGATGTGAGAGTCCTGTTTCGGATGGCCCGTGATATGAATCGCCTGACGCTGGTCCTGGTCTTTTTAGCCACCTCGGCCACCGCGGTGGCCCAGAAACCGAAGCCGATCGAGTTCAACGGTCATACCAACAGTGTGTCCCAGGTGGCGTTTGCTCCGGGAGGAAAGCAATTGGCCAGCGGAAGCTGGGATGAGACCGTCCGCCTGTGGGACCCCACGGGTGGTCCGGCCCGACAGACACTGACCGATCACACCGACTGGGTGCTGGCTGTGCAGTTCACCGCCGATGGCAAGATGTTGTTGACTGCCAGCCAGCGGAGCGTGAAGGCCTGGGATCCAGCGAGTGGTCAATTGGTGAAGTCCTGGGACGGGCTGCTTGGCCAACGGATCAGCATGGTGACGATCTCTCGAGACGGTCGACAATTGGCCTGTGGCCTCCGCGACGGGGGAGTGCAGTTGCACCGCCTGGACAAGGCCAAGGACGGAAAACTGACGTCGCCGCGTCAGTGGGTCGGTCACAAGAGCTGGATCGATACACTGGCGTTTGACCAGGGCGGGGGGCGACTGGCAACGGGTTGCCGGACCGGCGAGATCACCATCTGGGACACCGGGACGACCAAGGCTGTTTCCAAACCGGCCGGACATGGTGGTCAACACGTCTCGGCCCTGGTCTTCTCGCCCAAGGGGAACCGGCTGGCCTCGGGAGGCTTCGACACCGTGGTGCGGATCTGGTCGGTTGATGACGGAAAACCGCAGGGAGTCTTGAAGGGACACAGGGGTTTGATTCAGTCCTTGTGCTACACCCCCGATGGTCTCCTGTTGGCTTCCGGAGAACGCCACGGACCGATCAAGCTCTGGTCGACTGCCGACGGATCACTGAAGACCACGCTGCCGGGACACTCCGGTGGTCAACTGGGATTCAGCGTTCACTCGCTCGATTTCTCGAGTGATGGGAAACGCCTGGCATCGGCCGGCCGAGACAAGAAGGTCCGGTTGTGGCAGGTGCCCGAGTGACTCCGTGGTCACTCGCCGTCCGAGTCTGACCCGGGTTCGGATTCGTCGAGAGGATTTCCCTGCTTGATTTCCATCAGCTCGTTGAGCCGAGTGATGGTGAGAACCTCGTTGACGTCGTCGGACGGATTGTAGACTTCGACGCTGACGTTGTGTTCGCGAAGCGACGCCAGGAGACCGAGCATTCCACTGGGGACAAGTGCGATTCCTGCCAGGTCGAAAGCGACGGTTTCGATGGCGTGTTCCTCGATCAACGAGACCAGGTGGTCGCGGTAGACACTGACGTT
Organism: Planctomycetaceae bacterium; assembly: GCA_002724415.1. Classification (GTDB taxonomy): domain Bacteria; phylum Planctomycetota; class Planctomycetia; order Planctomycetales; family Planctomycetaceae; genus UBA8437. The sequence goes on from PBOU01000226.1 coordinate 17,817, forward strand.
GAGTTGCGAAAGGATTTCCTGGCCACCAAACCCCAGTACGGTCCGTTTGCCCACGGCGAAGACTTTCAACTGGTTGTCAGCAGATGACATGATCTCACTCCTTGTCGTGCAAACAGCAACGTGCTGCGACGAGGGCTGAACCCCGCCACCACCACTGACTGTAACGAGCCGATCGTGTTGCATCCAACACGGAGCGTGTGTGCTGGAGGGTGAAAAACTGCCGGCCCGACATTTGGGGTCGGACCTGGGCCGAGTGGACAGGGTGCAGAGGAAAAAAACCGGTATGCGCTTGCTTCTGTGCAGCTACCCGGTTGAATAATAGTGGCCGTGTGTTTTGAGCCGGTTGCGGCGTCTTTGCCGGTATTCCGTGGCTTTGGTCTGCTGTGGATGTGATGCTGACTGTCTTTTGTGATCGGTTATTCCATTCTCTTACACAGTTGGTTTGGAGAAAGTCATGCGGTTCAATTCGTGGTTGGATGCGGTTCGTTCACGCCTCTCTCGCTCGCCGCGCCGGGCCGGACAGACACTGCGGCGTCGTAGGATGCGTCGCGTCGTTGAACCGCTGGAGTCACGGACTCTCTTGAGCGTGACGTCGATTTTCGATCCGATCGCAGGTGAGTTGGACATCAGTTCCGACGCCGCGGCCGATACGATTGTCGTCACGGTCGACGAGATGACCAACGAGGTGCTGGTCAACTCCGAGACCATCGAAGACACCGCCAATACCGACACGTTGACCGTGGATGAGCTTAATGCGATCAGCATTGATGCCGGAGTCGGTGACGACGTGGTGGATCTTGCGGGCCTGGATCCGTCGACCTTTCCGGATCTGATCGACACGGAAATCTCCGTCAGTGGTGGCGATGGAGCCGACAGCATCACTGGCAGTGATCTCGCGGATTCCCTTTTCGGGGATGCCGGGGACGACACGATCGATGGTGGTTTGGCTGACGACTCGGTGTGGGGTGGCGATGGCCACGACAGCCTCCTGGGTGGTGCCGGGGATGATGTGATCAGCGGTGAACTCGACGACGACACGCTGTTTGGGGGGGACGGTCACGACAGCCTGCTGGGCGGTGTCGGAGCCGACAACGCGAATGGTGAACAGGGGAATGATACGCTGGTCGGCGACGCTGGCGCGGACCTGCTCAACGGCAGCGGCGGCGATGACCAGCTTGAAGGTGGCGATGGCAACGACACCGCCAATGGCGGTGGCGGAATGGATCTCGTATCCGGTGGCAAGGGTGACGACTTGCTCCGTGGCCAGGGGAGTTCCGGGGACACCCTCAGCGGCGGACCCGGCAATGACGTGGTCGATGGTGGCCCGGGATACGATCGACTCGAGGAAACAGGTGATGCGAGCTACACGCTCAGTGATGACCAGTTGCTGACCGCTGTCGGTGGCCAGACCGAGACCGACCAGGTGGTGGATATCCAGGAAGCCAACCTGACCGGTGGCAGCAGTCCGAACGAGATTGATGGAAGTGATTTCTCGGGGCGGGTGTTTGCCAACGGGAAAGGTGGCGACGACACGATCACCGGAGGTGACAACGCCGATCGCCTGCAAGGCGGGGCTGGTGGCGACCAGATCAACGGCGGTGGCGGAAATGACGTCCTCCGCGGACAGGGAGGAAGCGGCGATGTGCTTGCTGGCGGCGACGGCGATGACAAGCTCGATGGGGGGATCGGCAACGACGACCTGAACGGGGACG
>PBOU01000227.1 GCA_002724415.1 Planctomycetaceae bacterium
ACGTCCGTTCGCGTTTGACAACACACACGTCCCGCTTCGACGCATCCAGTGTCATCATCACCGGTGCCGGCCCGGTTCTCTTCCAAAACGTGTACAGGCTGCGGCGATACAGTCCCTCGCCCGTATCCACCCGCACCGGCTTGAACGACACGGCCAGGTCGTAGGGCCGCGCCGGAGCGCCACCTTGTTTGTCGACCAACAACCCGCTGGCCCACAACACGTTGTCTCGGATCATCTCGGCCGGCCACTGGTACGACGGCCCCCGGGCCAACAACTGGTTGTCCGGATCGCGAGCCAGCAGGTCTGCGGCCGCGGACGAGTCCTGGCGGTAGGTCGACGAGAGAACGATCTGACGCAGCGTTCGCTGCAGATCCCAACCACCGGACACGAAATCGCGTGACAACCAGTCGAGCAGCGCCGGATGAGTTGGTGGCTGCCCCTGGCTTCCGAAGTCCTCGGGAGTCCGAACCAGTCCGCCCCCGAAGCACTGTTGCCACAACCTGTTGACGGCCACCCGCGGTGTCAGAGGATGCGCCGGATCGGTCAACCAGCGAGCCAGCCCCAGTCGATTTCGCGGAGCGTCGGCCGGAAACGGCGGCAGCGAAGCCGGTGTGCCCGGTTCGACTGGATCGGTCGGAGCGTCGTAGGCACCCCGCCTGAGCACGTACGTCTGTCGTCGACGCGTGGGATCCAGATCGGCCATCACCATGATCTCACCCACGCCATCGTAGGATTCACACCGTGTCTTCCGTGCGGCTAACACCGCCTTGCGCTGATCGGCGTACGGCTTGTCGACCGTCTCGAGGAAGAACTCGCGCAATCCCACCCGCTGTGTCGCGGTCAACTGGTCAGCCGGAGTCGCCATCGCGTCGTCGAGGCTGTGACCATCGTGGAGTTGTGCCACCTCGAGATCGGTCAGGCGACGATTGAAGACCGAGAACTCGTCGACGCTGCCGTTCTTGAGTCCACGGTCACGGAACCGCTGTCCGATCGTGATCGTGTCGCCACCTCCACCGGAAATGTTCTTGTAAAGATTGTCTCGAACCAGCGTGCTGGCAACCGGTCGGCCATCGATATAGATCTTCAGGCCCCTGGCCCGGTTCGAACCGTCCCAGGTCATCGTCACGTGATGCCAACTGCCCACCGGGAACTTGCGTTTTGTGACCACCCGCAGGGCGTTGCCCGGCCAGAAGTGGATCAGCGATCCGCTCAAGCGACCGTCCTCGAGCATCAACTGGTAGCCACGACTTCCAGCGTCCGTCCAGGCCCGTGACCGGTGAAAAATGATGGCCCGTTTCTTTTCGTCGGGAGTCATCATCCACAACGACACGCTAAACGGCTGGAACCGTCGGAAATTGCCGACCCCGGTGCCAATACCATCATCCCCGGTCAATTGTGCGGCCTTGCCGATTCGGCCCTCGACGCTGCGATTGGCTCCACCCGGTGGTTTCTCGAAGTCGTTGTGATAGACGCGGCCGGCCAGCGGGCTGGGAGCCCCGGCATCTGGCTTGCGCGCCGCCAGCCACGCTTCGAAAGCCCCCTCTCGCTGATCGTTCAGTTTCTGCCAGGCCGTCTCGGCCTGGGACACTTTCGTCTCGGCCGCAGCCATCGCCTGCTTCTGCTTGTCGTTGGACAGCAGCAGGGTGGGCGTGGGAACCGAACTGGTGAAGTAGGAATAGACTCCCGATTCGTCGATGTTGTTGAAGAACGCGAAGAACTGGTAGTACTCCTTCTGAGCAATCGGGTCGAACTTGTGCTGGTGACACCGGGCGCATTCGAGCGTCAGACCAAGGAATGCCATCGCGAAGGTGTGGTTGCGATCGGCAACATACTCGACACGGAATTCCTCCAGCGTGCTACCGCCCTCGACCTTCTGAGAATGCAACCGGTTGAAGGTCGTGGCCAGTCGCGTGTCGTCAGTCGGCTGAGGCACCAGGTCACCGGCCAGTTGCAGGGTGGCAAAACGGTCGTAGGGCATGTTGGAATTGAATGCCCGGACAACCCAGTCTCGATACGGCCAGACATGGCGATCGCGATCGACCTGGTAACCGTACGAGTCGGAGTAGCGGGCAATATCGAGCCACTCGGCGGCCATCCGTTCGCCATAGGCCGGTGACGCCAGCAGACGATCGACGACCTTCTCGAACGCCTTGTCCGGATTCTCCGACTTGTCGGCAACGAACGCATCGATCTGTTCCAGGGTCGGCGGAAGGCCGGTCAGGTCGAACGTCACTCGACGAATCCACCGTTCACGGGTCGCCGCGTCGGCAGGAGCCACACCCGCGGATTCCAGCCGGGCCAGTACGAAACGGTCAATCGAGCCACGTGTCCAGGCAGCATTTTTCACCTCGGGCACGGGAACCTTGGCCACCGGCTGAAACGACCAGTGTTTCTTGTAGACGGCCCCACCCGCGATCCAGCGACGCAGGACATCGATTTCGCGCCTGGACAATGTTCGCTTGGAGTCCGGCGGTGGCATCCTCAGATCGGGATCGGTGCTGGTGATCCGCTTCAGCAGCGCGCTGGCTGCCGGTTTCCCCGGCGCGAGCACCTTGCGTGCCGTCGACTCGAGATCCAGCCGCAACTCGCCCTGTCGAGCATTCTCGTCGGGACCGTGACACTTGAAACACTTGTCCGAGAGAATCGGCCGCACGTCCCGGACAAAATCGATCGGCTCGTCACCGGCAGCCTTGGTCGAGATGGCCAGCAGCAGAAAACAGGCAACCGTTACACCGCAGGATGATCTCATTATAAATCCGTCACCTCGGGGACAAAACGGGGCCACAGTGCCATTCCATCGTAACTGATCACAGCAATGGGACGGAATCGGGTCGGATTGACCGTCCCGTTGTGTGGTGTATTTTAGGTTTCCGTTGAGAACTCAACAGTGATAAATGCCAACCGGGTTTGGTTGATGAACGATTTTTTGTCTGCTCTGGTCAACCTGTCACAGAGTGTGCTGGTTTTCACGATTGTCGTCCTGGCCGCTGAACGGCTCGGCCAATTCGGTTCACGCTGGCGATTGCCCCTGATCACTGGTTACCTGGCCGCAGGGTTCCTGGCTGGTCCGGACATCCTGGGAGTCCTGGCACGGCCAATGGTGGACCGGTTGGGCTTCGTGAACCAGATTGCCTTATCGATTATCGCGCTGGCGGCCGGCAACGAACTGGTCCTGAAGGAATTCCGTGCCCAGTACCGCAGCATCTGTTGGGTGACCATCTGCCTGGTGGCCGTCACCTTTTCCCTGGGTGGGCTGGCCATGTACCTGCTCAGTGGCTGGTTGCCGGTCATGAAAGACCTGACTGTATCAACCCGAATCGCCATCTCGCTTCTGACCGGGGTGATCCTGGTCGCGCGGTCACCGTCATCGGCCATCGCCATCGTGGCCGAGTTGCGAGCCAAGGGGCCGCTCACGAACACGATTCTTGGCGTCACCGTGGTCATGGACGCGGTGGTGATTGCCCTATTCTCGGTGAACTCCGAGATTGCGCACTCGATCACCTCGGCCGACTTCCACTTCGGGTTCCTGTTCATCGGCCTGCTGTTGTTGAAATTCGTATTGTCGATTGGCTTCGGATTCGGGCTGGGAAAACTGCTGTCGATCTACATGAGTTGGCATATTCCCCATCACCTGAAGTGTCTCGTCTTGCTCGTGACCGGGTTCGCCGTCTTCCAATTGACCGGCTGGTTCCAGGGCTATTCGAACGACGCATGGGGGGTCAAGATCCATGCCGAACCGTTGTTGATCTGTATGATCGCCGGACTGTTGGTAACGAACTTCAGTCCTCACCGCGCCGAGTTCTCGAAATTGCTCGAGGAAATCGGCATGCCCGTCTACCTGACATTTTTCACGCTGACGGGAGCCTCGATCGACCTCTCGATCCTCCAGCAGACGTACCTCGTTGCCGGCGGTCTTTGCATGATCCGGCTGTGCACCGTGTTCGCCGGCAGTTACATGGGCTCGACGATCGCGGGCGATCCCCCGAAACACCGGCGGATCATGGGGCTGGGCTTCGTGACCCAGGCGGGTATCGGCATCGGCCTGGCCCGGGAAATCGCTGGACACTACGGCGACTGGGGAAGTGATCTGGCAACAATCCTGATCGCCGTGATCGTGATCAACCAGATCATCGGCCCGCCCATGTTCAAGTGGGCCGTCGGACTGGCCGGGGAGATCGGCCAGAAAACCGTTGACCGTCCCGACTAGCCCCAGACGGATTCCCCTCCGGTGCCACGGTGGTGGCAATCGCGAGGATCGGCGAGGCGGCGTCTAGCGAGCTCCAGGAGCCCGGCGATAATCCAGCGGTGGTTTCTGGCCCTTTTGCATCAGGGTGCGGTAGGGATCCTGGCCAACCCGTCGGCGGTGCTCGGCACGGGCGGCGGCCAGCAGGTCGGGATCGGAAAAGAGATCCCAGGCCGAAGCTGCCAGAACACGCGTGGCCAGGTCCATTCCCTTGCGAGCGATCGTGGTTCCACCACAGGCCACCGCCTGCCAACTGTGTCCTGGTGTTCCCGGAACCCAACAGGATGTCGAGAATCCGGTGGTGGGCACGGCCCACGACACGTCACCCACGTCCGTCGAACCACGCCCCACCTGCCCGTTGAGGTTGATCACCTGCCTGATCGAATCCAGCGAACGGGGTCGCGGCAGGTGTTCTCGCAGCTTGAGAGCAAACTCGGTCTCGCCGGGCGTGTACTCGAGATTCGCCAGTTGCTGCAGGTTGGCCAGTGCCACCGTCGAAAGGATGTTGTTGGGCAGGATCTGGTAGATGCCCCCCTCGAACTTGATCTCGAGCTTCGTCTCGGTGGCCAGGGCACCGGCGCGGGCACACAACACCAGCCGCTGGTAAAGACCACGCACGACCTCCGCCTGCGGATGGCGGATGTAGTAGTACACCTCCGCGAAGGGCGGCACCACGTTGGGTGCATCGCCCCCGGCGGTGATCACGTGGTGGATCCGCGTCAGGTCGGGGGTGTGTTCACGCAGCAACTGTGTTGCGTGGTTGGTCAATTCCACCGCGTCCAGGGCACTGCGTCCCTGCTCGGGTGCCCCGGCGGCATGGGCGGCCTTGCCATGAAAACGGAACTTGACGGCCATGCGAGCCAGCGACGAACGATCGCCGGCCGTATTGCTACTTCCAGGATGCCAGTGCAACACCGCATCACAGTCCCGGAACAGGCCGGCCTGCACCATGAACACCTTGCCACTGCCTCCCTCCTCGGCGGGGCACCCGTAGAAACGAACCGTTCCCTTCAGGCGACCGGCCTTGATCTGCTCGGCAATCGCGATCGCTGCCGACATCGAGGCGGCCCCGAAAAGGTGGTGCCCACAACCATGCCCATAGCGAACACCCTCGCGGCGAGCCCTCGTGGGGACGGCCTGTTGAGAGAGTCCCGGCAGGGCATCGAATTCTCCCAGGATCCCGATCACCGGCTTGCCGGCACCGAAAGTCGCCGTGAACGCGGTGGGGATCTCGGCCACACCGCGGCGAATGTCAAAGCCGGCCTGTTCGAGCATTCCGGACAACAGCGCCGAGGATTTCGTCTCCTGGTAACCCGGCTCGGCCCAGTCCCAGATCTTCATCGCGGCCTCCCAGGTCGAATCGCCTCTCGAGTCGATCGACTTGTACAACGACGACTTGTCCTGCGCCGGCAATGGAATCGCCATCAGGAACAGCAACAACGCCACCAGGAAACGGGTCATGCTCATCTCTCCCTCGGGCATGCCAGGCATGCCGGGCCAATCAAAAGCGGTCGTCGGCGATCGCCGACGACGCCGGACAACTACAAGCTCTCCAGCGGTCCCACCGCCGCGGTGCTGTCGGCAGCCAGGGGATACTCAGAGAGCAGTTCGACGATGTCATCAAGCCTGATACCACGCACCGTGTCCAGGTCGTCCTGGACCGAGCGATACTGTCCGAGGTAAACCCAGTTGCTGCCCAGCGCACCCAGCCGTCCCATGGGACGTTCACTGCGGAGCACGATGGACGAGGCCAGGCGGTTCTGGGCCTGCTCGAGTTCCCTGGCAGTCACCCCATCTCGATTCACCTGTTCATAGACCGAGTGAATCCGATCAAGGTTGTCGGCGACGGCCTCCGGCGGGCAGCCCAGGTAGGTCAACCACGTGCCGGTTCCGTCGTAATCGTTGTAGCCCAAATCGGCGCTCTCGGCGTGACCCGGATCGACCAGTTCCCAGTACAGTCGACTGCTGGTGTGGTCACCGACGATCACGCTCAATAGCTCAGCAGCGTACCTCAGGCGGTGATCGGCCGGAGGAGCGACAGCCAGTTGCATGACATGCTGCTGCAACGACGCGGGGCGATGCACCACCTGCGTCTGACCACCGACCGGTGGTGCGACCGTGTCGCGACCGGTCCGTCCATCGGGAAATCCACCACAATGCTCCTGCACCAACCCGCACAGTTCCTCCCAGTCAACCCGTCCGGCAACCGCCACGACCATGTTTCCGGTCCGGTAATGGTCGGCGTGGTACTGTCTCATGGCCTCGGAAGTCAGGGCGGACACACTGTCGTTGGTGCCAAGGATCTTGCGACCCAGGGGATGTGTCGGAAAGTGGGCCTGCATCGCCTGTTCGTAGACGGTGAAGGTCGGCTGATCGTCGTACATCCCGATCTCTTCCAGGATGACCTTCTTCTCCATCTCGAAGTCATCATGACGGAGCGATGGATACAGCAGCGTCGAGAGCATCTCGAGAGCCTTCGGCAGGTACTCGGGCAGTATCGCCGCGTAGAACTGCGTGACCTCCTCGCTGGTCGACGCGTTGTAATTGGCCCCCAGTTCGTCGAAGATCCGGTTGACGTCATCTGCGGTGTAGACGTCGTTGCCCTTGAAGGCCATGTGTTCCAGGAAGTGACTGACACCGGACACGTCCTCGGTCTCATCCCGTGAGCCGATACGGACAAACACGCCCGCCGCGACACTCTGGGCTGCCGGGTTCAACTCGGCAATCACGGTCAGCCCGTTCTCCAGGGTGGTTTCACGAAACTCCACCGGCGACCTCCAGTGGTTCGGGCCCAATCGTGACAACCGTGAAGTTGTCAGCCGGATGGGCATGGATGTACTCGAGCACGGTGTCGACGGTCAGTGACTCGATCTTGCCGCGAACTTCTTCGAGGGTGGTGACGCGACCCAGGTGGAACCAGTCACGGGCCACCGCACCGGCCCGGGCGATCGTCGACTCCTGTTCCATGATCAGGGCACTCTTGGCCCGGGCCTGGCAGCGTTCCAACTCACCCGGATCGATCCCCTGGGCCACGCGTTGCATCTCGGCAAGCGTCACATCGAGTGTTTCCTGGGCACGGTCGGAAGTGGTACCGGCGTAGGCCAGGACACGGGCATGTTGTGGCAGGCTGTTGAGAACGGCGGAAATGGCGTAACACAGTCCGCGGCGTTCACGGACCTCGGTGAACAGCCTCGCACTCATACCGCCACTGAGCACGCCCACCGCAGCCCAGGCCGTGTAATAGTCCTCGTGGCAATAGGGAACCGCGTCGTAGGCAATCCCGATATGGGTCTGGGTGGAATCGTGTTCGATGTGTTCGACAACCGGTGTGTGCTCACCGGTTTCAGGGACGGTACCGGGCCGAGACTCCCAGTCACCGAACGTCTCCTGGACAACGGCCAGCACCTCGTCGGGATCCACGCCGCCAGCAACACCCAGGATCGCGGCGTCGGGGCGGACCAGTTGGCGATAATGAGCCTGGAGGGATTCGGCCGAGATGGCCGGAAGTTGTTCGAGTTGACCGTAGGTCGGGGTGCCCCAGGGTTCGGGGAAACACCGACGTCGCAGTTCCACCATCAGGCGTTGCCGCGGCTCGTCCTGCATGGCGTGGAGTGTCATCTCGAGGCCATCGCGGGAGGCCTCGAACTGTTCGGAGGGCAGATGCGGGTGTTGCAGGATATCTCCATAAACCGACAGCACCTCGGGCAATCGGTCGGCGACGGTTGCTCCCGAGAAGCCCAGGTGCTGGATGCCAACCGTCTCGCCACGCTGCAGGCCCAGGTTGTCCAGGGTGGCCGTCAACTGGCGACTGTCCAGGGAACCGGCTCCTCGAAGGATAAAGTCCGAGAGGATGGCGGCGGTACCGTTTTGACCAGCCGGATCGTGCACGCTGCCGGCGGGAACCAGGAATGAAAAGGCAGCCGACCGGACATCACGCATCGGCTCAACGATCACCGTCAGGCCATTCTCGAGCGTGTGAATCGTGGCCGTGCTGGGCATGGTGCTGGCGAACGGGATTACAAACGGGTGTTCAACCCGAGTGTATCGCGTGACCGCGCACGGCACCACGGACCGCGAGAGAGCAGAGACGAACCGGTTCTAGACGCGAGCCGGCTCGACCTTCACGGCCTTGTACATGGTGCGGACCAACCGGAATCCCAGCGAGTCATACAGGGACACGGCCGGAAGGTTTTCGGCGGTCACCTCCAGGTACACCCGCTCCAGGCCGGCGGAACGAAATCCTTCAAGATTCTTCAGAACCAACGACCGCCCCAGTCCCAGTCCCCGGCATTCTGGTACGACACCAACATTCTGAATCGCACCCAGCGACCCGCTGTGGCCAAGTCCCTGGATGGTTCCAACGTCACCGCTTGGTCCAACGATCAGCCAGGTGGTTTCCGACTTGAAGCTCCGCTGTTTCGTGATTTCCCGCATCAATTTCCGGCACCCGGAAAACTCGCCCAGGCAGGGAAAGACGCGAGAATCGATCTCATCACGGAAGCTCTGAACCTTGACCTGAGCATGCCGCTCAAGATCGTCGGGATTCCAGGGCACAAAACGAAAGCCTTCCGGCAAAGTCGGCGTGGCCAGATCCACGGTACGCAGATCGACTTCCATCCGAAATCGTCGATAGTATGCCACACCCATGAGACCCATCCCGGCTGGCAGATACATCGGAACCGGTTGATTCTACCACCGTTTCACGCCATGTTGCCAATCTCTAACCGACGGATTCCTGTATTCCCACAAACACAGGCCAACTCGTGGATGCTTGGTAGAAGCCAAGAACTTCTCACACTCACTTCAACCGACTACAATGTCCTCCCCGAAAGGGAAATCCTGGCGGAGTAGCTCAGTTGGTTAGAGCAGCGGAATCATAATCCGCGTGTCGGGGGTTCGAGTCCCTCCTCCGCTACTTTGCAAACCCCGTCGGAACAACGGTTTCCGGCGGGGCTTGTTCTTGCGCTGAGGGCGATTTCGGCGCGGTGTTACCTAAAGTGTTACCTGAAACGGCTTCGTAGAGCGTTTCTGCGGTCTTCTCGGCGTTGCGACCGACATAGAACTTCAGGGTGGTCTCGATCGACTCGTGCCGCATGAGTTCCATCAGAACCCGCGGCATCACGCGGGACGACCAACGTTCGCCGAAACTCCTCCGCAGGTCGTGGGCACTCGCATACTTCAGCCTGCCCGTTCGAAGATCGGTATGAACCTTCACCCCAGCGGCCTTACCAATCGCTGAAACCAGCTCACCAACCCGGTGCGGCAACAGGGCCGGCCCCTTGACCCGTTTTGCCTTCGGATTGAAAACCCTGCCTGTTCTTTCCCTTTCAGGGGTCTGCAATAACATCTCGGCGAACTCCGGAGCGACCGGCAAACACCGATCCTGGTGTCCCTTCTCCAATTCGGCGGGAATCTGGAGCATCGGATACCGGCCGGTCAGATCAACGCACAATTTGTCGTCGCGATCCCAGAAGAGCTCGAGCGATTCGGCCAATCGCAATCCCGACCACCACAATCCTCGCAGGTAGTGACGCCAGGACTCGGCCGCAGCGTCACCGACCACTTCTGGTACCTTTTCAATCATCCGGTCAAATTCTTCGCCGGTGATCGGACGACCTTTCATCTTCCGCGATCCTCTCGCCCTCCTTGGCATGTCAATCGTCGGAACCTCCGACAGCAGCCCCACACGGCCTGCCCATTTCAGTGCGGCTAGCAGGTGTGCCAGATGGCTCTTGATTGTGCTCTCGGCACGACCAGCATCCCGCAGCTCCTTCTGAAAGAAACTGATCCGCTCAGCCGTCAGCGAGGCGAGTTTCTTCGGGGAGAGAATTCGTTCGACCGCATTGAAGGTCGCAGCAACTTTGCCGGCAGTCTTCTCGGCCAGGCTCGGCAGGTACTCATCCTCGTACCGGATTCGAAACTCCCCCCAGGAGATCTTCGACGGTTCCCTGAATCGTCCTTGTCGCAGATCATGTTCCCATTTGCTGGCGACCTTCTCGGCTTCGCGCCGTCTTGAACGGGGCACACCTGTCGAACGAGTTTTCTGCTTTCCTGTGACCGGATCGACGTAACGCATCTGGAGATATTTGCGGCCATAGTCGACAACGTGCACCGTGATCTCGTTCATTGCGAGGCTCGTTGTGTGAGTTCGAGGTTCAGATAGTCACACAGTTGATCGAACGCCGACAACGACAGGCCACCCCGGTGATTCATGAACCGGGACAGTTGTGATGCAGAGGCCCCTGCCTCCTGGCTGATCCGGCAGCAGGTCTTCCCTGACGACCGAATCGCCTCCCTCAATTTGTCGCTGACCATCGACTCTGCATGTGCCATAACTTGGACCCTACATCCGGATTGCGTTTCGCGCAAGTTCGTTCTCGGCTGGTTATCGACGTCCGTCCTCCTCGGCCAACGTGGCCAGCATTTGGAGTCGTGCGATCCCCGTCGCACCGGACTTTCGATACTGCTGGATCGGCGGGCCAGTCTCACCAAGTGCGGCCACCGCCAACTCGTCACGGTCGGACTGGTCCATGCCGTCAAGTTTCGACCCCCAGAGCCGCTCCCGTTCCTCGGCGATCCTTTTGTCCTCGTTCCGTCGCTGTTTCTCCTCGGCTTGTTTCGCTTGTTGGGCTTGTTTCTCTTTCCCTTCCAAGACAGCCCTCCGGCCGCGTTCATAGTCCTCGGACGGTGGCGGCCACCCCTGGTCGACAGGAAAACCGTGTCGTGCGATAGACACCCGGTTACGAATCGCCCCCGGTCCCCACGCCCCCGGTTTACGCTGAGCATATCCCAGGATTTCGTCGACCATTTCGGGCGTCGCCCCCGCCCTGCGGGCCGCCTCGACCGCCGGAAGCGGGTCGACGATTCCAATTTTTGTCATTTCCTCCACCACCTGGATCCATCGCGAACTGTATGGAAGAGGCTGAACCGCCGAGTCGTTTGGGGGGGAAGGGGGGGTGGTGGGCTTTCTTCTCTTCTCTCCTCTTCTCTTCTCTTCTCTGGTAACGCTCACAGCGTTACGCGTGTCTGGCTGTTTGGCCCGGTGTTTTGCGACTCGTTTGGCAGTGTTGGCTCTCTTCTTTGCGCTTTCTCCGTTGTGTTTTTTAAAGTTTGGGATGAACAAACCGTCTTCTTCTACCCGTAACCAACCGACCTGGCAGAGTGC
>PBOU01000228.1 GCA_002724415.1 Planctomycetaceae bacterium
ACAACCGCGCCCACCACAACCGCGCCCACCACAACCGCGCCCACCACAACCGCGCCCACCACAACCGCGCCCACCACAACAGCCGGAACCCGATACGGAAGCGGTGGCCTTGTCGCGGATCTCGAGTCCTGGGCGGACCGCGAACTGCCCCTCTTTATCACCGCTTCTCATATCGACATCTCAGATATTGAGAGCATCTCGCGCTTTCGGTCCAACGCCGGACACGACTACACAGACTCGTTCGAGACCTGCTGTTCGATGAAGCATTACTTCCGTCCAAAGGACTACTACGGAGTGCGCTTCACCCAGTCGATCTACTCCCCTGTCGACGGCGTCGTCCTATACCTAGATGAGGCAGGCACGACGCGCTCCAACGACTGGAAGGTCGACTTCGAACGGGAGACCGGCGAGTCCCCACCTGACGACTATCGGGACATGAAGATGTACATCCGTCCCGACGACGCCCCCAACCTCTGGATTCGCCTTCACCACCTGTCACCGGTTGAGGAGGTACTCAAAGTCGTACCGGTCGGTTCGGGGGAGGAACTGATGCTTGGCATCGCCCGCACGGCTGATCCAGGATTCCGAGTGAGCGCCGGCGACCTCGTCGGACACGGTCTGGGAGAGATCTCAGTCGAACGTCATCTGGACGGGAACGGAGTCCCGTCGCCCTGCGCCGCTGGAGCCTTGCGCGCAAAATGGGGAACAATGCCGGGCTGCGTCGCCAAGCGGCAGTTCCACTCGATCTTCGAGTTCATGACCGAAGAGGTGTTCGAGCAGTACCGCGCTGTCGCGGACGTTACCCGAGATGACTTCGTCATCTCCGTCGAGGATCGCGCTGCCGACCCTCTGGCCTGTGAGGGCGAGGACTTCGTCATCCGCGACGTCGATGCCTACGTGACTCTCCAGGGAAACTCTGACACGGCCTCCTCCACGCCTGAACCAGATACCGCCACACCCGAAGCCTCGCTGCCCTCGGCCGACTCGCTAGCAGCAGGACGGGCCGTGCTAGCCGCGCACGAGGGCTCCAGCTCTTCGGTACTCGCCCCCTTCGAGGCCGTGTCGGACTTTGCCCTCGTGGTCGCATCCGATGCAGGACCCATCCAACTCTCTGTCGACGACGGTAACGGTGCTCGCAGCATCTACGACCGGCCCGAGGGCAGTGGACGCGGCATTACCACTTACGAGACTGCTCCACTGGGTGCAGGCAGCATCACCGTTCTGGTTGAGGCCGACGATTCGGTCGCCTGGCGGATCCTGGCGGTCGTCCTTCCCTGACGAATAGGTCGACGTGTCAGGCGAACGCCTAGAGAACAGGGCCCGTCAAGATCAAAGTACTCACGCCCTCAACCGTTCCTATCGTCACCCCGGAAGCGCTGCCCTCACGTCACGGCTCCTTGACTGACCTACCAAGGAGCCCGCAACAAAGACAGCTGTAGAGCGAGGATTCTGCAGGTCCAGGGTTAGTAGTTCTCCCTAGGGGCCTTGCAACAGTTTTGCCAACTCTCAGTGCGCGGTCGCAGACACTTGTCTGACATGGAACTGCTTCTCTGAGCAACCACTTCACCTCGGAGAGGCGTGCGTTGACGGCATCGACTTCTGCTTCTAGCGGCATCTTGCATCCTGCAACACCACTCTCATTGGCGGCAGCTCAGTTGACGCCACCATTCTGGTCTTCAAAAGGGCTACTGTTCGGTGATGGCCTTTTTTGATTACTACCTGGAGTCATGGCGTCGTTTTCGAGATCTGCAGGGCCGGACCACACGGCCCGCTTTTTGGTGGCCCTTCCTCATTCACCCCATAGTGTTCTTTGTTCTAGGGGGAATCTTCGCCGCACTTTTGAATCTACGCACCGATCAGGCCGGACCGGAGGTCGTGTACCTCATTGCCTATATATGGGTGCTGATCACTTTGGGTGTGCGGCGCCTCCATGACATAGGCCGAAAAGGAACATGGCTCCTACTTGGGTTAGTGCCATTAGGAAATTTGGTGCTTCTGTATTGGCTTGTTCAGCCAAGCGCTTCCGAGGCCAGCGAATAACTTTTCTGCGAATGCCGACTGAGCCCATGACTCTGCGGTGCAACCGCGTCGTGTTCGCTCTAACGGGGACTTCCTTCAAAGTCTCGTGGAAGACAAACACACTGACACATAAACCATCTCGTCGAGACCAGGAAGTGGCTGAATGGGAATAGGCAAGACTGCACATCTTCTATTCAGTTTAAAGTCAGTGCTGCCATTTCATGGTTCTATTCTCCAGCTTGGCCGACAGAGCATCTATGTGGAGGCCGCTCAACTCCCCGAAATGGCTTCCAGATACGGACATGTAGTTAACGTCGACCAGGTCCGGATTCTTGCCGATGGCGAATACGACCCTGAGACCTATAACTCTGAGATCTTCTTTCAGATGTTGGGGTTCGACCACATCAGCAGTATTGATCTCAGCCCTGATGAAGGTGCCGAGTTTGTACACGACCTGAACAAGGAGATCCCGGTCGAATTACGAGAACGTTTTGATTTCATATATGACGGCGGCACCCTTGAACATATTTTCGACATACCTCAGGCGCTCCGAAATATTCACGCAATGCTCAAACCTAACGGTGTGATTATGCACTGTAATCCAACGCATAACCACGTAGATCACGGCTTCTACATGTTTTCACCGACGTTCTTCTGGGACTACTACGCGAACAACGGTTACGAGATAATCCGTTCACAGATATACGAATACGAGCGCCAGCATTCGCAGTACTACCCGAAACCTTGGACGGTCTATGAGTACCAGCCAGGTTCCATTCAACACATGGAGCACGGTGGTTGGGGTCGACGCCAACTAGGCATCTGGTTTGTCGCAAGAAAGTCTGACCTTGCGACCTCTGACGTTGTTCCGCAACAGGGCATGTACCAACGGATATGGGAGAACCAGGTAATCCACGATCCCTACGCGTCAACGAGTTCTCCGACTTCTCTGGCATCACGTCTAAGGAAGTTCCTGGCCGCTCATCCGAAGACCTATGCCTGGCTCCGACCACTAGTCGGCCGAGTTCGTCACTTCCAGGCCCGCTACACAACTCAAGAGCGGCCTCCAGTGGTAGATGAGTTCTGATCTCCAGCAGATCGTGGATTCGTTCCGCGAGCCTCACTGAACATTTTTGAGAAACTGTGACTTTCCCTAGAAGGCGCACCACCAAAAACCGCCCTGCTCGCTCACTCTGAGCGGTCAGACCAACTGGGATAGAAACAGCATCCTGCTGGGATAGACACCAGCCCCTTAGCCCAGAAACCCTTCACACGCTAGGGGACACAAACCTACCAAGACCCCCTGAGGCCAAGGCCGAGGCCTTCCCCAGAAGCCTCCGGGTTAAGGGCACGCATCGATCCAGTCGATCTCGAACTGAAACTCACCATCAATGCCATCAGCAAGGATCACTCCGACCTGAGTCGCAAGCTCAGGAACAAATGGTTCGGCCATCACCGGATTGCCGAACACCCGACCTTCCATCTCAGTGAGGGGGACCGAAACTTCTTGCCACCCGCCAACGATCGCCCCGATCGGGTTGTAGTGAGTGACCCTGGCACGTTCGCTGAAGGCGTCCTCGACAAGTAACTCATAACGTCGTCCATCGTTACGAATCCGCAATGTCAGCGAGGTTGCCCCGGCGAACTCGCCATCGACCGGGCCTCGGATCGACGAGAAGCCTCCGCCGATGGTCACGATTGTGCCACTCCAGGTGAGAACGCCGTCTTCGATCACACCTTGAGCCCGGGAACGGCCACCCATCACGCCGTCGTTGACGATGATCCACTTGGGATCTTCAAAATCGGTCAGCCGCACACAGTTCGTCGATCTGGTCGTCCTCGGGACGGTGCTACTCGACACCATCATGGTGGTCGGTGACGCTATGACGATCGGCGCAGAGGTCATCGGTGATGCCACCGTCGTTGACGACAAGGCAGTGGAACCGATATCGACAGTCGATATCGCGCCACCGCCACAGCCCGGAGCGATCACAAGTAGCGACACGACTAGAAAGCGAGCGTGCATGGGTTGAGTCTGGACAGTCCCCCACGCTTATGCGGAGTCGGACAATGTAATTAACACTTGCGGATCAGAGCAGACGCGACTAGAAACGTGACCAGCGAGTTGAGCTTTCGGGCGAGGCTCGCTCGGGGCAACTCCATCAACGTGCAAGTCCCTCGGGACGAACACACCAGAATCCTTCGGGAGAACGGTAAGAGCGACCGAAAGGTTGTTCACGGAGTGCTCCGGGCAAGGCCCCCTTAGGGGGGCTTTGTCGCGTCTGGGGCTAGAAGGTATTGCCGCTTTCGAGACCGCTCCGCTGGGCACTAGCAACCTCACCCATGACTCAATCGCCTGAAGGACCCTGGCGGTCGCCCTTCCTCAACGAATAGGTCAACTTGCAGGAAGACCGCCTAGAGATCGAGGCCTGCTCCTGATCACAGCTCTGGCGCACCGAACCAGACCTTCGTGGTCCAGGAGGCTCTGCCCGCAAGTCACGGCACCTCGGCTGGCCCATCCTGATCGCCTCCGAAATCGGGTAGCGGGTCCATCGACATGACTTGCCCTGTCACTGTCCCAACTACCCAGAAGTCCTCTGTCAGCCCTCCCCGATGAGGACGGTAGGAGCCTCATTGAAACCTCGGATCTCAACACCCTCTACAAGGTCAGCCACTTCAGCCGTCAGGTTGAGTGGCTCCGCCAAGAGGCCCAGGGCTTCGTAGACAAAGCCCGTGACGAAGATGCGCAATAGATCTTGGACAGCTCGGGCGTCGGTGTCCCCGGGAAGGCAGCCATCCTCACCGGCACGGATTACCGACTCTCCAAGCGCTTCGCGTAACTCAGTGAGCCCACCTCGGTCCTGTATCAGAGGGCAGGCGTCAATCGGTGCTGCATGGCCGGTTCTGGCAATGTTCACAAAGACTGAGTTGTCGAGCGACTGGTGGAGGCTCCAGATGCTGGCCGGGTCGATCAGCGCATCGTTTTCGAAGGCCACCATCAAGGCCGGTCGGTTTGACGCAAGTTCCTGTGCTACGCCTGCAAGAAGAGCAACGCCGACTACCCGATCATCAGCAGTGGCCAGAGCCGCGACTCTGGCGCCGGCCGAATGACCGATAACCACCATGCGCGAGGTGTCCACGACTACACCAAGTCCCGGGTCACTACCAACTAGATCGAGAGCGCTTAGGAGATCCGTCACATCATCTTCTGGTGTGTCCACTCCTGCTAGCGGAGTCAAGAGCGTGGAAAGGCTTCGACCCAGGTGCTCCACCGCGATCGTGATGACACCGTGACTCGCTAGGTGGCCGGTCATGAATGTGGCGGCCTGTCGATAACCGGGACTGCCATGGCTGTAGGCAGAGGTGGGAAACGGCCCGCCATCGGTCGCCGGAGGAGCATCCCGATATGCGCCTGTGTTGATCTCACCACCAAGATCACCTGGGATGAGCGGTCGAAGAACTTCGGAGATCACATTGAGGCTGTCGAACATCTCGGGGGACTGGCCTTCAACCGCAGTTGGCTCAACTGGGTACCAGACCTCCACCGGCCTGTCATCCAACTGAAGGGTTCTTACCCCCACGGCCCATGGGCCCCTGGCCAAGAATCGCTCAGGACCAAGGAGCTCTCGTGAGGAGGTCGAGGCAGTTCCCTCAACTGCCGTGGTGGCGGCCACAATCGTCGTAGGCGGCACCGTGGATGCAGTTGTTGAGGATGTGGTCGTCGCTCCTTGAACGGTGGTTGCGAGAAGCGCAGTACTGGTCGGTGCAGCGGTAGTCGTTGTTGGCACCTGCGCCGCACTTGGAGCGATCGT
>PBOU01000197.1 GCA_002724415.1 Planctomycetaceae bacterium
CAACCGGAGTGGGCCTGGTGCAGGCTCCGAGCCGGACCACACGGATACCCTCTACCAGGAGACCCGGACGATGGCACAACGTACACGTCGAGAATTCCTTGAGCAGTCCATGTTCGCCACCGCCGCTGCGGCCGTGGCTGGCTCACCCGCCTACGTCCCGGCGGCCGACGAGCAGTCCAAGAGCCCCAACGAGCGTCTTCAGGTGGCCGTGGTCGGCGTCCGCGGGCGCGGTCAATCTCACCTCGGCGCGTTCGCGCGACGCAAAGACACCGAGGTGGTCGCGGTGGTCGATGCCGACGAGGCGATTGGCCAACAGCGAGCCGAGAAGGTGGGCAACAGCTCCGGCCGGAAACCAAAGTACTTTGCCGACATGAGAAAGGCCTTTGAAGACAAGTCGATCGACATCGTCTCCATTGCCACCCCTAACCACTGGCACGCCTTGGCGGCCATCTGGGCCATCCAGGCCGGCAAGGACGTCTACGTCGAAAAACCGGTCAGCCACAACGTCAGCGAGGGCCGACGCATCGTGCAGGCCGCCCGCAAGTACGGAAAGATCGTCCAGACGGGCACCCAGTGCCGGTCGATGGGCGGCACCGTCCAGGCGATCAATCACGTGCACCAGGGAAAAATCGGCGATGTCAGTGTCGCCCGCGGCCTGTGCTACAAGCGTCGTGGATCAATCGGAGCGCGTGGCAAGTACGATGTGCCTGCGAGCGTCAACTACGACCTGTGGCTGGGTCCCGCACCTGAAAAAACGCTCAGCCGCCCCCGCTTCCACTACGACTGGCACTGGCAGTGGGACTACGGCAACGGCGACCTGGGCAACCAGGGCATCCACCAGATGGACATCGCCCGCTGGGGCCTGGGTGTCGACCACATCGGTCACTCCGTCTTCAGCTATGGTGGCCGACTGGGATACGTCGACGCCGGAGACACGGCCAATACCCAGGTCAGCATTCACGATTACGGTGCCAAGCGGTTGGTCTTCGAAGTACGTGGCCTGCCGACCGATCGCCTGAAGGGTGCCGGCGTGGGCGTGATCTTCGAAGGTTCCGACGGCTATGTCGTGCTCTCCAGCTACAACGGTGGGGCCGCATTTGATCCGGATGGAAAGATGGTCAAGAAGTTCAGTGGCGGTGGCGACCACTTCGCGAACTTCGTCTCGGCCGTCCGCAGTCGAAAACACACCGACCTCAACGCCGACATCCTGGACGGCCACCTTTCCAGTGCCCTGTGCCATCTCGGCAACGTCTCCTACCGTCTCGGCAGCGCCATCTCGGTGGCCGACATGCAGAAACGGTTCGACGGCGACGACGAGGGCACCGCGACCCTGGGTCGGGTCATCGGACACCTCGGCAAGAACAAGGTCGACCTCGCATCTCAACAACTGACCTCCGGACTCAAACTCCAACTGGATCCGAAGAAGGAGATCTTTGTCAGCACGGGGGCCGCCACGGCCAATCCGCATCTGACCCGTGAGTACCGCAAACCGTTCGTCGTGCCATCGGCCGCGAACGTCTAGAGACCGACTGTCGAAAACGACCGGAACAGGCCCCCGTCAGCCGCACGCTGGCCGGGGCCTGTTCTTTTTTCTTCTTGAGCCGTCGTGTCAGTTCCTGCTACAAGTCCGCCAGCCGGGGGGCTCGAGGAACTGACCAATGTCCAGTGACAACTTGCCCGTGAGCACCTCGTCCCGTGCGATTGCGTGGTGCCTGGTCGCCCTGCTTCCACTGGCCACGGCCGTTGGCTTTGATGTCGTCGGCACACGTCCCCGGCCCATTGCCACCGGATCCACGTCCCGGCCCGGCCTCGCCTTCGACCTGTACCTGGTCAACCTCGGCTCGGTCCCCGCGCAGGCCGAACACCGGGCGTTCTTCGCGTTCACCAACACCGGTTCCTCTCCCGTCACCATCACCGCCCTGCGGCCCAGTTGCGGCTGCCTGGATCCCCGGCTTCCCAAGACGACATGGAAACCTGGCGAACGAGCCGTGTTCTCACTCAAGGTTCTCGCCACCCGTGAACCACCCGGCCCCAAGGAATACACGTGCCGCGTCGAATACAACGACGGCGAGCCACACGACGTGTTGCTGCGATTGAAGGTGGATCTGCCCACTCAGAAACTGGTCATCTCGCCCAAGGCACTGATCGTCTACCAGAACACCCCCGACCCCGTCACCCGGCCAATCACGCTCACACGGCACCAGGCCGGTCGACTCAACATCCTGGACGTCACGACTTCCTCGCCGCTGGCAAGTGCTGCAATCGGCCGTGAGCAGGTCAATCAGCAGGGAGAACGCACGTCGAAGGTGATGGTCACGATCGGGGCAGTTCCACCGGGAAAGCACCAGTTGTTTGTGAATATCGCTACAGACGATCCCGAGTACCCCGAGGTCCGCGTTCCCGTGCTGGTGATGGGCCCCAGGACGACCCAATCGGCCGAAAAATCGGACGCCCCAGGTACTCAAAAGCGGTGATGGACGTCCGGAAAGTCGCTTCGCCCCGATCCGGATGATAAACTGGAGTCACGGTCCCCGACTGTCACCAGAACGTCCACAACAACCCATCCAATATGCTCAAGATCGACGGCAGCACACAGCAAGGCTTCTGCGACGGCATTCCACGCCGCCGGATCCTCGAGGTCGGTAGCCTGGCAACCGCCGGGCTGGGGCTGCCCGGACTGCTGGCACGCCAGGCTGCGGCAGCACCGCGTTCCGACGCGACCTTCGGCCGGGCCAAACGTGTCATCCTGTTGTTCATGTGGGGTGGTCCGGCGCACCAGGACACCTGGGACATGAAACCCGATGGGCCGGTGGCCACGCGGGGCGAATTTCGCCCGATCGGAACCAACGTTCCCGGACTGCACATTACCGAACACCTGCCGCTGGTCTCGCGTCACGCCGACAAGCTGGCCGTCATCCGCTCGGTGGGACAGGAAGACAACAATCACTCGACCGGGGCCCACGCCGGATTGACCGGACGGAAGCACGAGTTGAAGCAGGAGTCCTTCAACGCCCGCCAAACCGACTTCCCTCACTTCGGTTCCGTGCTCAGCTACCTGCAACCCAACAACGGTGGCCTGCCGACCTTCGTGTCGCTGCCGGAGATGATTCATACGACCAACGGCGCCATCACGCCCGGACAAGGTGGCGGCCTGCTGGGACGACAGTTCGATCCCTTCCGGATCAACGAACATCCGGACCGACGGGATTTTTCCATCGAGAGCCTGAAGTTGCCCGACGGAGTCGGACTGGGCCGGATGGCCGGACGCCGTGCCCTGCTTGCCGGAGTTGATCGCACCGCGAGCCTTGCCGACCGGGCCAACTCGAGCCAGTCCCTGGACCAGTTTTACCAGCGAGCTCTCGACATGGTGCTCTCGCCCCGGGCGCGCCACGCCTTCGACCTGGCCAAGGTCTCCGACGACCAACGGTGGCGGTATGGCTACCACGCCTTTGGACAAGGCGTGTTGATGGCCCGGCGGCTGATCGAAGCGGGCGTCAAGCTTGTCACCGTCTACTGGCACCGCGAACGCAAGACGATCGATTCGAGTTGGGACACGCACCTGCTGAACTTCACCGAACTCAAGCACCGTCTGCTGCCATCGGCCGACCGACCGATCGCCGCTCTGCTCGAGGATCTCGAGGCCTCGGGACTGCTCGACGAGACACTGGTTGTCTGGAACAGCGAATTCGGTCGCACTCCCCGGATCAACAAGAACGCCGGTCGCGATCACTGGGGGCCGTGCAACAGCGTGGTGATGGCAGGCGGGGGTGTGCCCGGCGGACAGGTCTTCGGAGCCACCGACGACCAGGCCGCCTACCCGACCGCCGAGAAGGTGACCCAGGACGATATTGCCGCGACCATTTACCACCTGCTGGGCCTCGAGGCCGAGACCCGCGTTCGTGATCGGCTCAACCGACCGCACGCCATTGCCCTGGGTGAACCAATCCACAAGCTGATCGGCGGCCACTGCCAGGTTGAGCCAACCCGGGACCCGGTGCCCCGCTTGCACGTGCCCCGGGTCGGACCACTGGAAACGATGCTCCGGGAAAACGGCAACCGTTTTCTTTGCCTGGAAGCGGGGAACCCCGACAGCGAAACACACTGGACGCTCCAGGGACTGAAAACGGCGACGGACGACGACGCGACAGGTCGTTCACTGGACGACACCCCCGCGACGCTGACCTACAAGGGCATCTTCTGGAACCACTTCGACTACACCAGCGTGTTGATCCGCTGGTCCAAGCCAACGACACTCCGAGGCGTTCGGCTGGCCCTGGCGGGCAAGCCGGTACCAATCCCCAAGCAACTCCTCGCCGCGAAACCGTCCACCATCTGGCAGGTCAACGTGCCGACGGGACTGGTTCCCACGATCCCCAACGGGCCGGGCAAGCTTGTCGTCTCACTCACCGCCCCGGGCCGGCAACTCGCCGGATTCGCGGTAACCGGTGACCCGGTCCGTGACATGGTGCTCCAACGGTTCGGGCTCGCCTGACCCGGTTTGCGGTGACCAGTCCGGTGGAGTCTCGGGCCTATTGCGTCAGACACGAGCACCCCGGACAATCCTCCAGTCCAACGATCGACTCACATCGACAGCCCTCGAGACACTCATGACGACTCCATCCAGAGACAACAGCCAATCCCATTTCACCAGGGCCCGCCAGTCGATTCCCGGTGGGGTCAACAGCCCGGCCAGGGCCTTCGGCGCCGTCGGCGGCGCCCCGTTGATCATCGACCGCGGTGACGGGGCCTACCTGTGGGACATCGACGGCAACCGGCTCGTGGATTACGTCGGCAGCTGGGGCCCTCACATCCTCGGACACCGTCACCCCGAGGTGGTCTCGGCCCTGGAAACGACTCTGGCCAAGGGAACCAGCTTCGGGGCACCGACGACCCTGGAAACCGAATTGGCCGAGGCGGTGATTGCGGCGGTGCCCTCTGTCGAAAAGGTCCGCATGGTCAACTCGGGAACCGAGGCCACCATGAGTGCCATCCGGCTCGCTCGCGGGCACACCGGACGAGACAAGGTCATCAAGTTTGCCGGCTGTTACCACGGTCACGTCGACAGCCTGCTGGTCCAGGCCGGATCGGGGGCATTGACTCACGGTGTGCCGTCCAGCCCCGGGGT
This sequence comes from Planctomycetaceae bacterium, assembly GCA_002724415.1. Classification (GTDB taxonomy): domain Bacteria; phylum Planctomycetota; class Planctomycetia; order Planctomycetales; family Planctomycetaceae; genus UBA8437. The sequence continues at coordinate 5,126 of PBOU01000197.1, forward strand.
CCCGGCCGGTTGTGCCGCCGATACCGTCGCGTTGCCCTTCAACGATGTCGAGGAACTGACAGCAACGATGGAGAACATCGGCAGCGAGGTGGCCTGTGTGATCCTTGAACCGGTCGTCGGCAACATGGGTGTTGTCGCTCCCGTTGAGGGATTCCTGGACGCCTGTCGCCAGTTGTGCACCGCGCACGGGTGCCTGTTGATTTTCGACGAGGTGATGACGGGATTTCGGGTCGCCTTCGGTGGTGCCCAGTCGCTCTACAATGTCACCCCCGACATGACGACGATGGGCAAAATCGTCGGAGGCGGGATGCCCGTGGGAGCCTATGGCGGATCAGCTGAGATCATGAACTCGATCTCTCCCGACGGCCCCGTCTACCAGGCCGGGACTCTCTCGGGAAATCCCCTGGCAATGGCCTGTGGACTGGCCACGCTGAAAGTGCTGCGTGACACCAACCCCTACGATCGGCTCGACGCGGTCACCTCACGGCTGGTGGACGGACTCGACCAGGCCGCCACCGACGCTGGACTCGACCACGTCGTCGCACGCGTCGGCAGCATGTTCACGCTGTTCTTCAATTCCGAACCGGTCACCAGCTACGACGTCTCGGCACGCAATGACACCGAGCGATTTGCCGCCTACCACCGTGGCATGCTGGATCACGGGATCTACCTGCCCTGCAGCCAGTTCGAAGCCAACTTCGTCTCGGCCGCTCACACCGACGAGGACATTGACGCCACCCTCGCCGCGGCCCGTGCGGTCCTGTCAGATATCGCCGGCTAGAGCGAACACTCCGCAATACAGCCCAACACGTCAGCGACCCACGGCGTCCAGAAACGCCCGGGACTGCTTCATCACGTAGGCTTCTGCCCCGGCAAAACCAATCGCCCGGTACCCCTGTTCGGCAGCCCACTGAGCTTCTTCGGGACTCCTGGCGGGATAACCGGCCGCCACCCCGTGTTCCAGGCAAGCCGCCAGGATCCGCTCGGCCGCTGCCTGCACCTGCGGATGATCCCGATCGCCGGGATGTCCATAGGCCATCGCCAGGTCGCCGGTGCCGACCCACAACACGTCCAGCAACCCCGACGCGGCAATCGCCTCGATGTTCTCCACTCCCTCGATGTCCTCGACCAACGCCAGCAACACCACCGTGTCGTTGATCTCGCGGAAGTAATCCTCCGACGCCACCCGCCCCCACTTCATTCCCCGGGCCGGTCCAAAACCCCTGTTGCCTTCTGGCGTGTACATCGCCGCTGTCCGCAACGCCTGGGCATCCTCAACCGTTCGACAATGGGGAATCAGGACACCTTGAACTCCGAGATCCAGCGCGTGCATCACCGCCTCGGCGTCGTTGTTTTTCAACACCCTCACGATCGGCACCGTCCCACCGGCAAAACACCCCTGGACCAGTCGATCGATCGAGGAAGGATCCATGGCTCCGTGTTCACCGTCGAGCAACACGAAGTCGAATCCGGCATAACCAAGAATCTCACACAGGCCCGGATCGGTCAGCCGGACCGAACTCGAATAGATCGTACCGCCCGCATCAAGAAGACTCTTCACGGGGTTGGTGCGTACTGAGGTCATCTGGTGTTCTCCCTGTGCGAGGGTCTGTGATGTCACCGCTTGCCCGCAAATGCCGTCGCCAACCACTCCTGGTTGGCCACGATCACCCGCAACATTGCAGCCAACTCACTCGCGACGTCGGCCGAATCGGGCACAACAGCCGTTTGATTCAATCTGCCCGAGTCAAGTTCCGCAAGCAAGTCCACCAGCCGATCGATCATCGACTGCCGGAAGCCTGCCAACTGCTCACCGTCAAGATCGTGCCGCATCAGGCCGACATGTTGATCGGAGGATGACCGATCGCGTCTCAGCCGGGCCAGCGTGTGGCCCTGCGTACGAAACAGCAACCCTTCGACGAACGCCCGTCTCAGTCGCCCCTCGGGGTCAAACTGAAACACCGGGTCCTGGTCAAAGTAGAGCGAGAGACTGCCATCGCGACGAAAGCCGGCGACGAGTACAGGATGACCGTCCGCGGAAGAGAATTCGGCACGACGGACCATCGCTGTGGCCTCGGCCATCAGGTCCTCGCGATGCGACTCGTCTCGAGCCATCAGGTCCCAACTGCTCGTGGCACCACGGTCGAAACCGGAATCGTCTCACGAGCCGGACCATCCTCCAGGGACTCCTCGGCACCGTTCTCGCGAACTCGATCAACCCCGCCCAGTTCCGCCAATCTCGTCATCATCAATTCGGTGACCTCTTCGAGAACGCGACCCTTGGGACGTTGATCGTAATATTCCGACAGATCAATCGGATCACCGTAACGCACCCGCACCTGGCCACGGGTCAGGAACGGGGTCACCATGCTGGGGCCACCGGGGACATTCTCGAGATACGCCGGAAACACCGGGACACGGGCTTTCAGCGCCAGCCAGCCGACACCAAGGTTGCCATCGAGAATTCCGTTGCCCCCGACGTTGATTCGTCCCTCGGGGAAAATTCCCACGAGGTGGCCCTTTTGCAGCCTCCGCAGGGCTTCCCGCAGCGGACCGGTGTCCTTTCCATCCCGGCTGACCGGAATCGACCTCATCGATCTGACGATCCAGTGGATCCCCGTCACGTGGTAGTACTCGCGGGCCATCATGAAGCTGATCGTCCGTATATTTCGCCGTCCGGGCCCCAGGTGATGGTTCATCCACAGTTGCATCGGATCCGTCGCACTGCTGTGGTTGGCAATCACCAACGCGGCGGCATCACTGGGAAATGGACACGGTCTGTTGGACCGCCATCGCCACATGAGGCCGACAAACATCCGTTCCACGCAATACAACATCCAGGCCAGGCCGTTGACGTCATAACGCCAGACCCGCCAGGCGATCACCAAAACGGTCACCACCGCGTAGGTGGCCAACAACAGGATCGCAGCTGTCTCGGACATCGGCGGGAAGACTCTTGGGACTGACCGAACGGCCAATCACGGGGCAACGCGGGAACGGCAAGAAAGAGAGGCTACCTTGAACGGCGAGATTCTCCAATAGAGATGACCCGAATCTCGAACCGGGACGGTTGATTCTACCCGCACAAGATCCATCAACTCTGCTGGCGACTGGAGCCTGTTCCTCCCTCAGGACATAATCGGTCACGGCCTCATCCAGGACATTGACCATGAAAATCGCGATTCTCCACGGCCCCCGGGATCTGAAGATCGAGGACCAACCGCTCGACACCGAGAACCTCGGCCCCCGCCAGATCTGGACCCGGACCCGGATCAGTGCCTTGAAAATCGGCACCGACCGGGGCAACTTCGAGGGGGCGGAACAGGTACCCGGGGCCCCGGACTTCCCGCGGTGGGTCGGCGACAGCAACCTGGGCATTGTCGCCGGTGTCGGCAGCGAGGTGACCGAGTTCGCCGTCGGCGACCGGGTTGTTGCCAACCTTCCACACCAGTCCGACCTGGTGATCGATGCCGACGGTCCGGTGGTGAAAGTTCCCGAGGGAATCGCCGACGAGGACGCCGTCTACGCCTGGCTGTCGGCCCTGTCAGCCCTGTGCTACCGCAAGGCCGCCTTCCAACCGGGTGAGAACGTCGCGGTTGTGGGACTGGGAGTTCTGGGCTTGGGCGCCGTGGCCCTGGGACCACTCTTCGGAGCACGAACCGTCGCCATCGGCAACAGCCCCGTCCGACTCGACATGGCCGCCAGCGTCGGTGCTCACGCCGGGTTGCTCTACAACGACCCCGACCTCGACGGTCAACTCGGAGAATTCACCAGGGGCGAAGGTGTCGATCTGGTGATCCTGACGGCCAATCCCTGGCCCGCGCACCGTACGGCTCTGGAGATCGTTCGTCCGGGGGGACGAGTGGCCATCGTCGCACTGTCGGGTCGTGGCGAACCACCGCTGGACTTCAACCCGCTTTCGATGGAACTCTTTTACAACAAGGGCATTTCCCTGGTCGCCGTCTCGCATGCCGCCGGCAACATGTTCCCGGCTGACAACCGCGACCGGTTTGATCGCAAGTCCGCCGTCGCCTACGTGCTCGACCTGATGGCCGACGGCACACTGAAACCCGGTGACCTGGTCACGCACCGGATGCCCTACACCGAGATGGCCACCGCCTACGAGATGATCGACCGCCGGGAGAAATCGATGCTGGGCGTGATTTTCGAGTGGGATGCCGGCGAGGCCTGAGCCGCAAGGGCTGCTCGCTCAAGCTGACGCCAGTTCGTCTCGAACCGCCACGAACTGCTCGATCGCGTAATCGACATCCGCCGGCGAATGGGCTGCCGAGAGTTGGACCCGGATACGAGCGGCACCACGTGGGACCACCGGGAAGCTGAAGCCGATCACGTAGATCCCCCGTGCCAACAGCCGCTCGGCCATCGACTGCGCCAGCGTCGCATCACCGAGCATGATCGGCACGATCGGGTGCTCACCCGGAGGAACCTCGAATCCGTTGGATTCCATTCCATCGCGGAACCGCGATGCATTCTCGTGCAACCGGTCCAGCAGCGTGCTTGACCCGGACAACAACTCCAGTGCCTTCAGAGCGGCCGCCGCGATCATCGGGGCCAGCGAGTTGGAGAACAGGTAGGGTCGAGACCGCTGCCGCAACATCTCGATGATCTCGGACCGTCCACTGGTGTATCCCCCGCTGGCTCCACCCAATGCCTTGCCCAGCGTGCCGGTGACAATATCGATCCGCCCCAGGACATCGCGGTACTCGATCGAACCCCGGCCGCCGCCGCCGATCACGCCCACCGCGTGCGAGTCGTCGACCATGACCATCGCGTCGTACCGATCGGCCAGGTCACAGATCTCACCCAGATTGGCAATGAAACCGTCCATCGAAAACACACCATCCGTGGCAATCAACCGGTGCCGAGCCCCGGCCGTCGCCTGGAGCTTGGTCTCCAGGTCCGCCATGTCGTTGTTCTGGTACACGTGCCGCTGGGCCTTACACAACCGCACTCCGTCGATGATGCTGGCATGGTTCAGTGAATCACTGATCACCGCGTCCTCAGCATCGAGCAACGTCTCGAACAAGCCACCGTTGGCGTCAAAACAGGATGAATAGAGGATCGTGTCATCGGTCTGCAGGAATTCGCTCAACCGTTCCTCAAGCTGCTTGTGCACTCCCTGGGTTCCGCAGATAAAACGAACGCTGGAGAGTCCAAACCCCCAGCGGTCCAGTGCGTCACGAGCGGCCGCGATCACATCGGGGTGATCCGAGAGACCCAGGTAGTTGTTCGCACAGAAATTCAGGACCTCACCATCGGCCACCTCGATCCGTGCCCGCTGGGGCGACTCGAGAACCCGCTCGGACTTGTACAACCCCTGCTCACGGATTCCGGCAATCTCGCCAACCAGGTGCTCACGGATCGAATTCACCATCGCTGTTCCCTCGCTCTTGCGGCTGGCACCGCCACCACCTAGTTCACGTTCGTCCAGTCGAGTACCACCTTGCCACATTCGCCCGACTGCATCGCCCCAAAACCCTCTTCATATTGGCTCCAGTCGAGCCGGTGGGTAATCACCCCGCTGATGTCCAGGCCGCTCTGCAACATCACCGTCATGTGGTACCACGTCTCGTACATCTCGCGGCCGTAGATCCCCTTGATCGTCAGCATGTTGAAAATCACCGCATGCCAGTCGATCGCGATCCGTTCCGATGGAATTCCCAGGATGGCAATCCGGCCACCATGACACATGTTGGCGATCATCTGTTCCAGGGCGGCTGCCTGGCCTGACATCTCCAACCCCACATCGAAACCTTCCTTCATGCCCAGCTTGACCTGGGCATCGGCCACGGAGTCCGTCCGCACATCCACCGTGTGAGTCGCGCCCATGCGTCGAGCGAGTTCCAGCCGATACGGATTCACGTCGGTCACGACCACGTAACGGGCCCCGGCATGCCGCACCACCGCCGCGGCCATCACGCCGATCGGACCCGCACCGGTGATCAGCACATCCTCACCCAGTACCGAGTAGGACAGTGCCGTATGCACCGCGTTGCCGTATGGATCGAAAATCGCCTGCACATCCCGGTCGATCGACTGGTCGTGGTACCAGACGTTGGTCTTGGGCAGCGCGATGTACTCGGCAAAAGCCCCCGGCCGATTGACCCCGATGCCCTGGGTGTCCTTGCAGAGATGACGTCGTCCGGCCAGGCAGTTGCGGCAATGCCCGCAAACCACGTGCCCCTCGCCGCTCACGATGTCACCTGGACGAAAGTCCTTGACGTTGTCCCCCACCTCGACGATCGCCCCGACAAACTCGTGCCCGATGACCAAGGGAACCGGGACGGTCTTTTGGGCCCACTCGTCCCACTCGTAGATGTGAAGGTCCGTGCCACAGATCCCGGTTCGCTCCACCCGGATCAGCACATCATCGATTCCAAATTCTGGAACCGGAACCTCCTCGAGCCACAACCCCGGTTCGGACTTTGCCTTGACCAGTGCCTTCATCACTGCCGTCCCGCCATGGAGCTGACCTCTGTCTTGAGGCGTGAGTGTACCTCAGCGCAACTCAAATGGGCACCGGTCGACAAACCCCTCTAGGGGTTCTGCCCACCGCCGGGCACAACATTCCGTTGAAGTCCCAGGCGTCCGATCCGGGTCGTCGGCGTCAATGTCAGCACGACACGTTCCAACCGCGGCGACCGGGCAAGCAAGTCCAGGCCCGTGTCGCTGATGCGGGTGGTGCTCAACGAGAGTTCCCGAAGCCTCGGCAGTCGGGCCAGTGGCGCCGCCGAGAGGTCAGTGATACGGGTGGCGGCCAGGCCCAGGACTTCCAGTTTCTCGAGCCCCCCCAGCCTCGCCACGCCCTCGTCTCCAACACGTGTGCGATCCAGGTACAAGGTGGTCAACGACGTGAGTCTGCCGACAGCCGCCATTCCCGCATTGCCAACCCGCGTGCCGGTGAGTTCCAATCGCTCGAGTTTCCTGAGTCGAAGCAGGTGCCCCATCCCGGTGTCACTCACTCGAGTTCCACACAGGCTCAACGACTTGAGGTGAGCCAGCCGTGCGAGCCCTCGATCGGAAATTCGAGAATAATTCAGACTGAGATCCCCGAGCCTCTCCAGGCGGACAACCGATTCCAGCGTGTTGTCGGTGACCTGTGGCCCATCGAGTCCAAGCACCTCCAGATTCTGCATGCCTTCCAACGCTCGACCACGGACTCGAGTGAAGCCCACCCGCAAGCTGCGAAGCGAGGTCAACGACGAGAGGACATCCAGGCCCCGGTCACTGACTCGCGTCCGGGACACGTCGAGAGCCTCAAGCGTCTTGAGCGACGAGAGGTGCTGCAGGCCGGCGTCGGTGATCAACGTGGTCGAGAGATCCAGGCGAACCAATCCTGGCATCCTGGCCAGCAACGGCAGATCACCGTCAGCCACCTGGGAACCGGCCAATTCCAGGGCCACGACAGGTTCATCACCGGCCGCCTGTGACACCACCAACCGACCACCTCGCTCTGCCAGCAGGCTGGTCACCTGCCGTCGGATCTCCCGCACATCGTCGTCGTTTGCACAAGCCGATTGACCGTTGGCAACAAGTGCCAGGGCGACCACGATGCCGAGAACCACGATGCGAAAACGAATCACGATCCTCCTCCCTCGACTCCGGGACCATCCATGTCCCTGAGACTGTCACGGGCGTCCTGGTAATCCGGATCCAGTTCGATGGCTCGCTGAAAATGCAAACGGGCACCCGATGTCCGCCCTTGCTTCAACAACGCCCGACCCAGCAGGTTGTGTGCTTGTGGAAACCCGGGGTTGATTCGCACCGCGGCTTTCAGATGCTCAACAGCCTCGAAAATCCGCTGCTCCTGCAGACAGATCGAGCCGAGATTCATGCGAGCCTGCAGCTGGTTCGGATCGAGATCAATCGCGTGCCGGTAATGACGCGCGGCGGATTGTTCATCTCCCAACGACAACGTGACGTTGCCCAGGTTGGTCACGGCCGCAGCATCAGTTGGATCGACCTGGTGAGCCATGCGGTAGGCTGTGGCCGCTTCAGAAAACCGCTTCTGGTTGTCCCAGGCATTCCCCAGGTCAACCAGGGCCGACGCGGTCTTGTGCGTCAAATCAAACGGGTTGCCGTTTCGCTTGGCAAGATCAGCGGCCAGTTCTGCATACGAGGTCGCCGCAGCCAGGTGACCACGACGGACCAGCCGATCAGCCACCCTGACCACCACGTTCCCCAGGCCGTGCGGTCTCAGGAACCAGCGTCCTGGAAAAGCCACCGCCGGATCAACATCCAGGCTGTCGGTCATCAGGGCAACGTCTGCCAGCAGTCGATCGACACTCACAGGCCCCTTGTAGATCACCGCGAGGTGTCCGGAACCGTCCAGCAGGAAACTGGTCGGAACGGGCAGGTTGAACTTGTCATCGAGCTGGGTGCGGGTGGTCAACACGACATCATGGATCACATCCAAACGGTCGACTGCCTCGCTGGTTGCACGACGCACCCCGAACGGCAGGCCATGTTTCTCAACAAATCCGCGGATCAGTGACAGGTCACCGGGCTTGTCATCCTTGAGCCCGTCCACCGACAGGGACACGACATCCAGGCCCGCGGATCTCAACTCGTCTGCCCGCTCCTTGAACTCCTGCAATTCCTTGACACACGGCAGGCACCAGGTCGCCCAGAGATTGACCAGCGTCGGACGCCCGGTGAAGGTCAGCGTCCGCACCCGGTCGCTTTCGTCGAGGTAGCCAATCTGTGGCAGCGGCAATCGCTCCAGCAACGGGACACGAGCAATGCCAGTCGGCGGCACCACCAGCAGCTCACCCGGAGAGATCTCGATGTCGCGCTCGTCCTGCTCGATTGCCCTGTTCGAACCTTCAACCACGCGGTAACGATTCCCAGGCAACAGGCCCTCAATCGTTTCGCTCGGGCCTCCAGGCCAGCCAATGATCAATCGAAAGGGCCCCTTCCTGGCACCGACTCCAAAGTGCACCCACTTGCTCGACTGGGACAAGAACCCACTGCCAGCAGTGACAAAACGGACCAGCGGCTGAGATGGCTCGTCGGCGGCGATCAATTCCAACCTCGCTCCAATCGCATCGCGATTGCACGACTGTCCCTGCAACCGGACCAGCACGCCACGTTGCCCGGTCGATCCGTTGTTGTTCAGAAATCTCAACCGCGGCGCCGTGCGGTTGGTGACCCACAGGTCCAGGTCCCCGTCATGATCCCAGTCGACCGACGCCACGGCACGTGCGTCGTCAGGAAAATCGAACCCGCTGGCAAACGACACGTCGGCAAATGGACGATCCCCACCCAGGTTCAGGTAACAGCAATTCCGTTCTCGCCCACTCCACGAGCCACCTGTCTCGATCAGGTTGGTGATTCGTGACCAGCCGGCCCGGTAGCGTGGATCGACAGAACCCTGGTCGAGGTTCAACGGCGAATGCGACACGACCTGTCGCCAGAAGAAACTTCACAAATCGCCGGTGTCCTCGCCGGTGATGTATCCGTTGGCGACCAACACGTCGGGACGACCATCGTTGTTGATGTCGACAAATGGCGATCCCCACGCCCACCGCCCCATCGTGACATCACGATCAATGCTGACGTCACGAAAGGTCCCCTTGCCGGTGTTCTCAAAGAGCGTGTTTCCCCGGGCATGCCGCTGGAACTGTTGCCGCACCCCGGCCCGGGCATCGGGTTGAAATTGACGTTGGTAGGCAATCCGCTCGCCCGCCGAGGAAAACATGTTGCCAACGTACAGGTCCGGACGACCGTCCCCGTTGTAGTCGCACCACGCGACACTCATTCCCGCCGCGATGTCCTCGACCCCTGCCTCCGCCGCCACGTCGGTGAAACGACCTTTCTGGTTCCGATACAGGCAATTGCGTCCGTAGTCATTGGCAACGTAGAGATCGAGATCGCCGTCGCCGTCATAGTCCGACCAGCTTGCCGCAAAACTCCACCGCCGGTTGTTGTGCCCCAAGCCCACTGCATCGGTCACGTCGGAAAACTGCCAGTCGCCCTCGTTGCGAAACAACCGGTTCGGACCCCCATTGTTTGCATCGTGATAGGGGTAGGGAATCGCCTCGCCCTGCACACCAGCGCCGGTTCGGTTGGCCAGGAACCCGGCACCGTAACCGGTGACGTACAGGTCCAGGTCGCCGTCGCCGTCAAAGTCGGCCGCCGCCAACGAGTAGGGATCGCCGGTTGAAAAGATCACGTCCCGTTCGGTGAACACACCGTCCCCGTCGTTCTCCATCAAGACCAGGTTGATGTTCAACACGCAGGCAAGATCCTGGTCACCGTCGTTGTCAAAGTCGACAAGCAGGGCACTGCGTGACCGATCCAGCCAATCCACACCACCCACGGCAGCCTTGTCGACCACCGTGCCATCTGGCTGTTGCACCAGCAGACGGTTGGGCATGCCACCGGGCTGGGCCAGGTAAATGTCGTCCAAACCGTCACCATTGACATCGCCAATAGCCAGGCCCTGGTGACCATGCAATGCCACACCCATCTCCGCCTGGAGACGCCCACGCCAGTGATCAACGCTGTGCCCGAGTTGTTTACGAGTCTCGCCGGCCTCTTTCAGGACCGCGGCGGTCGAGTCCACCAGCAACCGACCACCCGGAGACGATCCGGTCACCTCCTCGAGAGAATCATTGTGCAACTCGACCAGCCTTGGGGGAGCGTCATCGACCAGTTCCCAGCCACAGGACCACCTGCCACGCAATTGCACAAACCGGTCGCCCTGCCGAGCCCCGGCCTCCATCAACACGCGAGTCGTGACCCGCGGCCCCTCGAGCGAGACGGAGACAATCTTGAAATGCAATTGGACATCCGACCAGCCCTTCCAGCCCGGCACCAGCCCCTGGAGCGATTCGACCAGGCCCTCGACTCCCCGATACCGGCCCGTTGTCTTGCCGGTTCCTTCGGCAACATGTCGGCGAACCGACAGGTTCTCGGATTCGTGGACCGTCGTCATCGACTCGGGCCGCAGGGCACCTCCTCGAAAATCAGCCGAAGCCAGGCGGGCGACCACGTCGGGATCAAATTGCCCATCGCTCTGGAGATCGGCGACCAGCAGGTGCAACTGGCGGCCAGCCGCGAGGTTGAAATCCTCCGACGCCCAGACCGGGGAACCATCATCGGTGCCCTTCACCCGAGGCTTCGAGCCGCTCCGATCCTTGACGACCGGTGCATCCCGTTCACTTCCAGTTGGTCCGGCACGACGATCGTCTCCACACCCACTACACGCCAGGATGCCAACGGCGAGGAGCACGCCAAGCGTGCCGCCCCTGCGGCCATGACAAGCGAACACCGCTGGCCGGTCGCTCATCGCATCCTCGTCATTGAACCGTCGAGATCAGTCATTGCAGGCCGCAGCGAACAGTAGGTGTTCCGGTCAATTATCACACACGGATTCCGGAACGGTAAAGAGGCCAACCGCAACTGGCACGACTAGGTGGTCGGTTTTTCTCACACGCAGTAGACTCGGCAACACTGTCACAAACGGATCGGTTGCAAGGGGTCTCGAATGCACGTTTCCACCAGGTTACTCGCGATCGGCCTGCTCACGGCAGTGCTTGGGACCACTTCGGGACCATCGACACTCACCGCAGCCGAACCGACCGCGACGGCCGGGCACCCGCTGCTGCCGGCATTCGAGAGATTTCACACCACCAACGACAAGAGCCCGCTGGCAGGTGGCAGGCTGCTGCTCTCGGAATTGAACTGCCAGAGCTGTCACGCCGGTGGCACATCGGCCACCGGGGTGAAGACCAAGCAGGCACCGGTGCTCGATGCTGTCGGATCCCGTGTTCGTCCCGAGTGGATGTTGAAATTCCTGTCCAACCCGCACCACGTCAAATCGGGCACCACGATGCCCGACCTGTTTCCTGGCCTCGATCCCGAGACCGAGGCCGCCCAGGTCACCGCCCTGGTCAACTTCCTGGCCACCACCGGGACCACACGTGCCTCGGCACCGCAATCCCAGGAAGTCGCCCGCGGCCAGCAGTTGTTTCACCGGGTCGGTTGTATCGCCTGCCACCAACCCCGCCGGGACATGAAAGCCACGAAACTGGCGACATCGGTTCCCCTGGGTGCAATCGAGAAAAAATACACCCGCGACAGCCTGGCCGCGTTCCTCAAGAACCCCCTGGCCGTGCGACCAGGCGGTCGGATGCCCAGCCTCAACCTCAACGACAAGGAATCCCGTGACATCGCCGGTTACTTCTTTCGCGGAACACAACTGCCCCCCAACCTGAACTTCGCCTACTACGAGGGCAGCTGGTCGACAATTCCCGATTTCAGCAAGCTCAAGCCCAAGGCCACCGGGCAGGTTGCCGGATTCCAACTGGGGATCGCAGCCCGACGTGACCAGTTCGGCCTGAGGTTCACCGGGTTCCTGCAGGTTCCCCGCAAGGGCCGCTACACGTTCTTCCTGGGTTCCGACGACGGCAGCCGGCTCCAGATCGACGGCAAGACGGTTATGGAATTCAACGGGATCCAAGCCTACAAGGAAAAGAACTCGGCCCTCGAACTTGACGCCGGACCACACGCAGTGCTGGTGGATTATTTCGAGCAGAATGGCCAGGAGGCGCTGAAAGTGGACTTCCAGGGTCCAGGAATTTCCAGGAGAACCCTCGCCACTCACACCACACCACAGGCCAAGCCAAAACCGATCCCGGCCATCAAGGGAGAGAAGGCCTTCGTCGCCGACCCCACCCTGGTCGAAACCGGCCGCAAGTTGTTCGCCTCCATCGGGTGTGCCTCGTGTCACCAGATGAAGCACAAGGGACAGGCAATCAAGCCCACCGGAAAACCCGCCGGACCGCTGGTGAAATTGAAGGTCGCTGGCGGCTGCCTCGCCCCCGGATTGTCCAAGACCCCCGTGGCCGGCATTCCCGATTACCGGCTCTCCAACACACAACGCCAGGCCCTCGGCAAGGCGATCATGGCGTCGGGGAAAGATGCCCCCGCCAATGACCAAACAGTGGCCCGGGTCGAGGGCACCACCGAGGCTTTCAATTGCCTGGCATGTCATTCGCGTGACAAACGCGGCGGGGTGGAACGTCCCCGCAATGCCCTGTTCCTGACGACGATCAAGGAGATGGGTGACGAGGGACGGATCCCCCCACTTCTCGACGGGGTCGGCGACAAGCTCAACGACAACTGGCTCAAGCACGTCCTGGACAACGGGGCCAACGACCGGCCGTACATGCTGACCCGGATGCCCCGCTTCGGCACCGCCAACGTCGGCCACCTGGTGAAGGACTTCGCCTCGCTCGACCGCAACAAGAAACCGGTTGCCCTGGCCGTGACCGATCGCATCCACCGTGTCCGGTCAGCCGGGCGGTTCCTCGCCGGTGACAAGGCCCTGGCCTGCATCAAGTGCCATTACTTCGGCAACCGCAAGGCAACCGGCATCCAATCGCTGGACCTGTTGACCATGACCCGCCGGCTGCGGAAGGACTGGTTTGTTCGTTACATGCTCGACCCCCAGGCATATCGACCCGGCACGAGAATGCCGGCTGGTTGGCCCCGGGGCCAGACGCTGCTGCCGGATGTGCTCGATGGAATCTCAAAACACCAGATCGCCAGCGTCTGGGAATACCTCGCCGACGGTGGCAAGGCGGGCCTGCCGCGGGGTTTGATCCGGAATCCGATCGAACTGGAACCCACCGACGAGCCAATCATCTATCGCAACTTCATCACCGGTGTCAGTCCCCGTGGGATCGCCGTGGGCTATCCCGAAAAAGCCAACCTCGCATTCGATGCCGACCAGTTGGCCCTGAAGCTGATCTGGCACAACGCCTTCATCGATGCCGCCAAGCACTGGAACGGACGCGGCCAGGGATTCCAGCCTCCACTGGGCGACCACCTGGTCACGCTGTCCGGCGGGGTGCCTTTTGCCACACTGGCGACCACCACGACCGCCTGGCCAACCGGGACAGCCCGCAAGCTGGGGTACCGGTTCACCGGCTACCGCATCGACAAACAACGACGTCCGGTCTTCCGGTATCGCTTCGGCGCGATCGAGGTCGAGGATCACCCCCGTCCGGTCAAAACCGACAAGGACCCGACCCTGGTTCGTACGCTGACGCTTCAACGATCCACCGCCCGGCAAGGCAAAGACAAGGCACCCGCGGCGCTGTGGTACCGGGCCGCGGCAGCACCCACAATCGAACTGCAGAAAAACGGGACGTTCGTGGTCAACAAGATGCTCAACGTCTCGATCCAACAGGTTGGCGGCCAAAAACCGGTCCTCCGAAAACGCGGCAACCAGGCCGAACTGCTCGTGCCCGTGCACTGGGACGGCGACAAGGCCGTCATTGTTCACAGGTACGCGTGGTAACGTCCCAGGAACCCGGACAGCCGGGTCTCTCGAAAACCCATCTCAAGATCATGAGCCACCGCATGTCACTCGCACGTCACAGCCTCCTGGTAGTCCTGTCCGGCCTGGTCGTCACCGCGTCGGTTGCCGCCCAGGAGAAACCGGCGACAGAAAACGACTTCTACCGGATCACCACGCTACCGATTCCCAAGGGAGTGGTGCTGGAAGCCGGAGGACTGGAACTGCTCCCCACCGGACAACTGGCTGCATCGAGTCGACGAGGAGACATCTACCTGGTCGACAACCCGTTCTCAGAACCCGCGTCGATGAAATTCACCCGGTACGCCCAGGGGCTGCACGAGGTGCTGGGCCTGTCGTGGAAAGACGGATGGCTCTACGCGACCCAACGCTGCGAAGTGACCCGGATGAAGGACACCGACAATGATGGCCGGGCCGACATCTTCGAAACGGTGACCTCCGACTGGGGCATCACCGGGGACTACCACGAGTACGCGTTTGGATCAAAGTTCGATGCCCGGGGCGACATGTGGGTCGTGCTGTGCCTGACCGGTTCATTCAACAGCAACACCGAGTACCGCGGCTGGTGCCTGCGGATCAAGCCCGACGGAACCAGCGTGCCAACCTGCAGTGGGCTGAGATCTCCCGGCGGGATCGGCATGAACCACGTGGGCGACATGTTCTACACCGACAACCAGGGTCCCTGGAATGGGACGTCGAAACTCCAGCACCTCGAACCGGGGAAATTCGTCGGCCACCCCGGCGGCAACCGCTGGTACGAACTCACCGACGCGCTGGGCAAGCGTCCGGCCGATCCCAAGAGCGGCAGCCGGATGATGGTCGAGGCCAAGCGGATCCCCGAATTGCTGCCACCGGCCATCTACTTCCCGTACAAGAAAATGGGCCAGTCGGCCAGCGGCATCGCCTGCGACACGACCAACGGCAAGTTCGGTGACTTCAAGAACCAGATGTTTGTCGGCGACCAGACGCACAGCACCGTGATGCGCGTCGACCTCGAGAAAGTCCAGGGACGCTACCAGGGAGCCTGCATTCCCTTCCGCGCCGGATTCGGGTCGGGATCGCTGGGACTGTTGATGAGCAAGAGCGGAGCGATGTTCGTCAGTGGAACCAACCGCGGATGGGGCTCGCGAGGAAACAAGCCCTTCTCGCTGCAACGACTCGACTGGACCGGCAAGAAGCCATTCGAGGTGCTGACGATGAGACTGCGACCGGACGGATTCCGATTGGCATTCACCGAGCCGATTGACCCCGCCACCGCCGCCAAAATCGAGTCCTATCAACTCCAGACCTACACCTACATTTACCAGGCCTCCTACGGGAGCCCGGAGGTCGATCACACCAAGCCGACCATCAAGGAGGCGCGCGTGTCATCCGACCGGAAACACGTCGACCTGGTCGTCGACGGATTGCAGGTCGGTCACATCCACGAACTGCATCTCCCCGGCGTTCGCTCCGCCACAAAAAAGCCGCTCTTGCACCAGCAGGCTTACTACACGCTGAACTATCTGGCGAAATAGAAACGCCACTTTCCTACCACTCCCTGGTAAAATAGGTAAGTGGCGCAGTGTTTGCGATTTCCCAACGGAATCCGACGCACATCTCACGTCAGTTGGCGGGTAAGGGAGTGTGATCCACGAATTCTGGATCAGGTCCAACCCTGCGGGATTCCGAATATCTAGATACACGCTGATGCGGACCCACGCCGGGGTCCCATGAGACGGTTTGAGCAGAGGATTTTTGACAATGAGTAGACGCGGTTGGTTACGTCGAATCCGAAACGCAATAGTCAATCCTCACCGCATGACGACGACGGTCCAGTCAGCGGTGGCGGCCGAAGTTCTCGAAGAGCGATTGATGCTCGACGGTGTTGGTGTCGACGCTCAACCCGATTTCCATCTCACTGATGTCAACGACACCTCCAGCACATCGGGCCAGGACGTTTCACCCAGGGACTACCTCGAAGAGGTTTCGGCGTGGTATTTCGGCCACGCCACCTGAGCATACTGTCGAAGCCAGTTTGGCTTCCTCGACCAGATGCAG
>PBOU01000198.1 GCA_002724415.1 Planctomycetaceae bacterium
ACCGTCCTGGCGGCGGACGATGATATCGCTGTCGTCGATCGACGAGACGTCGATGGCCACGTTGTCGGCGTAGTCGATGGTCATGTCGTGGGTGGCACCACCTTCGGTGGTCACATCATCGACGGCGGTCAAGGTGGCCCGCGTGGCGTAGGGGTCGATGGTCAGTGACCCGTGGGCGTTGAGCCGACCACCGGTGACGACCTTGCCGTCCAGCGCCGAGATGGAATCGACCCCCTGCAGCAGTGCGGCGCGAACCTCGGCCACCGTGGCGTCGGGCAGTTCCGACCAGATCAGTGCGGCGGTGCCGCTGACCTGCGGCGTGGCAAAGCTGGTTCCGCTTAGCTGGCTGTACTCGCCCTGGTTGCGTGGGAACGTGCTGAGGATTCCGACGCCCGGCGCGGCGAGATCGATGTCCTGGTTGCTGAAATTGCTGAACCGGGCCAGCTCGTCGAACTGGCCGGTGGCGGCCACGCCGACAACGTTGTCCAGGTCGTAACTGGCCGGATAGAAGGGCAGTGTCTCGAGGTCGAACCCGAAGCCCATGGCGTTGCCGTTGCCGGCGGCGGCGGTGACCAGGATGCCGCTGTTGCCGGCCGCCTGGATGGCGTCGTGCAATGCCGTGCTGTTGGACCGTTCGCCTTCCGAGCCCCAGCTGTTGTTGATCACCCGGACGTTCACACCGTGGTCGGTCCGCATCATCGTCGCGTAGTTGATCGCGCGGACGGCATCGGAGGTCAGGCCCGAGTTGTTCGAGTCCAGGAACCGCAGCGGCATGATCGTCGACGACCACGTGACACCACTGATTCCCAGGCTGTTGTTCCCATCGCCGGCCACCACCCCGGCCACGTGCGTGCCGTGGCGGTGTTCGTCCATCGGGTCGGCGTCGTTGGCCTGGAAGTCGTAGCCGTGGATGTCGTCGACGAACCCGTTGCCGTCGTCGTCGATGCCGTTGCCGGCGATTTCGCCGGTGTTGATCCAGATGTTGTTCTGCAGGTCCGGGTGCAGGTAGTCGACACCCGAGTCGACAACCGCCACGACGACGTCGGAACTGCCGGTGGTGATGTCCCAGGCCTCGGGGGCGTCGATGTCGGCGTCGGCCAGGCCGTTGGACTGGCCGGTGTTGTGCAGGCCGACCTCCTCGGAGAACCGTGGGTCGTCGGGGAACGTCTCCTGTCCCCGCACGCCCAGGTTGGCTTCGAAGCTCGAGACCAGGGGATGGTCGGCAAGCAGTTCGCGAACCTGGTCGGTGGGGGCGTCGCCGGAATCGACCAGTACCTGGCCGGGAAGTCCCAGGCCGCCGAGCACCTTCAACGGGTAGTCGCCGGTGTCCAGCACGCACTGGACGGTGTGTACTCCGGGAGCCAGTTCGACCGCGTCACTGCTCAACCGCACAATCCACTGGCTGTTGTCGTGGTCGCTGGTGGGGTTGCCCTGGCCGTGGCCATAGGCTCCGGCGGGTCCCGCGGACGCCGATGAGGTGGTCTTTTGACCCAATGTGGCGAACCAGTCGGCATCGACTTCCTGGTAGTCGACACCGGTGACGCCACTGAGCATGACGCGGTCCTCGAGCATCTCGAGCAGGGCGGCAACACGGGGGCGGCGGTGCTGGTTTCGGCCGCGGTGAGTGGGTTGTCGGAGGGGAATCAGCCAGTCAGAGAAACGCATCGGTCATGCACCTTTGGGCAGCCCGATGGGTGCCCGCAACAGGGGACAAATCGATTACGAAATGCTCGCAACGAACGGATGAATAGCACCCTCCAGTATGTCGGAAGCGAACGCGCTTCAGCAACCGGTGGAGACTTCCGAGAGGGGAGCTTCTGCGGGGGGGGGCGCACGCAGCGGCCCGTTTCGGTGCGCGGTACCATTTCCGCTGCCTGAAAGCACGCGGGTCAGCCGATCGAAGCGTCCGGATCGGCTAGTAGTTCAGCTCGGAACCGAAGTAGAAGTTGATTCCCGGCTGGAAGACACGGATCCCGCTGGGCGAGCGGAAATCGAGGTGTTCGCGGAAGTTCTTGTCGGTGAAGTTCTCGACCCCGGCCACCAGGCTCAGCTTCTGGGTGGCCGCCCAGAATCCGCGCAGGTTCCAGGTCGTGAAGCCCGGGCTGGCACTCTCCAGCAGGCTTGTGGCCACGCGGTTCTGGTTGTCGATGATCCGTGCCGAGAGTTCCAGTCCCCACGGGGGCTGCTCGCCGGCTGGATGCCACCGCACGCCGACACGGCTTTCCAGCGGTACGATGGCGGGAAGAGGTTCCTTGGCGCCACCGTCGACACCACTGAAGTGTCCGCGTGGCAGGCCGGCGACCTTCTGCTTGGGCTGGCCCGGCTGGGCCCGTTGCGTGGCGAAAGACCCGTTGCGGTCGTGGTCGCGTCCCTCGATGTAGGACAGGGTGGCAAAGGGAGTCAGCCGATCAGAGAGGTCGAGTTCCAGGTGAGCCTCGGCACCGGCCAGCGTTGCCAGGTCGGTGTTGACGTACTGCAGGCTGACCTGTTCGACCTGTCCATTGGGTGGGCCGTGGAAGACATTCAGGTTCTCGAATGTCACGTAATCGTTCACCCAGGAGTGGAAGCCGTTGATGCCGGCCCGCAGGGGGCCACGGTCGAGTTCCAGGCCGACATCGACCTGCCAGAGTCGTTCGGGGTCGAGTTCCGGATCACCCGTCGCGGTGTTCTGTCCGTTCTGCAGCAGGAACAGGAAGGTCTGTGCGGTGTACAGTTCGGTCAGCGTGGGTGGTCGCTGGGCGTGGCCACCGGCCACCGACATCGACCAGCCGTCCTCGAGTTGCCACCGCAGCGTGGCAAAGGCCGACACCAGCTGATCGTTGCGCTTGAAATCGTCGGTGCCCAGGATGTCGGCCAGGCTGGACTGCGGGTTGGTCGTTCCCAGGGCGGCCAGCTTGGCCGGGTCGTCGGTCACGTTGGCGTGTTGCCAGTCGACCCGGGCACCGGCCGTCAGGCTGACGTCCTGGTCATCTCCCGCCTGGTACTCGGCAAACAGCCCGGGATTGGTCGACTGCGACCGGGGGATCGGCGAATTGGCGTCGGTGAAGATGTTGAAGCCGATCCGACCGCTGGTGATCTCGTTGAGTTCCTGCCGGATGTGTCGCATGTCGACACCGGCGGTGAGTTGCTGGTTCTCGGCCTCGTCGTCCCAGGTGACCGCCGAGCGGAAACCGGTGGAGGTCGAATCGACGTCGGTGAAGCCGCGGAAGTTCATCGCGTTGAGCAACGGAAACTGCTTGCGTTTTCCGCTGGACTGGGCGTTGCCCTCGAAACGCGTGCGGTTGTACCACCCCTCGATCTCCAGCCGGTCGTACTGTTCCTGGTCGACCCGCACGAACTGCAATTCGTAGGCGTCGGTGACCAGGAAGTCGATGTCGAAGGCCTGGCCGGGGAACTCGACGTCGGTCTGGTCCAGCCTCAGGTAATGGAATTCCAGGGTGGTGTCGTCGTCGAGATCGGCTCCGACGGCGACATCCAGCGTGCGAGACTTGTAGCTGGAGGGGACGCGGGTGCCGTTGCCCGACCGGTAATCGTTTCCTGTGCGGTGACCGTAGTCGACACGGAAGCCCCAGTCCTGGTCGCCTCCCCAGGCGGTCTGGCGAGCGTACCACTGTTCGCCGTTGGTCTTGAAGTCGAGACCGCTGGAGGCGTGGGTTTCCCAGCCGTTGTCGAAACGGGGGCTGCCCAGCAGGTCGATGTCGACGACGTTGAAACCCGGTCCATGCTGCGCGCTGTAGGGACCACGGATGACCACGGTGCTTTCGATCAGCCGGGCGTCGATCTTGCTGAGCATCGTGTCCAGGTCGATCCGTGCCGGCACCCAGTACGACCCGTTGGCCGCCAGTCGACCAACCCGGCCTCCACGCACGCGGGTGTCGGTGATGATGGGTGTTCTCTTCTGGATGCCCAGGCCCAGGACCGCCGGCGATTTCTGCAACAGGCTGCCGGCATCGGTGGCCGATCGCGAGCGGGCCGATTTGCCCAGCACGACGTCGGCACCGGTGCGCGAGGAGAGCTGTTGCCGCTGGCGGCTGAAGAGGCTCTTGCGGATCTTGCCGCGACCAAAGAGTCCCGTCTTGCTGACATCGGCCGCCTGGAAGGGACGGACCGTCCGGAGTTTCAGGGGTTGTGGCTGCAGGATGAGCAATCCGGCCGGATCGATCGCCGGAGGACCGGGCGGGACCAGGTTGTCGACCTCCAGGGGTTCCGGTGGCCCGGTGTCGGCTTCCAGCAGGTCGGGCTCCGGGCGGGTGTCGCCCATCCACGCGTATCCGACCGCGTCGGGTTCCTCGGCGTCAGTGGCCACGTCGACCAGCAGCCAGGCGGCCACCGAGTTCGACGGCGTGCCGAAAAACAGGCCCACGACAAGGCAGGCGAATAGGACGCGAACACGGTACCGCATGTCGGGCCATCCTTGGCGGGACTGCGAACAGGACCGGTGCCGGCGCACAAATTGCCGAACCGGATACCTTTACTGGATCGGCTGAAAGTTCCGGGGCAGTGAGTCCCTGGACCGATTCCGATCACCGTGAAATGACTGAGACCGGGTCAGAAGCGTCACAACTTGCCCAGATTGCCTGTTTTTGGCGATTTTCAGCGGGGATCCGAGAGCAATTTCTCGGCCCGGGCTGCCAGTTCCAGCAGGTCGGTATTGGCTGGGGCGTGCTTTTGTAGCAACTCACGACCCGTTCCGTGTGAGGTTTTGGCCGCGGCTGGCTTTTCCAGGCGCGCCAGGCAAATGGCGGTCATCAGGTGGAGCCGTGCCGAGGGGATTCCGGTCGCCCGTTTTTTCGCCTCCAGCAGTGTCGCGTGTGCTTCGGGCCAGAGCTCGGCTTTCATTTGGACCCGGGCCAGGGTCAGCCAGGTGCGGAAACTGGACGGTTGGCTTTGCGTGAGATCCTGGGCGAGCTGGATGGCCCGTGCCCGCGTCTTCTTGGATTCGGCCAGCAATACTGCCAATGCCCGACGGTACCGTCCTTTTTTGGCCAGTTCCTCGCGCAATTCCAGGGCCGCGGCGGTACTGGCGGTTGTTCCGGCCGTGTCCTTCTTCAATTGTTGCAGGTGAGCCACGCGTTGATGACAGCGAGCCAGCGCATCGAGTTGCGTGCCGTCGCGGCCCGATTCCACGAGCGTCTCGAGCAACGCCTGTGCCCGTTTTGCCAGTGACATGGCCCCGTCGGCCTGTCCGATCCGTTCCTGCAGAACCGACTGGGCCAGGTGGGCTTCGGCCAGGTAAGTGGCCAGGATCCGCTTGTCGTTTGGCGGAGCGTCGGGGCCGAGCTGTTCAAACAGGTTGACCGCGCCATCCAGCAGATCGGACACCAGCGCCAGTTCATCGGGTTGCAGGTCCATCTTGATCAGCGCGAGCATCAGTTGTGCGGCGGCGATGTCCTGGATGTACCTGTCCGAATCGGCCGATTCGTGCAGGCCCACGAGAATCTCGCGGCCCTTCTCGAGATACAGGGCCGCTGTCGCGCTGTCCTCGAGCA
>PBOU01000199.1 GCA_002724415.1 Planctomycetaceae bacterium
CCAAGTCGACCGCCAAGTCGACCGCCAAGTCGACCGCCAAGTCGACCGCCAAGTCGACCGCCAAGTCGACCGCCAAGTCGGCTACGGTGGACACAGATGCCGCTGTAGCTGGTTCATTGCCAGAAAATCGTGGACCGTTGGTGACACGGCGTGGGATCCAGGAGGTTTCGGACCTGACGCCACGCCGTCGACGGATCACTCCATTTCGTTTGGTCTCTGTCTGCATGGTGTTGCTGGTGGGGGGGACCGTATGGTGGAGTGTCCGTGAGTTCCAATTCTCCAATATGGCCGGTCAACTGGGCGAATTGACTCGCAGCGGCCTGGAGTCGTTTGAATCGGGTGATTTCGAGGCCGCGGCTCGCGACCTGGGCTTAGCCGCTGGTGTCCTGGACCGTCTCGGTAGAACGGATTCAACGGCGAAGTTGATTCGTCAACGCAGTCGTGAGGCGGCAGCGGCCGATGGTCTGATTGGTGAGTCACTGGTGGAGATACTCGGCCGCGTCGATCGACTGAAACACGACGGTGCCACGAAGACGTGGGAACGGCAATTCGAGCGGGACCACCGAGGTGCCTGGATCGTGATGCAATCGGTCCTGGAGCGTCGCAGTGACGGAGTGAAGACGTCGGATGAACCGGACGGAGGCCGTCGTGGTGAAACGTCGACGGGCTTGGTCGGGTCAGGCGGTTTTGAGTTGGAGTATCCTCTCCTGCTGCAGGATCGCCGGGTGCGATTGAGAGGACGGCTTGCCGCATTGGATCGATTGCCAGGCTGGGCGGATTCGTCCGACGATCCCCGGCCGGTGATTTTTGCGGCTCAGTTGGAAGCCTGCCGCTTTGAGTCCTCCACTGACACGTGGTGGGTGGAATTGACTCCGGAAACGGCTTTCTTGTGGACCGACATTGGCAGTATCCGCCACCTGGGATTTTCGCCTGATGCGACGCTTGGCGACGGCGGGATATCGGAGATCCTCGACCGCCAGGCCACGGCTGCTGGCCTCGAGCCGGGATCATTCGCCGTGGGAAGTGCCTCGGGGACGGCCCGGGCAGAGAGGAGACACGCCGAAGGCAATGGTGGGGAGGTGTCCCGGTGAGGCGGTGTCTTGGACAATTGCTTGTTGTGTGCCTGGTGACGTTTTGGGGATCACCCCCGGTTCCCGGAGCGGTTTCGATCCAGGAATTCGTCAAGGCCAAGAAAAAATGGCCCAGCCAGGTTGGCTTGCGGCAGGTGATCGAGGGGCGTTATGCGATCACCGGTCGAATCCTGTTGAAGTTTCAACATTGCCAGCTTGAATTTCGTTCGACCGAGCCCTTGCCGAAACTGTCACGTCGGAGCAAACGCGATGTCAATGTCCAGGTGGTTGGTCGTCTCCGCCGTGACGGCCAGAAGCTGTTTTTCCAGATCGAGCGAATCAGTAAGCAGGACGACGACCTGGTGCTCTATGCACGCCGTCGTCCGACCGGATCGAAAGTGAAAGCGTCGGACTGGTTTGTCCTGGCCGATTGGGCGTCTCGGCGAGGGAGTTTCTATGACGATCCGCTGCTTCAGGAAAAAGCGTCTGAGGCGAATCGCAACGGGATTGGTGTGGCACGCAGCCAGGCCAGCGGGAAACTGCAATCGCTTCGGGATGTGTCTCGGCTGGCGGTCACCCGGGGCGCGGGAGCAGATGTTCAACGGGCGATCGAGCACGAAGCGTTCCAACTGGAACTCCGGGCTGCTGCCGGGAAGCTCGAGGTCCTCGGGCGGTTGCGGGACCGGATTGGTCGTGGATTGGCGGGCGCTCGCGATGCCAAGAATGGGGCATCCGGTCCCCTGTTGGTGCGATACCGCCAGGACCCGGTGGCTGTGTACGACCAGGCGAATTCCAAGGAGCGTCTCACCTTGCACCGGGCACTGTACACGTCCGTGGCGATGCAACTGATCGTCTTGCAAGCCCGGGCTGCGGGCTCCAGTGGTTACCAGGTGGCCGAGACGATTCGCCGTGAGATTCCAGAGGCGGTTGGCGAGGCGGCTCGCTGGGAACGTCTGGCAATGGATGCTGATCTGAAACGGGTTGTCTCGATGAGCCGTGCCGAGTTGGATCGGTTGTCGTCTCGTATGAAGGCAGCCGGACGGGCTGTCGAAGCTGCGTCCGCGGTCGATGATTGGCTGGAGGCTCGCCGTGGGAAGCTCATGGATGACGGCGTGGCGGGGCGTCTTCGCTGGGCTGACCTGTTGCTCGCGTTGAAGAACGATCGTCGCCGGGCTGTCACGACGTTGATCGAAGCCGACGGTCTGAAGCCGGACGATCGGGAGGTTGCCGAGCGGCTGGAGCAACTGGGCTACGAGAAAAAAGAGGGAAAGTGGGGGCCGGTGCCATCCGGGAAAGGTGGCCGGCCTCGTCGCGATACGGTTCCCGTTGGGGTCCAGGTGGGAATGTCTGGCAAGCGGTTGTTGGCGGCAATGGGTGCGCCGAGACGGATGACGCGAGTGGCGGTCCGGGGGGCCATCAGCGAGATCTGGGTCTACGGTGATCCTGGGGGCAGTCGCATTGCGGTGCACCTGGTCAGAACTCGTGACGCTGACAACGCGGTGGTCCGCGGCATCAGCCAGCTGCCGTCACGTCGTTAGGCCAGCCGGGGGGACGGGGGTCAGATGTCATCCCAGTCCTCTTCGATTTCCACTCGACAATCGGGCAAGCTGTCGAGAAACACGCGGCCGTAGCGCTTGGTTCGGATCCGGGGGTCGAGAATCACGACACGTCCGGTGTCGGTCGATCGCCGGATCAAACGGCCGAAACCCTGTTTGAGTTTCAACACTGCCTCGGGCAGTTGGTAATCCATGAACGGATCGCCACCCCGGCTGCGGATTCGTTCGAGCCTGGCTTCCAAGAGGGGATGGTCGGGCACGCTGAAAGGCAAACGCGTGATGATCACAGTTTCGAGTGCATCGCCGGGCACGTCGATTCCCTGCCAGAAGCTCTCGGTACCAAAAAGCACGGCCCCCGGTTCCTGGCGGAATTTCTGGAGCATCAAGGTGCGTGAGAGCGAGTCTCCCTGGAGGTACAGGGGGCGGCCTTCCTGTTGGCACCATTGCTGGAGTTGGGAGGCACAGTCACGAAGCATCGCGTAGCTCGTGAACAGGACAAGGGTTCCACCACCGGTGGCCGCCACGTGCCGGCGGATGGCATCGCTGCAGGCCCTGGAGTATTCAGCCGACTGTTGGGGGGACGGCATGCGGGACGGCAGAATCAACCGGCACTGGGTCGAGAAGTCGAAAGGGCTTCCGAGCCGGAGATGCTGGGCACCGGAGATGCCCAGTCGCCCGGTGCTGAATTCGAAGTTGTCCTGGCCGACGGCGAGCGTGGCGCTGGTCAGAACCGCGGTGGGGACCTGCTTGAAGAGCAATTCGTCCAACAGCGGGGCGACGTCGACGGGGCTGGATGCCAGCCGCGTGCTGGTGTGCCGTCCTCGCTGTTGTGATTCGACCCAGTACACCGCATCCGGGATTTGCTGTGACATCCATGCATCGACAGCTGTCGCGAGGTCGCCAGCCCGCTCGGCAGCCGCCTTCAATTCGATCCGTTCTTCCTCGGCCTCGATGCGATCCGCGGCGTCGAGGACATTTCCGGCGAGTTGCTTGAGTGGCTCACTGAGCGGATTGGACAACGAGGGAGGGGTCCGCACACGACCGTTGGGTGATTGGAGAGAACTCTGCCAGTCGCGGAGTGATTCGAAGAACTCTCCGGCGACCAGCCTGGCCTCCTGGGCAATCCTCTGGAGTGGTCGCTGCTGATGGTGTACCAGCAGGCCACGGTTTTGCCGGTCGTTGTAGAGGCGATTGAGGGCAAAATCGAGTTGTCCGCTTGTGACGGTCAGCCCGAGATGGTCAGCAGCTACCGATTCGACAGTGTGCGCTTCATCGAGAATCACCACGTCATAATCCGGCAGAAGTCGTCCACCGGCCCGTCGCACACTGAGATCAGAAAAGAACAACGCGTGGTTGACGATCAGGATGTCAGCATTTTGGGCCCGTCTCAGGGCCTGGTAGTAAAAACAATCGTTGTGGCGTGGGCAGGCACGCCGCAGGCAGTTGTTTCGGTCGCTGACCACTTCCTCCCAGACTGTCGGCACGGGCCGAAAGCCGAGGTCACTGCGACTGCCGTCGGTGGTTTTCAGCGACCAGTCGATCAGCGATTCGAGTTGTTCGATCTCGGCCGGCTGATCGAACATCGATTCCTCGCGGGCCACGGCACCGGAGAGCCGCCTGAGGCTGATGTAGTTGCTACGCCCCTTGGCCAGTACCGCCGAGAATTCGACAGGCAGAATGGCGTTGAGAAAAGGGATGTCCCGGGTGATCAGTTGTTCCTGCAACGCGATGGTGTGCGTGGAGACGACGACACGTCGTGGGCGATCTGGGGCCGAGGGATTGGCGGCAACTGCCAGGATTGACGGGACGAGATACGAGAAGCTCTTGCCGACCCCGGTCCCCGCCTCGACGACCAGGTGTTGACGTTGCTCAATGGCGTTGGCCACCGCCTCGGCCATTTTCAACTGCTGGGGCCGCGGCTCGTAGGTGTCCAGCCGTTCGGCAATCCGGCCGTCGGGTCCGAGGATCGAACGGACGAGATTGCTCACGTGGCAGGATCCATACAACGAAACGCGGTCAGGCACATGTCGTCGCTCTGGTCACGGTTGGCACAATGGATTTCGACATCACCAACGATGGCCTGGATCATGGTGTCGAGTTCGGCCGGTGCCCGGGACAGGCTGTCCTGCAGCCGCTCGGTGCCATAGATCTCGTTGTCACCGTTCATGGCTTCGGTCACACCGTCGGTGAACATCAGCCAGGTGTCACCGGGACCCAACTGGTGTTGTTGTTGTTGGAATTCCTGGTCGGGCACAATTCCCAACGGCATGCCGGGGAATTCGGAGATCACTTCCGAGATGGACCCGTCGGCGTGACGGACCAGTGGCGGCAGGTGGCCGGCATTGGCGAGGGTGACCTGGCGGGTGGCCGGATCGACAACGATCAGGACACAGGTGATGAATCGGTGTCCGAGTCCGCTGGTGGAGATGTCGCGGTTCAGGTCCGAGAGAGCCTGGCCGAGGTCGGGTTGGCTGAGCAGGTGGTACCGCGTGGCGGAATAGAGCCGGGCCATCAGCAGGGCGGCCGGGATGCCCTTGCCGGCGACATCGGCGACGGCGACAGCGATCCGACCGTCTGGCAATTCGATGTAGTCGAAATAGTCACCACCGACGCGGTGGGCCGCCTCGTAATAATCACAGAAATCCAGTCCGTCAGCCTGGGGCCTCTTGTTGGGCAGGAAGCCCAACTGGACCTGGGTGGCGAATTCGAGCTCGCGTTCCAGGTCACGTTGCTTGAGCACCTCGGCGTGCAGCGAGGCGTTTTGGATGGCCAGGGCTCCCTGGGTGGCGACCCCGACCAGCACGTCCAGGTCGCTCTCGGAAAAAGGCAATGTGACATCACGGCTGGCCAGTTGGACCAGGCCCAATGCCTCGCCGTCAACACCCAGCAACGGGGCGCACATCATCGAACGGAGTCGCATGCCGGCGATGCTCTGGCTGCTGAGAAACCGGTTGTCCCCCATCACGTCGGCGCTGAGAATTGCTTCTCCGGTGTTCATCGCCTCCCGGACGATCGTGAGGCTGATCGATGGGGTGCGATCCGGGGTGTCGGAGCGGTTGCGGGTGGCACGGATGACGGGGTTGGCGCTCTTGTCTTCCTTGAGCAGGACGAACCCCTCCTCGGCCTGTGGAAAGATCTCAAAAAGTCCGTCGAGCATCCGGGTGAGGACCACGTCGAACTCGAGCACCTGGCCGAGGTTCTTGGAAATCTCGAGCACCGCCTGCAGTTTGGCTTCCGGATCTGCCGCGACGTAGTCGCGGCGGATCGTGCTCATGCTGAGCTTGGAAAGAATGGAGGAGGAGGAGGAGTCGTCGTCAACAGGCTCCACCCCCACGGCGAAGTAGCGGCTGTTGTCGCTGTCGTGTTCCAGTGGGGCTGGCGGAGTGGGCTGCTGCTCGGGCCGGTCCTGGTGGAATCGGAACTCGAAATCACAAAGTGTGATCGCGTCGTTTTCGTGGAGCTCGGTCGGCTGGTCGACAAGGCGGCCGTTGATCAGGGTCCCGTTGCGGCTCTTGAGGTCCTCGAGAAAGTAGTGTCCGTGGCTTCGCAGGATCTGCGCATGGTGCCGGCTGACAGCCTCGTTGTCGAGCACGATGTGGCTGCTGGGGTGTCGACCGAAGACGGTCCGTTCGGCTTCGAGTTCGCGCAGGCTCCACGGAGTGCGGTCCTGCTGGGTGGTGAGATAGGCCAATGCTGAACTTTCGGTTGGGCCGCGGGGCTCGCGGTTCCGATCGAATGACTCGGGGTCATCATACGGAGGGGCTGGCGCGGTGGTCAATTCGGCTCGGCGTCAGCATCCGTCTCGGTGTTGCGAAAGAAATCCTCGAGTCCCTGCCGGATCTCCAGCTTGGAGTGCTCGCGGTTGTTGGTGATCGTGTTGCGGATGAGTTGTTCCATTTCCACGGCGAGATAGTCGCGGAGTGGAAAAAGCAACTCGGCAATCACGTCCTGGGATTCTTCGTAATGGCCGTCGTAACTGGCGATGACGGCCCGGCCGGCCAGTCCACTGGCCACCAGGTCGGGTTCGGTTTCACCGGCCAGCACGAGTTCTTCGAAAATCGGCCGGGCTTCTTCGATCTCGAGGTGTCTCAGGTGGTGCATTGCCAGGCGGTACTTGGCCTGGTTGACAAAGAGCGTCTCGTCCGGGTGATGGTCGATTACTGCACGCCAGGCTGACGCTGTGTCGACCATGATGGCGTAGAAGAATTGCTTCTCGACCTGGTTTTCACGGGACACCTGGCTGGTCTTATTTGGCGGGACATTGAGTGGGCTGATCGGGCGGGACAGCATTGAAATGCCCGCGGCAAGCACACTGGCAGCCAGGCACGCGGCTGGCCACAGCAGCCAGCTCTTGTGGCGCTGCCAGTCGATGTCGGACAGGTTCCCGAGCAGACGAGACCAGGGGGACACCTGGGGTTCGTAATCGATCCAGTCGGTTGCGATGCCGCCCTGGCCGCCCCCAAGTCGTCGCTGCAGCGTGTCGAGTTCATCGAGCAACGTGGTGGCGTTCGGCACCCGGTCGTCGGGATCCTTGGCCATCATGCGATGGACCAGGTCGCACAATCGGCGCGGGAGGTCGGTGCGCTGGGCTGCCAGTGGGCTGGGCGTCTTGTTGACGTGCTGCACGGCCACGCTGATGGCGGTTTCACCACGAAACGGTGGCCGACCGGCGAGCAGGTGGTAACAGGTGACACCGAGCGAGTAGATGTCGCTGCGGTGGTCGACCCGAGATCCGTTGACCTGCTCGGGACTCATGTACAGCGGGGTTCCCATCGTGGTGCCGGCCTGGGTCAGCGTCAGGCTGTTGTTGTCAGCTTCGGGGCTCAACTGGGCCAGCCCGAAGTCGGTGACTTTGACGGTTCCTTGCCGGGTCAACAGAATGTTTTCGGGCTTGATGTCCCGGTGCACGATCCCGGCCTCGGCCGCCGCTTTCAGTGCCAGTGCGACCTGTCGAACGATGTGCACGGCGACGGCCGCTTCAGGGGGACCCTTTCGGCTGATGAACTCGCGGAGGTTGACGCCCTGGACATACTCCTGGGCAATGTAGTGCAGCCCGTCCTGGTCACCGACACCAAAGACCTGGACGATATTGTTGTGGTTCAGTCCTGCGGCCGCGGTGGCTTCGCGGGCAAAACGTTCCAGATGAGTGTCGTCGGCCAGCAGATCCGGCCGCAGTACTTTCAATGCGACCTTTCGTTTGAGAGAGATCTGTTCGGCCAGGTAGACGTTGGCCATGCCGCCACTGCCGAGGATTCTCAGCAGATGAAAATCTCCCAACACCGAACCACCCAGTTCCGCTGGATTGCCCATTGGGACCTGGCCCGAGCCTTCGGCGGCCGCCTGGGATGGATCCTGGAGTTGGAATCCGCTGTCGTTAGTGCCGCCGTCAAATTCTACGGTGTCGTCGGACGGCTCTGGTGGAGTCGACATGGAAGGCTGTCTCGGGATGATGGTCGTCTACTGATCATAGGTTCCTCTTCAAATGGCTGCCAAGTCCCTGTCTTCCGGTTTGGTTTCTCGTCCACCTGGTGCCGGCTAGACTAGGTGCGTTGTTGCGTTCCATTTTTTCTGGAAAAACGTGTGCCATGTCCGATCTTCCCCGCACTCTTGGTGAACTCCGTGCGAGCGGTTACCAGTCGCGGAGCGTCAAGGATGAGATGCGAGCCAACCTGTTGACGCGGCTGGTTGCGGGCTCGCCGTTGTTTCCCGGAATCCTCGGTTTCGACGAGACGGTGATTCCCCAGGTTCAAAACGCCATCCTCTCGCAGCATGACATGCTCTTTTTGGGCCTGCGTGGGCAGGGAAAGACCCGGATGCTGAGGATGTTGGTGGCTTTGCTCGACGAGGTGATCCCGGTTGTGGCCGGTTCGGAGATGCACGACGATCCCCTGCGACCGGTTTCGAAATTCGCGAGGGAACGGATTGCGAGCGAGGGAGACGGATGTCCGGTGGAGTGGCTCGGCCGGGAGGATCGCTACAACGAAAAGTTGGCAACCCCGGACGTGACGATTGCGGACTTGGTCGGAGAGATCGACCTGATCAAGCATGCCGAGGGGCAACATCTCTCCAACGAGGACGTGCTCCATTTTGGGCTGGTGCCGCGCAGCCACCGCGGAATTTTCTGCATGAATGAGTTGCCCGACCTGAGTCCAAAGATCCAGGTGGGGTTGTTCAACGTGCTCGAAGAGCGTGACGTGCAGATCCGGGGGTTTCCTGTCCGACTGGACCTGGACCTGTGCATGGTCTTCAGCGCCAATCCCGAGGACTACACCAACCGTGGTCGGCTGGTGACACCGCTGAAGGACCGGATCGGGAGCGTGATCAGGACCCATTACCCGCCGACGCGGGAAATTGGTGTCAGGATCACCGATGAGAACGCCTGGGTGAAACGCGATGGACCAGTTGAGGTACTGGTCCCGTGCTGGATCAAGGATGTGGTCGAGGAGTTTGCGAGGCTGGCTCGCAGTAGCCCTCACGTCAACCAGCAATCCGGCGTGAGCGTGCGGATGTCGATGGCCAACATGGAGAATGTGGTTTCCAGTGCGGAACGCCGTGCCGTGGTGTTGGACCAGCAGTCCGAAGTGGTTCGGGTCAGTGACCTGATGGCTGTTCGGGCCAGTTCCCGTGGCAAGATGGAATTGACGATGAGCGAGGAACCCGGGGAGGAGGATGGGTTGGTGGCACGTTTGATCGGGGAGGCCGTGCGAAACGTGTTCGACCTGGGCTTGTCGACCCGGCAATTCCGCGACGTGGTCGAGTATTTCGAGACGGGGGCGCCGGTGTCTGTCGGGGATGCCGCGTCAGCCGATGACCTGTTGGGCCAGGTGGCGACGATTCCCGGGTTTGTCGAACGGCTTGATGAACTCGTTGTGCAAGCCGATCCGGAATTGCATGAGCGGCTTGGTTCGGACGAGACGCGTCGGCAGTCGGCCCGGGCCAGCATGGCGGAATTTGTGCTCGAGGCGTTGCATTGCCACAATCGCCTGAACAAGGTGTCCGGTTCGGGGATGTCGCAGTACGAGAGTTAGCCTGCCCGCGGTTTCCATCTTGCGGCCACTCGGGAGGCCGTATTACCCTGACGTCTGGACGTTGCTGGTGGGCGGGCCAGCCGAGCGGGGACGTGGAGTGCCGGGACCGGTCCGCGTTCCAATGACGCACCCGTTTCGAAGAGCGGTTCATGCCCCCATTTGACCTCGGTGAGTTTCTCGACCGACTCGAACGCAGCGACCTGCTGACGCGGGATGATCTCGCTGCGTTGCAGGTGGAGATCGATCCGGTGCGGGACGCGGTGCAGGTCGAGCCGCTCGGTCGCAAGCTGGTACGACGTGGGCAGTTGACCGGCTGGCAGTTGCAGATGCTGCTTTCGGGCCGTGATGCGTTTCACCTGGGAAATTACCGGCTGCTCGACTTGCTCGGCCGGGGTGGCATGGGGACCGTGTTCAAGGCCGAGCACGTGGTGCTGGGACGTGTGGTTGCGGTGAAAGTGATGGCCCGGCGGCTGGTGAAGAGTGCCAGCCACGTGGCAAGGTTTCAGCAGGAGATCCAGGCCGTCGCGGCGATCGACCATCCCAACGTGGTGCGAGCGATCGATGCGGAGAGCGTTGACGATGACCATTTTCTGGTGATGGAGTATGTCGACGGAGCCAACCTGGGCTCGATCGCCGAGCGCCGAGGACGCCTGGCGGTGGGCGAGGCGTGTGAGTTTATCCGCCAGGCGGCCCTGGGATTGTCGGCGGCTCACCAGCAGGGCCTGGTGCATCGAGATCTCAAGCCCTCGAACTTGATGTTGACCTGGACGGCTGACAGCCAGCCATTGGTGAAAATCCTGGACATGGGCTTGGCTCGATTTGCGGATGCTGAACAGGCAGAGGGAGGGTTGACCAAGACCGGACAGATGATGGGGACGCCCGACTACATGTCACCGGAACAGGCGTGGGACACCAAGGCGGTGGACATCCGTGGCGACATCTACAGTCTCGGCTGCACGCTGTTCCGTTTCCTGGTCGGGGTCCCGCCTTTCCAAGGAGAAAATCCCTTCCAGACGTTGATGGCTCGTACCAACCTGGCTGCTCCCACGCTCAGGTCGATCGATCCAGAACTGCCCCGCGGGTTGGAGGCGGTTGTCTCGAAAATGTTGCGTCGTGACGTGGCGAAGCGGTATGGAGATCCTGCCGAGGTCGCCGAGGCACTGGCGGAATTTTCCTCGCCACCGACCCGTCGGGATGTCGAGGATTCACCGGCAGTCGAGCCGGCCGCGTCACTGACGCTTTCCGACGCAATGGAACAACCGACCCAGGTGGCTGGCGGCAGCCTTGAACAGTTCCTGGAATCGGTTCGCCCGGAACCACAGCAGTCGACCGACGACCGCGATGGCCAGGCTGCGGCTTCACCAGGTCGCAATCGCCTGGCCCTGGGAGGGCTGGCGGCGGTGGTGCTGGGGGTGGTGCTGACCTGGTGGCTGGTGGCCAATCCGGGTTCCACCACGGGAGACCCGGATGTGGTGGACAACCCGTCACCCCCGCCGGTGGACGGCCTGAGTGTGGTCAGGCACCCGGAGCAGGTGATCGACGAGGAACAGTTGTTCGAACTGCGGTTGCTGGGCGAGTCGCATCGGTTGGCCGAACGGCTGGGAGATCCGGGTTTTGAATTGCGGATCCGGCCGGGTGGTCCCGCGGGAGTCACGGTTGACAGAAATGCGAAACTGACGTGGACACCCCAGGAGAGCGACGGTCCGGGACGGCACACGATCGTCGTGGAGAGCCGGGATGCCTCGGACTCGAACTGGCAACCGTTGTCCGAGGCCGTCGTACTTGTCCGCGAGGTGGACAGGCCACCCCATCTTGAGTCACCCGGCGTGGTCCGAGTGGATGAACTCCAGGAAATGACTGTCCAGTTGGCAGCCACCGATCCCGATCGACCGGCCAACGTCATCGAATACACGCTGGGCAATGATGCCCCCACAGGAATGGTGCTCGATCGTCGGACCGGCCGGTTGAGTTGGACACCGACGGAGCAACAGGGGCCGGGAGAGTTCACGGTCACCGTGCGGGCGACGGCCTTTGATTCTGAAGTGATCGATCCGGTTCGCCAACGCGCCGAGTCGACGCTTGTTGTGTCAGTCCGGGAAGTGGATCAGCCTCCCCGTTTGCGATCGATTCCGAGCCTGTCGATGCGAGTGGGACAAAGCCTGCGATTGCGGGTTCGAGCTGACGATCCTGATGAACCACCCGGGCCGGTTCGTTTCAGTCTGCAGGGCCAGGTCCCGGCTGGCGCGGCGATCGACCCCATCACCGGTATTTTCACCTGGGCGCCTCGGGCGACTCAGGCGCCGCGGGGGTGGCGAGTTCGAGTGCGGGTCGCCTCGGCTGCCAACGACGAACTGTACGACGAGGGACTGCTGTTGCTTGTCGTGAGACCGGCTCGGGTGACTGCCCGTGGCGAGGTGGTTCCTTCTCAAGCCGAACGGAAATCGGCGGCGGCCGATGTCCTGGACGTGTTCCGGCCATTGCTGGCCCAGGCACGCACGCCACTGGCTCGTTCCCGGCTGGCGGTTGACGTCATGGAGCAGGCCCGCGAGACGACTGGTTCGGCCCGTGCCTATTCCCTGTTCGATTTTGCCTTCGAGACCGCTCTGCGTGGTCGACAGACGGCGGTGGCTTTGCAGGTTGCCCGGGCCTGGCAGCGGCGGTTCCAGGTGGACCCGGTCGCCCTGACACTCAAGGCCTTTGGCGTGCTGAACCTCACGACCCTCAACTCCGCCGCCCGGGCCGAGATCAGCGAGGAGGCGTTGCGGGTGTTTGTGCCAGCGGTCAATGCAGGACGGTTGTCGGAGGCCAGGAAATTGTTGGGGCTCGCCGTGGGGGCGGTCCGGGGGGATCCGGACGAGGTGGCTCGGATCACCACCGCCGTGGAACTGTTGAAGCAGGTCGTGATGGAAAACACGGCCGGAGTGAACAAGCCGCTGAAATTGACGTCCAAGGGGAAGGTCGCGTTGGGAGGACTTGGCAACCAGTTGAAGCGTTTGCGGTTCACTCCCCTGTTCCGGGACGCTGCGAAAATGAGTTTCGTTCGGCACGGCGATGACAAGAGCGATGATCTCACGGATCTGGGACGCAGCCTGTGGACGGTGTCCGGTGGCGATGTCCGGCTGGAGACGGCTGCACGAGACGGGGCGAGCGGGTTCTGGGACAAATCGGACTCATTGAAAAACTTCCGGTTGCGGGCACTTCTGGCAGTCGACACGACCACCGGGTCGCTGTTGATTGGTGGGCCAGCCAGTGGCCGGTTCGATGGACTGCAACTGGAATTGGCACCTGCTGGGCTGTGCCGGTTGTTTCACCGCGGTTCGCGAATGGCCGTGGCCGGTCCGCCAAGAACTCCGTCTCGTGATCCGTTGGGTTGGGATCGCCTGGAATTGGTGGTCCGAGGCAGCCATGTCATCGTGCGACTCAATGGCCAGACGGTGGTCGATTCAGATGTTCCCGGGACGTTGACGGGATTCCTTGGCCTGGACGCGAAACTCCAGGCAGGAGGGCAGTCGGTCGCTCGCGTGCGGTTGAGGCGCGTCCGGGTGCGGAATGAAGAGCCGCGTTAGAGCAGCCCGATGAGCAAGTCAGCTCCTGCATCGAGTGTCTCGTCATCAACGGCGAATGACACCCGGACGTGAGAATCCCGTTGGCTGAAGACCGACCCGGGGACGATGAGCAGTCCCTGTTGGATGGCACGGTTGACGAACTCGTTGCCGTTTCCTCCGGGCGGTTCCAGGAACAGGTAAAAAGCTCCCGCCCCACCCCCAATTCCAAAATGTCCCGAGAGCCGTTGGACCAGTCGGTCGCGTTTGCGGTGGTAGTCCTGGACATGGTCACTGATGTCGACCTCCAGGGCGGCCAGACCGGCCCACTGGACAGGGTGGGGGGCACAGACAAATGTGAATTGTTGCAGCTTGGTCATCTGGTCGATGATCTCGGCCGGGCCGTGACTGAATCCAAGACGCCAGCCGGTCATCGAGTGTGACTTGCTGAAACCGTCAATCACCAGTGTTTGTGGATTGGCCGAGGCGGGGGAGTGGAACGGGCGGTCGTAGCAGAAGCGGCTGTAGATCTCGTCACTGATCAACACGATGCCGTGGTCCGCCGCCAGCCTGGCCAGGTCGTCGATCGTTTCCGGATCGTCCATGGCCCCGGTGGGATTGCCTGGTGAGTTGTAGACGATTGCCTTGGTGCGGTCGGTGATGGCTTTCTCGACCCGGTCGACATCGACGCGAAATTCCGGATAGGTGTCGACGGTCACGCTGGTGCCTCCGGCCAGGGCGACCAGGTGCCGGTACATCATGAACCCGGGGTCAAACAGGATGACCTCGTCCCCGGGATTGACCAGTGTGCACAGGGCCAGCACCAAACCGCCGCTGGTGCCACTGGTGACCATGACACGGCGGTCGTCGTGTTGGTGACGGGTGTCGACCTGTTGTTGCAGAGCCTCGCGAAGTGGAGGGATGCCGGGGGATGGGCTGTACCCGTTGTGCCCGTTTTCGACAGCATCGGCCAGGGCCCGGCGGACAGACGGGGGAGTGGCGAAGTGAGGCTG
This sequence comes from Planctomycetaceae bacterium, assembly GCA_002724415.1. GTDB lineage: Bacteria > Planctomycetota > Planctomycetia > Planctomycetales > Planctomycetaceae > UBA8437. Next base: position 14,210 of record PBOU01000199.1, read on the forward strand.
CCCGATGCTGAGGTCGACTTTCTGGTCCATTCCGGCTGCGAGATCGAAGATGCGTCGAATTCCCGATGCATCGATGTGGTTCATCCGGCTGGCGATCCAGTCGCCGGGGTCTTTGGGGGCGTGATGTGTCATGGTCACTGTTTCGTGGGTCAGCTGTTGCGGGCGAGCAATTCAGAGAGGGGCCGTTCATGACGGTCGAGAGTCTGCAGCAGATGGGAGACGGTCAACAGGGGATCCTGGGTGGGGGTGTGAGCACCAAACCAGGTGGAATTGTTCTCGTCGAGGCCGAGCACGGCATCGTGGTCGGCGATGGCCTGCCAGGTACTGGCCCGGGATGATCCCGAGACCGTGCGTGGACGTCCACCGAGCCTCCGGACAGTCGTGGTGATGTGATCCGGGCAGGACGCGGCAAGCACGACAGCCCGGTCCGGATGATCCGACAGGATGCGGGTGGCCAGCAACACGAACAGTTGGAGAGGGTCGAGTGTCGCCCCGGTTTCGTCACAGAACGTGGCCAGGTCGCCATCGTGGTCCCAGGTGATTCCCAGGTCGCTGCCGGTGTCACGAGTCAATTCGGCGACAGTTTGTTGACGAGTGCCAGTTCGTGCTGCCGAGTGAACCAGGTTCCAGGGGAGTGGGGAGAGCAGTCGCGTGAGCGAGTCACTTTGTGTTCCGGCTGGTGCGGAGAGACAGATGGCGAGCGGTCTTGAGGCCAGGAGATGGCGTCTGAGGGTGGCCTCGTAGGCCTCCGTCACCTGGAACGATCGGCGATGGCCACTTTGTCGAGTGGGCCTGGGGTGTCCGCTGTCGGCGGCGGTTTCCCACGCGTCCAGCCCGGCTCCTCTCGAGACAGGTCGGCCTCGGCCGGCAACGGCATCCAGCCCGATCCAGGACGCTGGACGGCCGGCACCGGTGACCCGGACTCCGGCATCGGCCTGCAGATGGTCAACGGCAAAGCGGAAGCAGGCGTCGCTGACCGAGCCGATCTCCAGGGCACGGCAGCCGGAGCGTACCAGTGACGCGAGAACACCGGCCAGGAGATCGCGAGCGGCTGGACGGGTGTCGTGGCCGACGACGATGACAGGTGAGGACCGGGTGCGGGTGTCGCCGCCGATTCCAGGAGGACGATCCTGCCAGCAGAGCCAGGCCAGGGCCGACACGAGGCGGTCGGCATCACGCCGGGTCAATTCGTTCCTGTGAACTCCGCGGACACCTTCGTCTTCAAACAGCGTGTTGCGGGTCACCCGGTCTTGAGTCCTCGCCAGTCGAACGATGGTTGTTCTGGCGAGGCCGTGCGTGTCGTCACGGTGAACGCAATCGCGGCATGCCGGGTAAAACGTCGCCATTCTCGACAGGTGCACGGCACGCGAGATCGATTGCCGGTGTCCCGGACAGGTGTACTCGAGAGGGGTGACGACTGGGAACTCGGTTGTCATGATCGGCGAGGGTCTGGTGTAATGGGCCCGCCCCGGCGCGGCCGGGAACTGTAATGGCTCTCAGGAAGAGGGGTCAATGCGAATGCACGCCACCGAATTCGTTGGGACGATCGACGGTCAGAACGTGCCTCCGGTTGTGGTCCTGGTCGGCGCCGAGGGCTTGCTGGTTCGCCAGAGTGCAGCCGCCATTGCACGCGCGGTGCTTGGTGAGCAGGGCGAGGAGGATCTGTCTCGTCGAAACGGCGGTGACAACACGTGGCGAGACATTCACGATGAATTGGCGACCGTCTCGATGTTTGCTGACCGGCGGGTTGTCCTGGTGGAGGATGCGGAACAGTTCATCAAGCAGAACCGGTCGACGCTGGAAGAGTACGTTGCCGCACCGGTCAAGAAGAGTGTGCTGATCTTGCAGCCGAAGTCGTTTCCGGGGAACACGCGGTTGGCCAAGGCGGTCAAGGCATCGGGCGCCGTGGTGGAATGTACAGCGTTGGAAGGGGCGGCCTTGCTGCGGTGGTTGGGAGGAATTGCCGGTGAGCAGCACGCGATCGAATTGACGCGAGACGCAGCGTCGTTGCTCGTGGAACTGGTGGGCTCGAATCTCGCGCAACTCGAATCCGAACTGGCCAAGCTGGCCTCCTGCTCCCCGGGGGGACGGATTGATGTCGAGATGGTGAGGTCACTGGTTGGTGGATGGCAGGTGCAATCGACCTTCGACATGCTGGCCGCGTTGCGGCAGGGGCGGACCGAGTCGGCCCTGGTGGAATTTGGCCGACTTCACGAATCGAAGGAGCCACTGCCGAAGTTGATGGGCGGTGTGGCCTACGTGTACCGACGACTGGCTCGTGCGACAGAGATGGCCCGGCAGGGCAAGCGGCTCAGCCAGGCTCTCAAAGATGCCGGTGTCTACTACAAGGAAGTCGATGAATCGAACCGGTATCTCCGCCGGATCGGACGCGACGAGGCCGAGCAAATTCTGAAACGGTTGTTGACGGTGGATAAGAAATTGAAGGGAGCCGATGACGAGGGCAAGCTGCCTGATCACCTCGTGGTCGAGCAGTTGCTGGTTCAATTGGCCGGAGTTGGCTGATCTCGTTGCGGCGTACCCTTTTCCCGGCGCCGTGGCGCTGTAAGATTTTCCCGCCCATGGCGAAGAAAAAGAAACAGCCGACCAAGACGAATGACTCCGGTCCGGAGCGTCGTGTCGTCACTCGCAACCGCAAGGCACGTCACACCTATGACGTGCTCGAGGAACTCGAGTGTGGCGTGGTGCTGACCGGTAGCGAGGTGAAGAGTATTCGGGATGGGAAGGTCTCGATCGACGAGTCCTATGCCCGGGTCATTGACGGTGAACTCTGGTGGCTGGGAGCACGGATTGCCGAGTATCCCCAGGCGAATGTGATGAATCACGACCCCGAGCGACGACGGAAGTTGCTTGTGCACAAGCGGGAGTTGAAAAAATTTGCCGAGTCCGCATCGCAGCAGGGTCTGACGCTGGTGCCGCTGACGGTTCATTTTGTCGGTGGCAAGATCAAGGTTGGCCTGGCCATGGCCCGAGGACGGCGGTTGTACGACAAGCGGCAGAAACTCCGGGCACGCAGTGATCGGGAGGAAATGAGGCAGGCGAGTCGATGAGATGTGAGCGGAGCGGGATGTGACGTGTGCGGCTGAAATGCGTGTGGAACTGGCGGTAGGTTGTGAATTCGACGACTTCAAGGGGAGAAGGTAGACATGTTCGATGGCGATGCTCCCGCGGCTGGAGATTCAAACACCGATGATGTGCCAGTGCCTGCTCCCAAGCCTGCCGCCGACGACGACGGGTTGCTGGATACTATTGCCGATGGAGCCGGCGAAGTGGCCAAGAAAACCGGCGGTGTGCTGTGGACCATGTTCGTCAGGGTCCTCAAGGAGTTTTACCGCTATGTCATCGTCGTCTTTCTGCCGATCCCCGTCAGGTATCTCGCGCGCAAGCAACTTGCCTTCCGTGATTTCCAGACCGACGACGGCAAGGGGCAACTGGAATTCTATTCGCAGCCGAACTTCGTCACGACGATTCACCTGATCTGGGTCGGCTGGGTCGTGGCGGCATTTGGCCTGTACAACCGAATCGTGCACGGGTCCGCCATCCCGGAATTCTCACAGGCGATCATGGATGGTTTGTCGTGGTTCTGGCTGACAGTGCTCTGCATCACCGTGCTGGTGCTGGGTATTCAGTTCGGTCGAGTGGCCTCGGGATTCCTGCTGACCACGATCGTGATCGTGGTCATGGGCATGTTGTTGTGGGAACAGGTTTCGGACGTCGAGGTTGTCAAGATGACGGCTGAAAACGCGAAGAAGATCGATGTGACCCTGGGATGGGGCGTCCCGATGGTCGTGTCGGGGGTGCTGGGCATCACGATGTTGTTGTCCAGTATCTGGCAACAACTGGATGATCGCTGGATTGTCGCCCACCAGGGCAATTTTCTTGAGCACGAGAATTTCCAATTGAAGGATCGGACGATTCAGAAGGGAGCCAAGACGTTTATCCACACCTGGCCGTGTCTGTTGCGGCGTTTCCTGTTGTTCGGCTACGGCGAAATCGAAGTGCGGGATTCTCGAGGGACGACCGAGGTGGAGCGAATCGAGGGGATCTTCTGGGCCAAGGATGTTTCGGACCTGTTGAAGTCGAAGTTCCAGACCACCGATGTCTCGCTGGCGATGCAGGTCGAGGAAGAGGAAGAAGAGGGATACGTGTGAATTCGAGTGGGTGGTTCCTCCGGTGAGCGATGCAAAACCCAGCGGACTGGTGGTCGGTTGTGGCTACCTCGGATACCGTGTGGCCCGGGCCTGGCGCGATCTGGGCTGGACTGTTTCGGCGGTGACACGCTCGGACAAGCGGGCCGCAGAATTCTCCGACCAGGACCTGGCGCCGCTGCTGGCTGATGTCACTCAACCCGATTCCCTGGCGTCTCTGCCCGAGGCCGACGTGGTGTTGTTCGCCGTGGGCCGGGATCGCGAGCGGACGTCCCAGTCCATGCGCGAGGTGTCCCTGGACGGCCTGGAGAATGTGCTGGACGTCCTGGGGGAGACGACCACGCGGTTCATATTCATTTCCAGCACAGGGGTTTATGCGCAGTCGGACGGCGACCGGGTCAACGAGGACTCGCCGACACAGCCGATCCGGGAAAATGGGCAGGTGCTGGTGGAGGCGGAAGCCCTGGTGCGGAGCCGCTTGGGGACGCGTGGGTACGTGTTGAGGCTCGCTGGACTCTACGGGCCGGGCCGGCTGATTTCCCGACGGGAAACCCTGGTGTCAGGGACTCCCCTGGGTGGTCGTCCTGACGCGTGGTTGAACCTGATTCATGTCGACGACGCGGCGCGGGCAGTTGTGACGGCCTCGACGATCGAGGCGGACGGTCTGGAGAACAGGATGTGGTTGATCTGTGATGATCGGCCGGTGCGGCGAGAGGAGTTTTTCGGTCGACTGGCGGAGTTGTTCGAGGCGCCTCCGCCGACATTTGATGTGGCGCGGGGCGGTTCGCGGATCGACGGTCTGGGGAAACGATGCCAGAACGCGAGGCTGAGGAAGGAACTGGGGTTGGAATTGCTCTACCCCGATTTCGAGACGGGGTTGCCGGCCGCTATTGGGGATCAACTGGGCTGATCAACTGCGGCAATACAGGGAGGCCCGCGGTGCCTGGTAGCGGACGTTCAACTGCGGTGTCTTCAGGCGTCGTCCCTGCTGGGACCTCGAGTGGTGAGCCGCTTCGAGCAGGCCACTGACCAGCAGCGTGCGTTCAACCGGGTAGCCGGCTTGCCCGTTCACGATCATCGTTTCGATATGGTGAGCCAGGCACGCGGAGTAGGCGACGTTGGGTTCGACCGGGAGATGAAACTTGGTCGAGAGCACGCGGTCGCCGCGATCGAGGCGGACGGCGGCGGTGAAATCTCCGATGGCGCCCTCGAGCATCAACAGTGTTGCCGACAGCCCGTCACGGTATTCGAACAGGACCGCCTGGGGATGGGGGACGATCGACTCGAGCACACCCGGGGCGGCCAGGTCCTGGGGCCGCGCGTCGACCAGCGTGATGCCCTCGACCAGGTCAGCTCGTGAGAGCGCGCGAGCCATCAGGTCGGTGGACCATTTCTTGCGAGACAGCGCCCGCCAGACGTCGGGCCCGGTGAGTGTCTGCACCCGTCGAATCCCGGATTCGCCACCACGTCGTCTTTCCACAAGGCATTGCAGTGCCTCGAGAGCGTGAAAACCGGCTGAGTCGAGCGACTGGCTCCCCGAAATGGCCAGTGCCTCCTGGATCTTGGCTCCGTGCGGCACTTCCATCTCCGGCATCCGCCATCCCACGGGCAAACTGGAACCGGCCAACAGTGGGAATTCCAGTTCGCGACTCGCGTTGTACATCGCCCTCGCTTTTTCGAAGCTGTAGGAGAGGTGCTTGTCGTTGAAGACGGGGACGGCGCGTCCGTCGCTGCGAAAAACATCGACGATTTCCGAGAAGAATTCAGCTCGAGGATAGAGTTTTTGTCCCAGGGGGTTGGTTGGATATTCACCGTGTTCGGCGATGAGCACCACCCCGTCAACAGCCAGTGTCTTTCCGCCGCAGCGGAGCGCTTCGGCGATGGACTTGTGGAGTGAGAATCCGAATTCCTGGGCCCGGTGAATCGACAGGTCCCCTTGGGGGAACCCGAATTCCTTGGCGCGGATCTTCCTGTCCATCTCGGTGGGTTGCTGGGCCACGAACGCCGAAACCACCTCCACCTCCGGTTCGTGCCAGTCGCCCTCCCACGGGTATCCGACCAGGAACCGGTCGCCGATGTGTTGCCCGTGTCTCAGGTACGCCCACAGAGTGGTGATGATGGCGATCCGTTTCCTGGGAGACGCCGGGCCGGCTTGATTGTCTACGGTTCCCGTGGCCGGAGTGGCCAGTGATCCGGCCACCGCCGTGGCGGCAGTTGTTCCGAGAAAATGGCGTCGGGTCGTGGTGGAGCGAGTGCGGGGCACGATCAGTTGCTCCAGTAGGTTGACTGTTGAGGGGGATGGTAAGAGACGTCCAGGTGGGGTGTCTTCAGTCGTTGCCCCTTCCGGTACAGTGACTCGATCCCAGCGGCGGTCAGTCCCGTCGTCAGCAGGGTTCGCTCGACGGGATAGGGGGCCTGGCCCGTCTGGAACAGTGTCTCGGTGGCATGAGTCAGCGGGTTGAAGAAATTGCAGACTTCCCGCGGGGACAGAAACATCTGTACCGAGAGTGGCTTGGAGTGGCCGGTCAGTCGGGCGGCAAAAGTGAAGTCGTTGACGACGCCCTCGATCAGCAGCATGTTCATTCTCAACCCGTCGCGATGCTGGTACCGATACAACACCGGCGTGTTTCGGTTCTGCGGATCTCGCATCAGGGTCTCGATTTGCCGGTTGGTGGGCAGCGTGTGGTTGAATCCCTGTCGCGTTGGAACCAACTGGTGGCTTCGGCACAGGCAGGCGCGGAAGAGTGTCGGGTCCCATCCTCCCTGGTCAAACGACCCGGCGGCCAGGGCCTTGACGATCGCGTCAACTTCGGTGGTTGCTTCGATCCACTCGACCCCCGTTTCGCCTCCGTCACGTCGTTCCACCATCGATTGCATCGCTTCCAGGGCGTGAATGTCATAACCGTCGACACCGCCGATGGCCACGCACAGGGCTTCCTCGACCCGGGCTCCCAGGGGCATGTCGACCTGGGGGATTCGTCGTGTCACCGGCAGGCTTGAACCGGCCAGTAGCGGGAAGTCGAGCTCGCGGGCCGTTTCGACCATTTCGAGAGCCCAGTCCCAGTTCCACGAGAGATGCTTGTCGTTGAAGACCGGGACGCTGCGATTGCTTTCGCGAAATACATTGACGATCTGCTGAAAGAACTCGTACCGCGGATAGAGTCGCTGGCCCTTCTTGTTGGTGGGGTAGTTGCCGTGCTCGCCGATCAACAGCACCCCGTCAACGTCCAGGCGGCGCCCCCCTCGGCACAACGCCTCGGCAATCGTCGGATAGAGTTTCATCCGCGGGAAGTCTTTTGCCCGTTCGCGGCTGAGTTCTCCATCGGGTTGCTGGTCGGTGTAGACCGCCACCAGGTCGATGTCGGGGACATGATGGCGACCGTTCCAGCTGTACCCGTACAGGTAGCGGTCCAGGATGTGCTGCGCGTGCGAATACCGGCGGAATTCGGTGACAACCGCAGCAATGCGAGGGCGTTTCACGATGTTGTCCGCCGTGAAATGTCAAAGGGGAACCGGGGTCAGCTCGACACCGTACTCGACCGGGTTCGGAATCGCACGCGAGTGAGACACCTTGAGAATAGTGGACCTCTGCGTGTATTCTACCGAGAGAAGACTTGGAGGAGGACTGGACAGTGCTTCGCGTACTCGGTGAACGACAGATGGTCTGCGACGGGATGACTCGTCGAGAGGCGATCCGGGTTGGTGGGCTGGGTCTGTTTGGTGGCGTGTCGTTGCCGACGTTTTTGCACGCATCCAATCAGCAGCAGGCCGCTTTGCCGCGGCGCGCCAAGAGCGTCGTGCTGATCAATCTCTTCGGCGGTCCGCCGCACATGGACATGTTTGACCTGAAGCCCCAGGCTCCATCGAATGTCCGCGGCGAGATGGTCGGGATTCCCACCGCGATTCCCGGATTGTCGATCTGCAGCCTGATGCCCGGGATCGCCGGGTTGATGGACCAGGCGACCCTGATTCGGACGTATTCCCACAAGTACAACAGCCACAATCCGTACAATGTCCTGACCGGGTTCGACGGCGGAAATGACCGCGAAAATTACTTCGCCAAACGGTCGGACCATCCGAGCATGGGGTCGATCTGCCAGCACCTGGACATTGGGCCACGGGACGTGCCACGGTACGTCCTGATGCCGGCGTTTCCCGGTTATGGACAGGCGTTGCGTCGTTCCGGACCCTACGGGGGGTATCTTGGCAGTCGGTATGATCCGCTGTTCACCGTTTGTGATCCCAAGTGGGATCGCAAGGGGAACGGGGACTACGACCCGGTCTTGGCCCAGGGGGCTCCCCTGTTGCCGTCGCTGGACGAATTGCCCGCGGTCACCGCCGACCGGCTCGATCGTCGTCGGAGCCTGCTGGAACAGTTCGACACCCGTCTGCGGGGCATCGACAAGGCCGGATCACTGGACGGGATGACCAAGTTTCAGCAGCAGGTGTTTGGCCTGTTGACGTCACCCAAGACCCGGGCTGCGTTCGATCTTTCCGGTGAATCTCGTTCGGTCCGCGATCGTTATGGCGACAACCTTTGGGGCAACAGCACCCTGGTGGCTCGCAAATTGGTCGAAGCGGGATCGACCTTCGTGACGGTCAACTGGGAGGCACAGCGGGGTGGTCACTGGGATTTGCACGGCAACAACTTCGGAATGCTGCGGGGCCACCTGCCCGTGCTCGATGCGATGGTCACGTCCCTGGTGACAGATCTGAAATCCAGTGGGATGCTTGATTCGACACTGGTCGTGGTGATGGGTGAGATGGGACGGACACCCCGGATCAATGCGAAGGCCGGACGTGATCACTGGCCACAGTGCGGTTTCAGCCTGCTGTTTGGCGGTGGCATCAAGCGAGGCTGTGTGGTCGGTCGGACCGATGACCAAGCGGCCTATCCTGCCGATCGCCCGGTATCGGCAGGTGATATGGTGGCGACGATCTACCATCAACTGGGGGTCGATCCTTCGATGACGGTTGACGATCTGTCCGGCCGCCCCATTCCGATAGCACACGGTGGCGAGCCAGTCTTTGAGGCGATTGCCTGACGCAGGACAGGGACGTTGCTTGACCCGCCGCGGTGGTCGTATCATCATAAGGCACCGTCCAAACTGGTGATCTGTCGATCGTCATCTTGAGGCGGGCTCGGAGTGTGTCGATGGCTGTGTATTCGAAATCCGAGGTCAAGGAGTTTCGGGAACTGCTTGAGCAACTCAGGGCGCGGCTGCGCGGTGATGTGCAGCAGTTGACTGACGAGGCCCTGACCAAGGGGGACGGGAGTGGTGATTCGCGTAGCCCCACCCACATCGCCGATGTGGGGACCGACAATTACGAACAGGATTTCTCCCTGAGATTCGTCGAGAACGAGCAGGAGACACTGCGGGAGATTTCCGAGGCATTGAACCGCATCGAGTCGGGGACCTATGGTGGTTGCGAGCGATGCGTGAAAGAGGGGAAGACCGCGGCACAGTCGAGGATCAACAAGCCCCGACTGCGAGCGATTCCATTCACTCGATTCTGCATCGAGTGCGAACGGTTACGTGAATCCGAGATGCCATGAGTGACGAGGGCGGCGAGACCATCGCCGAGGCCAGGCGGTTGGAAACGGGGACGTCCCGGGCGGTTGTCGTGTTTTTCGCGCTGGCCTGTGTTGGGCTCGCTGTGGATCTCTGGTCCAAGCACGTCGCGTTCGATCCCCATTTTGTTCCAGGGCCGCGACAACCGATCGCCGGAGGTTGGGCGACGTTCGAGTTGACGACGAGTTTCAACGAGGGAGCCCTGTTCGGTGTGGGGCAGGGGTGGACCTGGTTGTTTGCCCTTCTGTCGCTGGTGGCCGTCGCCGGGGTCTTTTTCTGGATGTTCCGGCTCGGTGGCCGTTCCAGCGCGTGGTTGACCGTGGCGCTGGGCCTGATCCTGGCGGGCACACTCGGGAATCTGTTTGACCGTGCGGGATGCCACGGGGAGGTGTATCCCGAGGGATTGGTCCGGGCTGGCCAGGTCCGTTATGCCGTTCGCGACTTCCTCCTGTTCACTTTCGGGCAACCCGAGACGCCGATTGGCCAGCGGTACCACTACCCCGTTTTCAACTTCGCCGACGTCTTTCTGGTGACCGGTGCCATCATGCTGGTCCTGAAATCTTTTCAGGCGGAGGAAGACGACGAACCCGAGGAGGCCGTGCAGGAGCGTCAGGCAGCCACGAGTGACGAATCGGCTGGGCCGGGGGGACTCACCACGCCTGCATCGAATCCCGGAACAACTCCGCCAGATCCTCTCGGGTCGCCTCCCGAGGAGCCAGCTTCGTGACGCGGTGTTGGGGCAGGGTGCCCTCGACAAGGCGTGGGACGTCAGCGTCGTTGTAACCGACGGCAGCCAGCCCGTTGGGCATGCCTAGAGTTTTCATGAAGTGGAGAACACGGTCGGCGAGGATCTGGCCGGCCTGGTTTCCGTCCCGGGGGTCGGCGTCACTGATGTCAGCGCCCAGGGCACGGGCCGCTTCAAGATGCCGCGCGGGATCGGAACCCGCGGTGAATCGGACCACCGCTGCGGTGTTGAGAATGACCGAGATGCCATGTGGAACCAGTGGGTGGTCCACGCTGTATCCCGGCGGTGTGAAACTCTTGCACATGCCCGCCACCGGGTAGGACATGCCGTGTGGCAGGTGGACGCCAGCGTTTCCGAATCCAATTCCGGCAATCGCCGCTGCCAGCAACATTTGTTGGCGGGCGTCATCGTCGGATGTGTCGGCGACTGCACGGGGCAAAAACTCGGCCATCAATTCCAGGGCCCGGATTGCCCACATGTCACTGATAGGATTGGTGCCCTGGTAGGCTGGCCGCTCGATTGGTCGATCCGGTTTCGGTCGCTGGTTGAACGGGATCGCCGTGTAGGACTCCAATGCGTGGCTGAGGACATCCAGTCCAGTCGAAGCGGCCACCGCGGCGGGCATGGTTCGGGTGTTTTCGGAATCGACGATGCCAAGAGTGGGCTTGAGGAACCGGTGAGCGATTCCGGTCTTGGCCTGCATTTCAACAAAGTCAAAGATTGCCACGCCGGTTGTTTCGCTGCCGGTGCCCGCGGTGGTTGGAATCGCGATCAGGGGTTTCAGTGGTCCAGGAACCGGACGGCCTTTGCCGATCGGCGCGTTGACGTACTCGAGGAAGTCGGCAGGGTGTGTGGTGTACAGGTTGGCGGCCTTGGCGGTGTCGATCGTACTGCCGCCACCGACAGCGACGATCGCATCAAAGTCGCCTCGCGATACGAAAGCAGTCGCGTCCTGAAAACTCCGGTCAGTCGGTTCAACCGAGATGCTCTCGAACACCTCGAACCCGACTCCCGCGTCCTCCAGCGAGGAGATGACCGTACGGCCTGTTGGCAACTCCACCAGCGCCGGGTCGATCAAGACCGCTGCCTTGCGAATTGACATGTCGGCGAGATCCATGCCGACCTCCGACGTGGTTCCCGGGCCGAAACGGATGTTCGACGCGGCCATCTGGAAGGCAGTGTCTCGCTGGGTCATTGTTGTGTTGCTCGTGAACCGGCTTTTGGGCGACGCTTGCTCAGATCGAGCAACTTGATGTTCTTGTACCAGCAATCGGTGCTGTGGTCCTGGAGGCCGATATATCCACGGTGCGGGTGGTCCTTGTAAGCGAAGGGGAACTTGTGTTGTGTGCCGTCAGGACGCTTGTGTTTCTTGTCGAACTGATCGAGGTTGGCCTTGAGGACTCGCACCCCGTTGAGATCCACTTGGATCAATTGGCCGCGACAGATCAACTCCATGTGATTCCAACTGCCGGCGGGTTTCATCGCGTTTCGACCTGGTTTGACCAGGTCATACAAGGCGCCGGTGTCGTGGAAACCGGCCGTGGTCGTGTCGTCGATCGCGATCTCCAGGCCGTTGAAACCAACATCCTGGCCGCCGATCTTCTTCAGGGTCCAGGTGCGAAAAAACACACCGCTGTTGCAGCCCGGGGCAATCTTGAAATCGAGTTTCAGGTGAAAGTCGGTCCAGGCCTGCTTGTGAACCATCATGTAGGCGCCGGCCCGATGGGGGTTGATTGCCGAGTGTTCAATCGGGCGACGACTCGGCTTGCCATCGCTGGTCATCCAGCCGTCGAAAGTCTTGCCGTCGAAGAGCAATTGCCAGCCGGTTGCGCGTTCAACTGCAGTCAATTGGTTATCGGCCGCCCAGGCTTTGTCGCAAGCAACAAGCAGCAGGACAACCAGGAGGCTGCGGACTGAGTGCGAATTGAAGCACTTCACGATTGAGACTCGCAGTTAGAAACCAATCTTTGACCAGCAGTGTGATGTCGGGGCAGCGAAGGAGTATCCCCGAGAGGATTCGAACCTCTAACCTCTGGCTCCGGAGGCCAGCGCTCTATCCAATTGAGCTACGGGGACAAGTGGTGGAAATCGGACAACCCCTCAATTCCAGACGGTCGGCTGTCGTTGTAACGTGGCAACAGGTGGCTTTCAAGCAACGGCCCGTCAGCTTCGAGGAACGGATTGTTGGCGACGGAACTTGTCGTTTCTCCCGTTGATTTCCCTCCGGGTGTAAATTTTACAGG
>PBOU01000200.1 GCA_002724415.1 Planctomycetaceae bacterium
CGCGTGGCCCGGAGCGTGTTCAATGACGATGGGCAGGTGCTGGCTGAAGCGCCCGGCGAAAACACGGCAGCATTCATCAAGGCGTGGCTCGATCGCGAGTCCAAGGCGGTTCCTTTCACCACATTCGTGTACCTGGCCTGCATGCCGGACATCTGCTTCTACGACACGAAGGCCGGCGAACTGTATGGGGCGAGAAACAAGAGAAAAAGCGGCGTCTACGTCAACGGGCTGCTGGACCTGTTGAAGCACGGCACCGACCCCTTGAGACTGGTGACCGACCACATGCAAGCCAAGGGCAAGGAAGTCCTGGCGGCCGTGCGGATGGGCGACACTCACCACATCCGGCTCAACAGGTTCGATGACCTGTGCTCCCAATTCTCCATCGATCATCCCGAATACGTGATCAAGCAACCCGATGGCCGGACCAACGAGACCGCACTGGATTACTCCTTCGCCGCAGTGCGGGATCATCGGATGGGAATCATGAGGGAGATCATCACCGAGTACCCCGTCGATGGCCTCGAGTTGAACTTTGTCCGCTGGGCCAAGCACTTTCCGAGACACCGGGGGCGTGAGAAGGCGCCGATCATGACCCGCTATGTCGGGCAGATTCGCGAGATGATGGACAAGTCGGGACGACGTCGTAAAAACGGCAAACGCCTGACCCTGGGAGTCCGAGTGCCCGAGTCACTGCACGCCTGCTGGCTGGCGGGTGTCGATATCGAGACCTGGGTCAAGAAGGGCTGGATCGACTTTGTAGTGGTCTCGACCTGGAACAACACGGATCCCCAGACGCCTGTCGACGAGTTCGCTCGATTCACACGCCCGGCCGGTGTCGACACGATCGTGACGATGGGCAACATGATCGGTTCGTTTTCATCCGGACCTCCGATCCCACTCGATCGCGGTGTCGCCACGTCAGCCGAACACGCCAAGGGATACTTGAGCATGTTGCTGAATACGGCCGAGGCGCGGGGAGCGGCAGCCAATTTCTACACTTTCGGAGCCGACAGCATTTCGTTCTGGAATGTCGGTGCTCACTTCGGCCGCGCGGTGACAGCAGCTCCCAAGCAACGAAAGCGGATCGCGGCGTGGACCCAGGCTATCCGCACACGAGAGACCGTTTTCGCGGGGCCTCGCACCTATCGGTTTTTGCCAATGGGCAAGGGCATCAGCGGGAGAAAGCCACCGTTCCGGAATTATCCGTGGTACGACGAGGGTTCCAGCCCGCTGGGCCACAAGAACAGCCCGACCTTGCTCTTCTCCAATGATCGGATCGGCAAGCGATTGACATTTCCGTTCCGAGTGGCAGATGGCCGGCAAGGCGAGCGCCTGTCCGGACGATTCCGGTTCTGGTTCTATCATGTCACAGGAAACGACCATGTCGACGTCGACATCAATGGCGTGGCGGTCGACAAGAAGCACATCCGCCGGATTCCGGCCGGAAAATTGCGAGGGGGACTGATGGGAACCCGCTTCGAGATCGACCTGGCCCACTGTCCTCCATTCCGAGGGAACAACGTGCTGGGTCTGATACTGGCGACCCCCGGGAAACGTCCCCATGTGCCAATGATGGAGGAACTGGAGGTACACGTCACCGCCGTTGCCAATTCCAAGTCGGTCTCGGATGTCCCCGGTAACAACTCAGCCGGGAAGAATTGATATTGCCGACCGCCGTGAAAGACCGGAACAAGAAAGATTGTGACAGTTCCTCGCACCTGCGGAGACTGCTCTGCCGGTCGCTCGTGCTGACAGGTGGAGCATTCACGGTGACACTTGCCAGCGGAGGTCTTCACCCTGGCGCGTAACACCGTCGACATCGATAGCGACCGCGTGGTCCCGGTGGCCGACACGCGATGTCGCTGATGAACGGCTTCGACGATCAGGTCCTGACCTTCTTCGATGCGGCTGACGCCAAACAGTCGGAAGAACCCGGGAAAGAATGCTCCAGCAGCGTTGAAGTCTCCTCGCCTCAGCCCCGGCGTTCAACTCATCAGTCCGAATTGTGGACCGGGAGGGCAGGGCAGGGGGGTGGTTTCGAAAACGGTCCGAGCGAGGCATGAGATCTCGCCATCGCTGAGGTGCGAGCCAGGCGGCTCACTTTTTTGCCGTTCCGGTCAGCCACGTTGTCGCAAATGCGTTCCCCAACTTCACCGGCGTACGTGCGACCCGTTGGTACTCGGCGGGCTTGGTGCATTTGCCAATGATGCGAATGGGGCCCGAGAACGCGGTGCCGTCGGTGGTGATGGTCAGTTTGATTTTCTTTGACGTGGCGCCGTCCGGCTGAGAAATGACCGGCGGCGCGGTCATTCCTTTCGGCAACCCCTCGACTGCAATCGTGATCGGTCCCAGTTTTCCACCGGGACCATTGCGACGGGTGACAACGACCTCCACCTCCAGCGGCTTCTTGGGCGTGACCACCAGCATGTCGGCACCGACGGACAACTCATAATCCGTATTTTCCGGAACGATCGTGACCTGATAAAAATGTCCAGGCCCATGATGCCGGTAGCGGTCAAAGACCTGGACCTCGTGGGGGCCATCCACTTTCGGCGAGAACCGCAACTGCGTCTCCTTGCCCCTCCCCGGGTCCGAACTTTGAGCTGCCCGGGAACCGTCCGGAGCCATGATTCGCATCATCGGAACAACCGGCAATTCGAATGTCGAGGATTCAGCAGACAACGTGTAGGTGGTTCCCTTCTTCAATTGGAACACGTGCCTGGTGAATTGGTTGGGCGTGTCGAGACAACCGGTAACGGCCACCGGAGGCGCCAATGCAGCACCGGGGCCACCGGCGGGACGCGCGACACCCACCGTTTTGAATGGGACCCGTCGAATTCGAGCGCGTCCCGCAAACTCGCGAACCTGGACAAACCCGATGCTGGACGCCGGAATCTGCTTGGCAAACACCGACTCGACTTCACGCAGCGATTTCGTCTCGCCGCTCACGGGAACCTCGGCCCCTTCGGGAATGTTCCAGCCGTAAACGGGCACACTCTTCGTCCCCGCTGCGACCGAAACCCGAGCCGCATTGGCGATGAATGGGCCGGTCGTGATGGTCAATCGATAAACGTAGGTTGCCGCTCCCGAGTAGGTGATACTGGAATTGGGCTTCGACGGAAAACCAAACACGCGGACGATGTAGGTCCCCGTCTTGGTCGCTGTAAATGCCAGTCGTGGATCGATTCCCACCCCGTCGTGATTCTCGGCGACGACGAATCCATCCGAGTTGACGACCTGCAGGGCGGCGTCGACCGGAGAATTCAACCGCGCGTTGGCCGCCATGTCGGCCACCAGCGTCGAGCCGGCTTTGACAAACACGGAAAAACCGTCCACGTCGCCGGCGGATTGCAGGATGCCATTCGCCACTCCATGGGATCCGGGACGACCTCCCTTTTTGCCAGCCGCATCGGCGTCTTTTTTCACGTCTTTTTTCACGTCTTGAGACGGCGGCGTTGTGGCTCCCGGCAGTGGTTGGGCCTTTCCAAGTCGATTGTTCGGTTCCTTTTCTCGAAATTCGACCAGGTTGCTGAGCAGGAACGGTAACGCAGAGGATGCCCCTTCGGCATCGTACAAACGAATCCAGACCCGATCGGCCGCCAGGTCCGCCGGGATCGTCACTTGAATCTGCCCCGAGTCTTTCAGGGCAACAACTTTCACACCGGGCGCCCAGATCTTGACGGGCCACTTGAATTTCCCCGTACACTCGACCTTCACCGTCGTACCCCGCTGTCCGCCCGCGGGGTACAGGCGTGTCAGGGTCGGCGCCGCGGCCTGGCTGCGTCCGGGCCATGCACTCAAAACCACGACAACCACCAGCCACACGGGCAGCGTCGAAGAACTCACGACGCTGGCAATCGCGCCGAGAAGCCCACCGACGCGGGGGCGTTGAACGGGGCCCTGGTGAGCACGCGCTGCGGGAACTGTGGTCGTCACCGGTTACGGGTCTCAGATCAAGTCTCGGTTCAACGTCTCATGCAGCACAACCCACCGGGTCGGCCGTTACCCCATCAATTCCTTGATCGGACGATCGTCGCTGACCAGGTGAATCGGGCGTCCCACGCGGTTGTAGAGGATCGTGTTGGGGTCGATACCCAACTTCAGGTAGATACTCGACACGAGGTTTTCCGGGCCGTAAATGCTTTCCACGGCCGTATAACCGTTCTTGTCCGTCGCGCCGATGATCTGGCCGGCAGGCGTGCCGCAACCGGCGACGAGGATCGACATGGCACTCGACCAGTGGTCACGTCCTGGAGTTTTCGAGCCGGGCAGGGTGGTGATCTTTGGCGTCCGTCCAAATTCGCCCATCACCACAACCAATGTGGTGTCGAGCATTCCCCGTTCGTCCAGGTCTTCGATCAGCGTCGCAACAACCGATTCCAGTTCGCGTCCCTGGGTTTTGAATCTGGGGAAGATGTTGGAGTGGTGGTCCCAACCGCCATCGTTGATCGTAACGAACGGGACACCCGCCTCCACGAGTCGGCGGGCCAACAGGGCTCGTTGCCCCAGGGCATTTCGTCCGAATCGGTCGCGTACGGCATCCGGTTCACGTTGGATCTGGAAGGCTTTTTGGGCCTCAGCAGATGTCACCAACGACAACGCTTGCTGATAGTTCTCGTCCGTGCCCAAAACGGGATCTGCTGTCGCACGATCCTGGAAACGAAGCAGCGAATCCAGGTCGTCCCGGATCTGGCGGCGGCGGACCGCTCGCGCGTCGGTCAGGATACTCGGGATCGTCACGTCACGAACTCGGAATGTTTTGGAGTTCGGATCATCGGCCACAACAAACGGTGCATGCCGAGCCCCCAGGAAGTTGGGGCCTCCCGAACGAGTTTGCGACGGAAGAGAGAAATACGGCGGAAGACCATTCTCGGCTCCTCGCTGCGACGAGACGACCGAGCCCATGCTGGGATGGAAGCTGACAAACGCACCACAACTGACCGGGATCCGAGTGGGGGAACCGGTCATCATGTAGTGGTTGCCGGCGCCGTGGTTGTTCTGGTTGTGCTTCACCGAACGGACGACCGAGAACTTGTCGGCGATGGCCGCGAGCCGCTCCATGTTTTCAGAGAACACCGTGCCGGGGACCTTGGCCTGGATCGTCTGGAACTCGCCACGAATCTCCGACGGAGCATTCGGCTTGGGGTCGAACGTCTCGAAATGACTCGGACCTCCACTGAGCCAGATCAGGATGCATCCGGTGGCGTTTTTCCGGCCAGTACCGGCCACCGCCCGCAGTTCCAGCGCGCTGGTGAGGCTTCCGCCCATCAGGGCGCCCAAGCCCAGTTTCAAACAGTCTCTCCGCAGCACACCGTCGCAGTTTCGGCCAAGTGTCATGGCTGGTCCTCGAATGATCGCTTTTTCGGTGAGTAGTCAGTCAATAAACAAAAACTCAGGCGTATTCAACAATGCCCAAAAAAGGTCCTCCACCGCAAGGCGCCGATCTTTCGATGGCAAAATCGCAGCTGCCTTCTTTGATTCTTCGGCTGTTGGACGCCGAGAGAACATCAACAAGTACGCTTCGTCAATGATTTCCTCATTGGTCATGTCACTGGCCGCCAGGCGAGCGACACGTCCGGTATCATTCGCCAGCTTTTTGTTGAGCGCCGGCGAGTTCATCAGGTGCAGAATTTGAGGAGTCGTGGAATCCGAAGACCGTTCACACGGTGGGTCCTGATTCGGATCCGGCCGCCCGAACGTGTCCAGGAACAACGACGAGGAGCGGTAGGTCCAAAGTTGAGTCGCCCGGGATCCGGGCGGCATCGCAGCAAACGTCTCCTCGGTTTCCAGAACCCCATTCACGGCGTCCAACAAGACCTCCGCTCTCATTCGGTGTCGGTAGGCTCTCGCAAAATTGCGTTGGTCGCCCACGTTTCGCTTGACGGGCGTCGAACTCAACTCAAACACATGTGACTTCATAATCGTCGCGATCAGGTGTTTGACATTGTAACCGTGCGAGCGAAAATCCTCCGCCAGGAACTCGAGCAACTCTTCATTCGTTGATGGGTTGGTCGCGCGAATGTCGTCGACTGGCTCCACCAACCCACGCCCCATGATCTCTGCCCAGACGCGGTTTGCCATGACCTTGGCAAAGAAAGGATTCTCCGGCGACGTCATCCAGTCGGCGAGAACTTCTCGCGGATCCTTGTCCGGGCCGATGGTCAGCGGATCGCCCAGCAAGACCTGGGGCAACACGTTTGCCCCCGTCCGTCCATGTCGCAGCGACCCCGAGGTCTTTGTAAAAATCAATTCCTCGCCGCCAGAGATGGGCGGCGAAAGTCCGCCGTTGTGCCCCACCCGGGCAAAGAATGCGGCAAATCCGAAGAAGTCGTCCTGGCTCCACACCTCAAACGGATGGTGGTGGCATTTGGCACACTCCAACCGCACGCCAAGGAACAACTGACTCACCGAGGAACCAATCTCGACGGTGAGCGGCCGGTCGCGATGGATAACTGTTGCACCATTTTTCCAGGTGCTCCCCTTGGCCGTCACCAGTTCCCGGGCGAACTGGTCGTAGGGAACATTTTTCCGGAACGACTTCCGCAGGTAGGCATCCAGCGTCCAGACCGCCTTGATGCCGACACGATACGGATTGGGACGGAGCAAGTCCGCCCACTTGTTGGCCCAGAAATCACCGTATTCCGGTCTCTCCAGGAGCGTGTCAACCAACCGGGAACGCTTGTCTGAACTGCTGTCCGCGAGAAAGGCTCGCACCTCCGCGGGGGTCGGGAGCCGCCCAATCACTCGCAGGTAGGACCGCCGCATGAACTTGGAATCGTCGGCCTCGCCGGATGGCAACATGCCGAGGACTTTCAGCTTCTTCCAGACCAACCGGTCAATCTCGTTGTGGGTCGGCAGCTTCGCATAAACTTCCTGTGCCACTTCGCCAGGAATTGGCAGCGCGATGTGGCAGACGGCAATGTTGTTCATGTACCGCGCCAGCACGGCCGTTTCGCCCGAAACTGGACCTGCCTCGACCACCCCTTCGTCGGTCACGCTGGCAATCGTGCGGTCATTGGACTGGTAGGCAGCGCTTTCGGTCACATCGCGACGGCTGCCATCTGAGTATTCCGCAAACACCTGGAGATGCGAGGATTGTCCCGCGACAAGACTTTTCGTCGGTGGTTCCACGACAACTCGCACCAACTTGGGAGCGTCAATCGGTGTACGCGGGGCTCCGCCTTCCAACCAGCGGACAAGCAATTCAAACTGCTTGGAGTTCACCGCAAATCGAGCCCCTCCGCCATGAGGCACACGACCGGTGGCCTTTTGCAGCAACAGGCTCGACCTGGGCGCGGCCGGCAAAATTCTCCGGCCTCTCCCTTCACGTGTGATCGCCGCATAATCGAAGTCGGAATCAAACCCGAGCAACGACAACGCGAATCCGTTTTGTCCACGCGACTTGCCATGGCACGCTCCTGCGTTGCAACCAAACCGGGTCAGCAACGGTTGGATGTCGTGCTCAAAGGTAACGGGGTTCTCCTCGGCGGCGAGTTCGCCTATCGACACTCCGATGCTCATCACGAAGACCAACGCATGTACGCATTGGGGCAGGCGAAGCATGGGGTGCCAATCTCTAAAGGAGAACGACGTAAACCGAAAGGTACGATGGTTTTACCGCAATAGACAACCGGAATCAAGATGGCAATCTACACGCTGGAGACAATAGAAGGCCGAAAAAACAAAGCCCCAAAAGCCTCACTTGAAGTGAAAGCCTGACCAAACCAGAAGACGTTTTTTCAGACCACCCCTCTTCAGTCTCGGCTACCGCCGAACACCCTCGCCACATTATTGACCACTCTCAGCACCGATGACGAACCGCGGACGCCGCGGCATGTCGATCGCTGTGCGTCGAAAGAAGTGGTAGGTCCCCATCTCCGGACAGGCCAACAGATCCGGCCGACCATCTCCATCGAGATCCCCGACACCGTAGTAGGGCCCATGCTTGGCAATGCCCGAAAGTTCCTCGCCAAAACACTTCAAACGTCGAGGAAAATCGAAGCGGGGTGCTGTCCGGGTGCCGATGTTTCGGACAACCGCGGGTGCCGTGTCCAGGGTGGCTCCATGATTGATCACCAGGTCCAGCAGTCCATCTCGATCCCAGTCAACAGGAATCAACTGGGCGGGCTGGCCGACCACGTTGGTCAACGGCTTGCCGTCCGGCAACGTCACCACCTGCTGTTTCTTCAATCGCCTCCGCCCGCGACCGTCTCGATACTGGACGAAAATCGCCGAATGGGCCGCGTAGCGATTGTTGTCGGGGGGCCCCTGGCCATCGGTGGTGACCATATCACACAACCCGTCACCGTTGAAATCGCCAAAACCACCGCGGCTCCGCCAACCGAACGGTGAGTGCGGATCGGGAACTCGCTTGGTCCACTCCTTCGTGTCGGCTCCCAGCAGGCTGGCGGTCGCGCTGAGCGTTCGAGCCGTTTCGGCAAACCCGTCACAGATCACCTGGCGTCGAGGACCGAAGCGGGGTGCACTCGGTGTGCCGATGTTCCGGTACCAAAACACCCGGTTGGTGATATTGGGCACCATCAGGTCCCGCAACCCGTCGCCGTCCCAGTCGACAAACGAGGGGTGTGGGTACCCCATGTTGTGACCGTACTCCTCCAGGCCCGGGAACACGCTGCTCATGTGAATCTCGATCGGCCGCCGATCGGCCAACACCGGCCGGGCCGTTTCGAACTGGGGTTCGGCGGTCGTGCCCGAATTGATCACGATCCGCACGTCACCGTACCCACCACCAACCAGCAGGTCCCAATCGCCATCGGCGTCCCAATCGCAGGGAAACGGTGTCGCCTGATCACCCAGGGCGATTTCAGGAGACGGAGCCAGGAGTTTTCGGGTCACGAATCGACGGCGAGGCGATGACGTCTCCGACGGCGGTGAGACCGCCTCCAGAAACGCCGCACGTTGCCAGGAGCGGTAGGAAACAACCACTCCGGGCCGCGGCCCCGTCGTGACCGCAGCGGTGGTGTAACAGTGCTTCAGGTCCACTTCCTCAAGCACTTGGGAGGAAGCGAAACGTGGAGGAAACTCGCCGAGGTTGCGTCGCCATCCCAAGCGGCTGGAACGGTTCAATCGCTTCGTCCGCGAATCGGCGACCAGGCAGACCGAATCCAGCCTCCCGTCACCGTCAACGTCAAAAAAACAGGGCCGGCGGCCCACAGAGACTATCACCGGCTCGGCTGGCTCGAACGGCCAGCCCTTCGGATTCCGATTCCTGATGTAGCAAGCCGAAACGTCCGCCCCGGGACGGGCTCCGTCGCGATACATGCTGCCCAGCACCAGATCGACCGCACCATCACCGTCCAGGTCGACAGCTCTCACCGGCCCCCAGTGTTCTGGTGGGTGTGGCACTCGACCGGCCGACAGGTAGATCGGCATGCCTCCCGCATCGCGATCACCGGAATCCAGAAAGAGGTGCACGTCGCGTTGCACATCCGAAATCCGACTGAAACGGGACGACTTGGCTGCAGTGGTGAACAACAAGTCGGGTCGCCCGTCCCCGTTGAGGTCGGCCGCATCACCATGGATGTAACCGGCATTGAACTGGTGAAACTCCTTCGACTCACGAGAAGTCTTGTAGCGCAACGGAATGCGATCTCCGAACAGCAGCGGCCCCGCCCCCTGCAATCCTCGTCCCAGGATCGGCCGGCACCACAGCCCTCCCCAGTCCCGTGGAATTCGGGTCCCCGGCCAACCAGACTGGAACGTGTACATCCCAGCCGAAACCAGATCAAGACGGCCGTCACCGGTCAAATCAATCATCCGCGACAAGCCGACCAGTCCGCCGATCCGTCGAGGATCCGTCGCGTTGTATCTCAGCAAATCGCCAACACCGATCAGCGGAACGCGTTTCCTGGTCGAGACCACTCGTCGTGTAGGCGTTGTCCGGAAGCTGATGATGTAGCGAGTCTGCCGTGGGTCGGTGATCAGCCACCGGACTCGTCCGGAGTCGCCGTGACAAAACTCCGGCCCCAGCGAATGGGGCACATCCTGACCCGTGACACGATTGACAACTCGAATTGAATCGGGATCCAGCACCCCCTGGAGTCCCTGGCGACGGGCTTCGAGAGTGAAATCGATCAGGGGATCTGCCGGGAGGTTCGACTTCACCAAGCGACTTTCCACGGCCACCTCCAACCGGCCGGTCGACTTGCTCGCCCTCCGGACCACCAGGGATCCCACCTCGGCCAGGCAATTGTTCCTCTCGCCGACTGGCGAATCGGGCTCGGCGGCCTCCGTCACCACGCCCGTGTTCGACAACACGATCAGCAGCAACGCCAACACAACTCGCATCACATCTCTCCTGGCCGGGACACGGTCCCCCAGTCTCGCCAGCGCAGCCCCCGCGTTCAACCCGGGGGATTGGAACCATGGTCCAGCCTTGCCGCTGAAGCGGTGCCTGGAAACAGGGCGTGTTGAGCAACGCGTCAGTTGTACGAGCATCACGAGCCTTGTCAGAATGTGATCGAACAACGGCCAGGGAGACTCGACCATGGGAAGACTATTCGCCGGGGCGTTCGCATGCAGGTTGCTGCTGGCAGTAACAACCACCTGGCCGGCGGGCCTGGCGGTGGCCGCCGAACCGCCGACTGGTTTGACGGCAAGCTACAGCATCCCCGTGGCCGTCACATCCAAGCTGCCGTCCGAGAACGTTCCGCTGGACCCACTTGTCGACTTTGATAAAGCACTCTCGGCAATCGACGCGCCGGGGGTCCTCGACCCAAACAGCATCCAGGTTCGCGAGATGGGGACCGGTCGAGTTGTGGCCCATTCGCTGGGAGACGGTTTCGGCGTGGGCAACTCCGGACATGTGCAATGGGTTGCCGCCGGGCCCAACCAGAGAGCCTACGAGATCCATTTCCGAACGACGGCCAAACGTGCGACTCTGAGGCCCCGACGATTCACGCCTCTGATCGGTGTTGGAGACCTGGTGTCTTACAATGCCGGTGTTCCACGGCCGATCACGATGAGATTTCCCGCCCGGCTGGTCGACCTGACCGGGGACGGACGACTCGATCTTGTCGGCACCCTGCCTCACTATTACGCGCCCGGGGGAGAGCTGGGCGGAATCGTCTGCATTCCCCAGGTGATGGCCGGAACACACGGGGAACTCGAATTCGGCGAGATGGCCCGGCTGAGGTACAAGCAGTCGGCTGGTGACAATCAGTTGAAGCACTTCATGGGACCGTACCTGGTCGCTGACGTGGTCGATGTCAATCGGGACGGTCGCCCCGACGTGATCTACACCACCACCAGCAAAACCACTCGCTTCCAGTCCGACAGGAGCATCCACAAGTTCGCGCACGTCTTCCTCAACAGCGGACGTCGTGACGCTGGTGGGATGCCCGAGTTCGTATTCGACCGAAAGTTCCCCCTGCCAACGGATCGCTCGGCCGGCGATTCGGGAGAGCACTGGTGGGGCCCGGTCCGCGTGGTGGACCTGGATGGGGACGGCGTGTTGGACCTGGTCGTGGGTCGGATGTTCAGTGACCAGGCCGGTGTGACGCGCGACTCACGGTGCTACTTCCTGAAGAACACCAACCCCCAGGGATGGCCAATGCGGCTGGCTGACGAGGTGGTGATCGACTGTGGCTGCCGAGCGTGTTTCCTGGATGTCGATGGCGACGGACGCCGGGACGCGGTCGGATTGATTCTTGATCCCGATGCCCAGACACCCTACCGGGGCAACCTGGTCACGTGGAGGAAGAACCTCGGCGGCGAGACACCACGATTCGGCCCCCCCAGGCGGTTTCCGGGACTCGCATTGAAGCACACCACCTTCCTGGCCGCGGTCGACACCCCCCGACGCCGAGGCCTGCTGCTCAACGACAAGCGAACTCACTCGGTTCGTTTCCTGGAACATCTGAGCCAGTCCGGCCCCGAAGGCATCCGGTTGCGGAACCACGTGATCGTCAGCCGGTCGGCCGATGTGGTGGCCGGAGACCAGGCATCACCATTCCCCTGCGACTGGGATGGTGACGGCGACTGGGACCTCGTGGTCGGGGGAGGCAATGGGTGGCCCACGGTGATCCTCAACGAAGGAACCGACCGGCGGCCCCAATTCTCCGTGCCCCGGCAGATCCATTCGGAAGGCAGCCCGATCCGGATCTTCATGAGCCAGGTCTTTCCGGGAATCCGTGGGTATTTCCACGACATGGGGTACCCCTTCCCCTCGTACGTGGACTGGGACGGTGACAAATTGCCCGACTTGATGCTGCCCAACATCACCAACCGCGTGTTCTGGTACCGGAACGTGGGGACCCGCGACGCCCCGAAATTCGGGCCACGCCGGCAAGTGTTGGTTGACGGGTACCCCGAGACCGAGCAGACGCTCAAGGAGACAGCCCGTCGACTGGGAGCTGGCTCGGGGAAGTGGAACAAGCGGATGCTCGACCCGGTTTCTCCATTCGGGTGGCGGGCCAGGGCCGGATTCGGCGACTTCAACGGTGACGGCCTCGTCGACATGGTTCATGCCGATGGACGAACGCGTCACACCGGAGGGTACGCCGAAGCGTATGCATTGTTTGTCCAATACCGGGACAGGGAGGGGCAACTGAAACTGCGACGAGATCGTGTGATCACCCATCCGGACGGGAAGCCGCTGAAGTGCCCCGCGTACATCACCAGCCAGGCCATCGCGGCCGACTGGGATCGCGATGGCCTGCTGGATCTCATCTGCCATTGGGGTCCGGCCAACACCAAGTGCCAGCCGATGTTTGTCCGCAATATCGGGACCCGAACAGAGCCGAGGTTCGATCACCCGCGGCCCCTCTCGCTGTGGGGCCGCCCCCTGTACAACCTGATGAAACACGGTCCGTACTGGGCCGTCCACGACATCGACGGCGACGGCCAGCCCGACCTGCTGGCCGGATGTGCCTACGGCAACTACGCCTTCTATCGGCGCACGGCGATGGACATGCCATCCCGCCCAACCTTCCAGATCGGGCCAGCCCGGACGCTGAACCGGTGAGACTCCCGCCGCCCTCAGCCCCAGCGATCACAAGGTAGAATCTCCCGGGAAAGGGCAGGGGCTGTTGACAGCTTCTGCCCCCAGATAACAATGAAGCCTGTGTTATCCCCAGTCATCACCCGCCGCCAGGCCCTGACGGTCGGCACATTGGCCGGCTTTGGCCTGAGTCTTCCGGAACTCCTCCGCTGGGAGTCCCGAGCTGACCAGAAGGTGTTTCAGAGCCGTCCCGGCCCCGCCCACAGCGTGATCAACATTTTTCTTCCCGGGGGGATTGCTCACCAGGACACCTTCGACCCCAAGCCACAATCTCCCACCGAGTACCGTGGCCAGCTGGAGGTCATCAACACTCGCCTACCGGGCGTTCAATTCAGCAACCTGCTGCCCCGTACAGCAACGATCCTCGACCGGGTGACCCTCTGCCGGGCGGTCAGCCACGTCCTGGCAGATCACGAAGCTGGCGTCCACCAGATGTACACCGGGTATGGCCCCAGTCCCGCGATCAGTTACCCGAGCGTGGGCAGCGTGGTGTCCCACGAATTCGGTCCACGCAATGATTTGCCGGCCTACATCTGCGTGCCGGGCAAGCCACACCGCTTCGCAGGCAACGGTTACCTGAGCACGGCCTACGGTCCGTTCGGCCTGGGCAGCGACCCGGCCGACGCCGGTTTTGCCGTCAAGGATCTCCGCCCCCCCTCCCGTCTCAACACCGCCCGGCAGTCGCGAGCCCGTTCACTGCTGTCGCTGGTCAATGATCGGGTCGATCGCGAGGCCGAGGTCCCCCGGTTGAAAGCGATCGACTCGTTCTACCAGCAGGCCTATCGCCTGATCGACTCGCCCGCAGCCCGTGCAGCATTTGATCTCTCCAAAGAAAAACCCCAAACACGCCAGGACTATGGCAGTGGTGAGGCCGGCATGAGAATGCTGCTGGCGAGACGACTGGTTGAGGCGGGTGTCCGGTTCGTGTCCCTGGAATACGGTTCCTGGGACAGCCACTTCAACATTGCTCCCTCGCTGGCCAGCCAGGTTCCAGCGTTCGACCATGCCCTGGCGGCACTGATCACCGACCTTGACGATCGTGGATTGCTCAAGACCACGCTGGTGACCGTCACGACCGAGTTTGGACGAACACCTCGGATCAACAAGTCCGCCGGACGTGACCACTGGGCCCGGGTGTTCAGCGTCATGCTGGCCGGAGCCGGTGTCCGTCGGGGCCTTGTCCATGGATCCAGTGACCTGACCGCCTCCGGGCCGGACACAGGAACCCTGGCTCCCCGAGACCTGCTGACGACGATCTACCATCAGGTTGGCATCGTTGCTGAGAAAGAATTGAAGGCACCGGGAGGCCGCCCGATAGAGATCGTCAAGGGAGGACGGGTGGTCAAAGAACTGCTGGAGGCCTCATGAGTTGCCATAAGGTGAGGCAGGTGCTGGCAACCGTGGGCCTGGCCGTGGCGTTGTTCTCCACGGCCCAGGCGCAATCCGAAGCCCGCTCGGTGGTCTCGGCAGCACCGCGTTACCTGCAGCGAGGAAATGTTGCGACCGTGTTGCTGCGGTGTGCCTGGTTGCCATCGGCCGAGGACATCTTGTTCTATTCGCCGGGCCTGGATTGCCTGGACCTGAAGCTGAAGAAAAGGTCTCCGGATCTCCCGGCCGACGGCCATGAGTACCTGGCAAAGATCCGGGTCTCGTCCGACTGCCGGATCGGCCAGCACCGATTCCGTATCCGCGACCGTGGTGGACTCTCGACCCTGCACACCTTGTACGTTGGCCCTCTGCCGCGCCTGGCCGAGCGGTCGCGAGCGACAACATTCGAAGATCCCCAGGACGTCGCACTCAACACGACCGTCTCGGGTCATATCAGCAAGGTTGGGCAGGTCGACTGGGTTCGGGTGACGCTGAAGAAAGGCCAACGCCTGAACGTTGATGTCCAGGCCGTCCGGATGGCCCAACGACTGTTTGATGCCCACGTGACGATTCTCGATGCCCGGGCACGAGTGCTGGCCGAGTCGGATGACACCGGCCTGGGACTGCATGATCCGATCACCGGAATCGTAGCCGAGAAATCCGGCCCCTACATGATCGCGATCCGCGAGAGTGGTTATGGAAACGAGGGATCTTACAAGGGACCTCAAGGGAGGTACCTGTTGCACGTGGGCACCTTTCCGCGTCCACTGGCCGTGATTGCCGACGGACGTGTCTCGGACAAGTCGGTGCGAATGACTTTCCTGGGCGATCCCCGTGGGACGTTCACCCGGTCGTTGCCCATCTCCAACGACCGCAACCATTCGGTCTTCGGGATGACCACCGTCACCCCGACGCTGGACGGACTTTCGTCCCCGACTCCACACCCGATTCGGATCAACAGCCTGCCGACGGTAGTCGAAACCGAGCCCAACGACGAGTGGCAGAAATCGCCGCCGTCGGAACAGGACACACCGGTCGCTTTTGCCGGGGTGATCTCGAAGCCCGGCGACGTGGACACGTTCCGTTTTCGAGCCAAAAAAGGTGACCGCTTCAGGCTGCAGGTCTTCGCCCGCCGGCTCTATTCGCGTCTCGACTCGGTGATCAACGTGTACCGTGTCCACGACGGGACGCATGTCGCCGGGAACGATGATCCACCGCGCAGGCATCGAACATCGATGTTTTCCTACAACAGCCACCACGCCGGCTGGTTTGCCCAGGATGCCTACACCGAGTTGACCGCAAACCAGGAGGGTGTGTACGCCATCGAAGTGGCCGACCACCTCAAGAAGGGCGGCATCGACTACCACTACCGGATCGAGGTGACCCGGATCGAGCCGAAACTGACCCTTTTTGTGCGCCGGGATCCGCCGTACTGGAGAGGCACCCCCGGGCAAAGCGTCTCGGTGCCACGTGGCAACCGCTACGCGGTGATCGTCGAGAACCTCAGGCAGAATTGTCCCGAGGGATCCCTGACCGTGGCCGCCGAGGGACTGCCGGAAGGCGTCTCACTGGAGGCTCCCGGGTTGACCGCCAAGCGGGTGCCGATGCTGTTCACGGCGGCCGGGGATGCCCACCTCACGGCCAGCCTGGTCCGCTTCCGTTCCAACGACTCACAAGGCCGGCGACTGGCAACACAATTCGAGCAGTCGGTCTTCTACGGACTCAACCCTCCCAACTATGCCTTTTTTGGCGTCGACTCGGAGCGACTGGCCGTGGCGGTGGCCGAGGATTACCCCGTGCATCTTGACCTGGAACCGATCGGAGCTCCACTGGTCCAGGAAGGTGAAACACAGTTGACGATTCGCGCCCGTGTCGGCCCGGGACTGAGGCGGAAGGTGCGATTGTCGATGCTCTACATGCCGCCGGGAGTCAGTGCCGAGTTGTCCAACCCACTGTCGGACGGCCAACAGGTCGTCACGATGCGACTGGAAGCCAACCGGGAAACGCAACCGGGG
The DNA here is from genome assembly GCA_002724415.1 of Planctomycetaceae bacterium. Lineage (GTDB taxonomy): Bacteria > Planctomycetota > Planctomycetia > Planctomycetales > Planctomycetaceae > UBA8437. Next base: position 16,405 of record PBOU01000200.1, read on the forward strand.
CGATGGCCGATTGCGATCGTCTCGCGCGAAGCCACCCAGCTCCGCGGTGGTGGCGTGTCGACACAGTTGAGGACACTCGAGGTGCTCCCGGCATTTCTGGATCTCGTCCTCACACGATCCATTCTCCGCAGGGGAGAGACGATCGAAATGAAGGCACAACTGGAACAGAAGGTCGAGTTCGCCGGTACGGCCAGGGCCGAGTTGTTGGGACTGCCCGAGGGTGTGACGGCCTCGCCGGCCGAAATCGATGCGAAGGCCGAGTCGATCCGATTTCGAGTGACCGCCGGAACAACGGCCCCCATCGGCCTGCACAAGACACTCTCTTGCCGAATCGCCATTCCATGGCGAAACACGGTTGTTGTTCAACGGCTGGGACACGGCGGACAACTGCGGATCCTGGAAACAGAGAACCGCCCCCCTCGACAGAAACCGGGAGAACGAAAGCCATGATTCTCGCTTTCGATCCTCGGGCGTGCACTCGCCACCGGATCTCTACTGGGATCCTGGCGATCGCCGTCTGCTGTAGCGTCGCGATGGCCGACAACCCGCAGATTCGTGTTTACCCACCACGGGTGACACTCGACGGAACGACCGATCGCCAGCGGATACTCGTCCAGAAAACTGACACACAGGGACGCACTCACGACCTGACCTCCCGGGCCCGGCTGGTGGCCTCGGTGCCCGACCGCGTCCGGATTGTCGATGGGGTGCTCCAACCGGTGAACGACGGGACGCTGGACATCGTGGTGACTGTCCCGGGGCATCGGCTCGTGGTCCCGGTGAGGGTTCGCCATGCCCGCGAAACGTCACCGGTGCGATTTGGTCTCGACGTGATGCCGGTGCTGACCAAGGGAGGGTGCAACAGCGGAAGTTGTCACGGGGCATCTCGCGGCCAGCGAGGATTCCGGTTGTCTGTGTTCGGATTCGATCCAGCCGGTGACCATTTTCGGATCACCCGGGAATTTGTCGGACGTCGGATTGACCTGGCCCGGCCAGCCGAGAGCCTCCTGTTGACCAAGCCGAGTGAACAAGTGGTCCACGGTGGTGGGCAACGGTTTGATGCCGACAGCGAGATGTACCGTGTGCTGCTGAAATGGCTCCAGCAGGGAGCACCACGGGACCCGGAAAATGTGAGCCGGGTGAAACGGCTGGAACTGTTTCCCTCGGAAGTCGTTCTGTCGAGCAGGCCGTCGGAAAACAATGCCGCCGCGACAAATTCTCACCGCCTGATCGTCCGGGCCCATTACGAAGATGGCACCGATCGCGACGTCACCGGACTGACCGTCTTCACCAGCACGAACACCGCGTCGGCAATCGTGTCAGCCGACGGAATCGTCAGTGGCCAACAACGGGGCGAGTCGTTCGTGACGGCGATGTTTGGTGAACACAACGTCGGCTTGCCGGTGATCGTGGTCCCGGGAGGCCCCGCAGTCAAATTCCCCGATCTGCCGGTGGCCAACCGGGTTGATGAACTGATCCATCGCAAGCTCAGGAAACTGAAAGTCATTCCCTCACCTCTTTGTGATGACTCCACGTTCCTTCGTCGCGTTTACCTGGACACGATCGGATTATTGCCCCAGCCAGCGGAATACGAGCGATTCGTGTCCGACAAGCGTCCCGACAAACGGAAGCGGTTGGTGGACGAGTTACTGGGACGACCGGAGTTCACCGAACTCTGGGTGATGAAGTGGGCCGAGTTGCTCCAGGTCCGCAATGTCAAGGGCGGGTTCTTCGGCTGGTTGCGTAAGCGTTTCCTGGCCAACGTGCCGATGGATCGCATGGTGCGAGAGTTGTTGACAGCCGAGGGCGGGTTCTTTCGGGATCCGCCTGCGCAGTATTTCCGCCAGGTCGGCAAACCGAAAATCCTGGCCGAAAACGTGGCCCAGGTCTTCATGGGGACCCGCATTCAATGTGCGCAGTGCCACAACCACCCGTTTGATCGCTGGACGATGAACGACTACTACGGTTTCGCTGCTTTCTTCACGCAGTTGGGATCGAAACACAACTGGGAAGACACGCGGGAGAAAATCGTTTTCAACAAGGGATCCGGTGAAATTCGACATCCGATCGACCAACGGGTGATGCCACCAAAATTCCTGGGCGGCGCGGTGCCGAAATTGGCCCGCCGGGATCGCCGGGCCGTTCTGGCCGACTGGCTGACCGCCGCCGACAATCCGTGGTTCGCACGGAACCTGGCCAACATCGCCTGGGCCCAGTTCTTCGGACGAGGAATTGTCGAGCCGGTGGATGATGTGCGGCTGAGCAACCCACCATCGAATCCCGAGCTGCTCGACTTTTTGGCCAGCCAACTGGTGGCCGACGGTTACGACTTCCGCAAGCTGATTCGCATCATCACGCTCTCGCACGCCTACCAGCGGGTGACGCGGCCGACGGCCAGCAATCTCGACGACCAGCGCAACTTCTCGCACGCCGCATTCCGTCGATTGAGGGCCGAGGTGCTACACGACTGCCTGTGCCAGGCCACGGGGGTGCCAAGTCGACTGGGAGGTTTTCCACTGGGAACCCGTGCCGTACAACTCCCGGTTGCAGCGATGTCCACGGACTTTCTCGACACTTTCGGCCGTTCAAACCGCGAGACCGTCTGCAGTTGCGAGGTCGACGTGCAACCCAATCTCTCGCAGGCTCTGCACCTGATCAACGGTGCCACGACCTGGGGAAAGATCATGGACAGTGACGTGCTGACCCGACTCGTGGCCGACGACAATGCTCCCGACAAGGTGATCTCGGCTCTTTACGTTCGCTGCCTGTCCAGGCCGCCGACTGCTCGTGAGCGAAACCGGTTGCTGGCAGCCGTGGCCGCTGCCGACGATCAGGCAGAAATCTACCAGGAGTTGTTCTGGGCGTTGGTGAATTCCAAGGAATTTCTGTTCAACCACTGACCCGTTTTTCTGTCGAGACATCCAGGCCATCTCGGCTGCCCCTTCCCACGCAGTGTGCTCACGATGTACGTGCGAATCACAACCCTGGCTCTCTTGTTGGCTTCACCTGCCGTCTTGGCCAAGGATCCGGCACCAGCAAAGCCAAAAACACCGAAGGTGACATTCCGAGATCACATCGGCCCGCTGTTTCGGCGTCGCTGCACCGGATGTCACGGCAGTGGCCAACCAAAGGCCGATCTCGACCTGTCCCGATACGTGTCAGCGATCGCAGGAGGGTCATCCGGCGAGGTGCTGGTCCCGGGTGATCCGCTGCAGAGCCGGCTGTACCTGCTGGTCTCTCACGCCGAGGAACCCCACATGCCACCGAAGCGTCCCCGGGTGCCGGCGGCCGAATTGAAGTTGATCCGGCAGTGGATTGATGGAGGCCTGTTGGCGACCGCCACGAGTCGTCCCAGGACATCACGGCGCCCTCGCTCGGTGCTCTCACGGGTTGGGCCGCCGCTACGTCGCCCCGTCCCTGGAGGCAAGGGGGCCCAGCCGGGAGCCCGTCCTACCGGCTGGCCAAGCGTGGCGATGCAAACAGCATCCCGAGGCCGTGCCGTGGTGGCTCTCGCGGCCAGCCCGTGGTCGTCCCTGGTGGCTGTCGGCGGCCTGGGCCAGGTGCTCGTCTACGATGCGGTCAGCAAAAAGCTCGCCGGCGTGCTGCCGTTTCCCGAGGGACGACCACACCAGTTGGCCTTCAGTGCTGATGGCGAGGTGATCTGGGCCAGCGGTGGACAGGCCGGGGTTTCCGGTGTCGTGGTGGGCTGGACGGTCCGGACCGGGAAACGGTTGTTCGCCGTCGCCGATGGCGAGGATGTCGTGCTGGCAGCAGCACTGGATCCGTCCGGGAAACAACTGGCCATCGGTAGCAACCGCGTGGTACGAATCGTGGAAACGCCGAGCGGGAGAACGATCCGTCGGCTTGCAGGTCATACCAACTGGATTGTCTCGATGGGGTTCAGTCCCGACGGGCAACGATTGATCACCGGTGATCGTGGTGGTGGCCTGGTCTTGTGGGAGACCCGCCAATGGGATCGGGTGTCTGCATTGCCTGGACACCGCGGACCGGTCACCGGAATCGCGTGGCGTCCCGATGGCCGCGTGGTGGCCTCGGCCAGCCAGGACGGAACCGTTCGCCAGTGGGAAGCGGCTGGAGGAAGACCGCTGAGGAACTGGATGGCTCACGAGGGAGGCGTCATGGGAATTGCTTGCCGCGCCGACGGCCAACTGGCGACAGTCGGCCGCGACCGACTGGCCCGGACGTGGAACCAGGCTGGAGCCGAACAGAAGCAAAGAGGGCCGTTGACCGACATCGCCACCCGCGTGGGCATGGTCGGGGTGCCGGGCTGGCTGGTCGTGGGCGACTGGTCGGGCACGGTGAGATTGTGGCGAGAATCCGATCCAACCCCCCTGGCGACATGGCACCCCGGCGTGGCATCTCGATGAGAGGCCGTGATCAGATTGCTCGACAAAGAGGCGATTGCTTTATCCGCGTCACCTGGGCACTGGTCAAGGTTGGCACCGTTCGTTGAATATCCACCGAGTGCATCAGGTTACTCGTTGATGGCATGTGGACCGGGCTGAAACTGGAACCCAGCAGAACGTGACACACCTCGTGCGCAGTGCACCATTGGGTGCCAGCCCTGGCAACAACGCATGCGGGTCGATTTGCAAGATGACCACCGCAGCCGTTGATCGCCTGCGAAAACTGGTCGACGAAATAGACAACGACGTCATTGCTGGGCGCCGGGGTTCCAGTCCGTTGCAGTTCTGCGTACTCACCCGAGGTGATCGTCCAGGTGCACGTGCCATTGATCGTCTGGAACTTGGCCGCATCGGCCGGTGACAACTGCAGCGACTCCCCGGAGGCACAGACAACATCGATGCCGTATTGGCCATACACCAGTTTTGTACTCGCCAGTATCTGGTTGAACGAAACCGTCGTGAGGCTGAGGCTCCGAAAGTGCAAACGGACGCGATGTGTCAGTGGGACGCAGGTTCTGTGTGGCATGAGAATTGACTCCACTTGGCAGAAATTGAATTCAACAACTGGTTCGACTGTGGTGTGACTGCAGCCATCGGCCAGCACCAGTTGAATTGTCCTGCTTGCGGAGAAATGGTTGCGTGAAAACCACGGAGAAGCACCAGAAACGAAAAAGAACAGCATCAACGGTTTGTCGAACTCGTGACACCAGTTCAACGATCGGTCCCGCGTAGTCCGTCCCCCGGCTATGGCCAAAAACCAGTTCGGCTCGGCCCCACCAGCCAACACGCCAATGGGAACGTGACGGGCTTTCCCTCAACGACGGTATCGACGGATGCTGGAGATCCGGATCTCACCAATTTGGCCGAAGAAATTTCCGGCTCCCAGGTAGTTGAAGTCGCCGCCGTATTTGACGCGCCCTCCGATTCGACTGAACACGCTGAATTGCGCATCGTGGGCACGGTCATTCACCAATTGGCGACCATCCGGAGTCTTCATCTCCCAGATCAACTTGCCGTCCAGGAACAACTGGTGAACGTCTTCCGCATAACTGTATTGCCAGGCCACGTGATGCCATTCGGTGTCGGAAATTCCCACGTCACTGAGTTTGCCTACGATCCCCTTCGGCCGTTTCCACGGACAAAGGTCCTTCCACGTGTGGCTCGCACTCTGGAAATGAACACCGGGTGCCATACTGCCATTGGGCGAGTCAATCTCCGAGAGATACAACTCCCAGACCCCGCGTTTGCTCTTGTCGTAAGTGCCGCAAATGTGGCCGAAGTCGAATTTCTTCAGCGGGATGTCGTTGAACGCCTGGTACGGTCCCCCCCGGCGCACCCATGCCTCGACCGTCCATGCCTTTGTGCACGTCTTCATGTCCAGCGACGGCCCCCCATACCCCAAGGATACGTAACCATGTTCGCCATGCCCGGTTTCCTGGGGAAATCGGCCGCTGCGACCTGTCCAGTGATAACGCCGATCGGCACCCATGTTGGTGTAGGTGAGGGTGGTGAGTTCCCCCCCCTTTATTCGCTCCGGAATGAAACGGCCACTGGGACCTTGCCAATCGTAAAGCGCGACAGTTTGCCTATCGGCGGAGATGACTCGAAGCATGTCCGGCAAAACCCGGACCACCAGGGACCGACGCGATTTCTGGCCATCGGAGCCTGTCACCTCAACTGAAAAGCGGCTGACACCAACTGTCGCAGGACTCCCGGAAATGCGGCCTGTCATTGGATTGAGGGTGACGTTCCTGGGCAATGCCCCCGACACCACGCTCCACCGCCGCGGGCCCAACATGTGTTCGACCTTCAAGTCGGTGCAATACGGTCGACCGGCGAAAGCGGGTGGCAAGGAATCGGACACGATTCGCCCGGGCGCCACCGTCAATCGGAAGGTGTGTTTGTCAGCCGCACCGGACTCATCCTTGACGAGCACCGTCATGGTGCGACCTCGAACCAACTCGGTTGGAGTCCCCAGGAGCAAACCGTCAGCACGCAGCACCAACCCCCTGGGCAAGCTCCTGGGGTACATCATTTTCCAGCGAGTTTTGCCCACCGCCGCATCCGCCCCCAATTGAACCTTGTAGGGAATCCCACTCCCGGCATCGGGAAGCTTCTGGCGAATGATCGCTACCGTGTCGGCTACGGGGAAACGCATCACCTTCGAAATTCGCAACTCGTCGATTTCCCCTTCCATGTTGTACATGGACATGCCGAAGGCACCGGGTTTCCACCCCGGAATGTTCGTCGGACGCAGGAACCCCCCCACCTGAAACGGGATGTCACACCGCTTGGCATTGTTTTCGATGATCCGCGTTGGTGCCCGCCCCGGTGCTGGCAACGGGACCTTCCGGGTCATCTTCCCGTCGACGAACATGTAGCCGGTTTGATCTCGAAACCGAAACTGCCAGGCCACGTGATGCCATTGCGTGTCGCGGATTCGCCCCCAGTCGTCTCCGATCCAACCATGCCGGTAGCCGGGCCAGAAGGCCCCACCCACATCGTTGTTCGGATCCTTGCCCTTGTGTGAACCGATGAACCGGGCCCCGGGCAACAGTCCATCGCTGAGCGTCGCATTCGCATTGGACTTTTCCGTTCTCAAGTAGAAAAGCCACCCGTGTCGGTAGCCGTCAGCCAGCGAGGCGCCTTCCTCATCGGTTCCACAGATGTTGGCGAACGTATAACCGTTTCCCTTGGCGGTTGAATTGGGGCGGTCTTTCCCTCCTGTCCCCGTGTAGCGGACCCAAGCCTCAATCGTCCATTCCTGTTTGCAGGTTCTCAGGTGAAGCTTGTCGTTGTTCGTCGGCCCAATCAGCAGATGGTCATTGTTCCTGTCGAACCGTGCCGTGGCTCCGAATCCGGGACGATTCCCCCAGAGCGAGCGTTTGAACGCGTGAAGCGTCAGTTCCTGGTCGCCCATGGCATCTTTCGCCTGATTTCCTGCCCCCTCATCGAAGTGATACAAGACGATCGTGTCTTTGTCTGGCACGAACGGACGCCGCCATTCTTCTTCCGCGTGCGCCAGCGCCGAGCAGGCCACCACGAACAACCCGACAAGAATCTTCACGTATTTGCGCCGTTGGGAACTCGTCACCATGATTCACCAAGTACGTTTCGATTCGATCAATTGCCGTTCATCCTGGCAACCACAAGCCTAACATCGAGACCAAGACACTCTCAAACGGCTGGTGGACATCCTGCCCGCCCCGGGAACATCACATCCACTATCTCAAGTGGTGGCAGATGCCTTCAGTTGGGCCAGTGCGAGTCCAAATTGCGCGAGGGATTCGGTGTTCCGAAAAAGTGTCTCCGGCCGGCCTTCGTGCATCATTCGTCTTCCCGGTACGGACGAAAATCAGGTCGTTCGATTCGCCGGAAAACGGTGCGGCAGGAACACGGCACACATCGGGGATCCCAAGGGGTGCGCGAAGGCCCTTCACTTCAGTTTTTTGATAAAGATGTTGGCAAACTGGCCACCGGGCAACAGCACGATCGGAGCAGGCGCAAGTGACTCCTGTTCCTTGACTGTCTTCTTTGACACCACCTTGCCATTGATCGTGATGAGTGTCAGGCCAGGTTTTCGGGTCACCTCCAAACGATTCCAACGAGTTTTTGAGTGAGCCAATTCCCCAAGCGGCCCGATCCCTGGCAACTCAAAGGGAACCGACGTGGCCGGGCTGCGCCAGTCGGCGAAAAATGAGTAGCTGGCGAATCGTTTTTTGGAAATCAGCCTGGTCGCAGTTCCACTAGTCAATCGCCAATCGTTGGATTTCCAGCCATCACCAGCCCATCCGGAAAGATCGACTCCTGTATACAGGCTGTAGAACCCTTCCTCTTTCTTCGCGATTTCTTCACGGGTTGGGTTGGTGCCGGGAAGTTCCTTGAGCTTCAAGTTGCGGAACTGAACCGGTGAACCTTCCGACTCAAGGCAAATGTAGCCCCGGCGAGGTTTGGCTGCCGTACCACGCGTCACCACCTTGCCATTTACAGCAAGCGAGATCTTGCCGTCATCGCAGACAACACGATAGTGATTCCATTCTGGCGAGGGCTTACTCCGGTTTTCCGTGGGGAAGGCACGCGAGCCACCCCGACCGTTGATTGGCGTCATTGTCGCGCCATGAATCGGGAAGATGTCTCCGTGCGTTGTGTAACCACGAGTGTTTCCATAGGCATTTTCGAGCACCTGCACTTCCACACCTCGGTGAAAAGGCTGGCCCTGGGCCGGGTAAGCATCAGCCCAAACAAAAATGCCCGCATTGCCACGCGGCTTCAAATGTCGCCACTCCAATTCGAGGATGAAATTTTCATACATCTTCAACGTTCGCAATTCCCCGATTGGCTTGCCAGTACAGTGAATCATCCCGTCCTTCACCGACCACGTTTTTGGCCCACAGTTAATATTCCGCCAACCGTCGAAGGTCTTGCCGTTGAAGAGGGGCCTGAAGCCATCTTCGGCAAAACCAATCTTGGCAAGCAGCAGTAGTGGAATCAGGGTCAGGTGAAAGAGGGTTTTCTTCATAACACAACCTGGCGGGCTCACAGGTCCCACGATTTCCTTAGTGCATAGAGGTCGAGGCGGTGAAGTTGAAGTCGCAATGTCACGCAGATCCGGGTGATCCTCTCATCTTCACGGGATCAACCGGGAGCACCTTTCTTTTTGATCAAACACCGTACCAGTTCGGCCGTCACCAGCGGCGGTCATTTCGGCAACCGGCACCAACCCCGGCAGAACTCGCATCACATCTCCCAGTCTCCTCACCGCAGCCCCGACGTCAACCGGCCAGGGGCGCTAGACACAGACAGGCAACGTTCCCCGTCTTGGTCGCCGGGAGCCTTGTCCAGAACATCGGGATCCCACAGGAACTCTTTCCACTACAGGTAGCCGATGTCGGTGACAGCCAGTTGGTCAATCGCCGCTCGATGATCGTGACAATTCGTGATCGACGAGTTGTTTTCATTGCGAATCACCGCTGGTGATCAACTGGAGCATTCCCCGCCCAAGTGCCTCACCGACCAGCATGTAGGTCTCGGCATTCTGGTTGTAGTGAAACCCCTGGTTCCGTGGTGAGACTTCGGCATCTCGCCAAAAACCACGCGTCTCGACAGTCTTCACGTTGCCCTGGAATTCGGGATACTTGCCCGTCTCGCCACTCACCGCGAGTTGTGCATTGGCAACCGTCAGTGCGTTGCCTGCCAGTTTCCAACCGTCAAAACCAATGGTCGCGATCACAAAGGGAGCTTTCGGGGCCTGGAATTCCTCGCGGAGTGTCTTGATGAGGTGAACCAGATTCCTCTCGTAACGGCCGGCGTGGACAGCATTTCCCTGGTCCTTGTGGCCCTGCCACCAGGCAAACCCGGCGATCACGTAACCGCGGCCCTTGAATTGAGGAAACTCGGTGTCGAAGTTGTCGAGCACCTTGTGAGCCGCCTGGAAACAGTCGTCGTATTGTTTGCCGGCATACCAGTCGATCGGTTTCGGTTTCGTCCCCTTGTCCCATACCGCCGGTGAGTCCTTGTAGCCGGCATAGATCTTTCCCTTGTGCTCGTAACGCTGGCTACCCGGTGGCAAGAAATCCCATGCCAGTGACCGGTTGCCCTGTGATGCCTTGAGGATCACCACTGGCTGGTCGTGGTGATTCCCGATTACGTGCCCGAACCCGAGTTCCGGGCCGATGCTGTTGGCCCGCGCTCCGCAGCCGACGCTCAGCCACTTGTTCGCTGTGGCCGTGATGACACCACGGTACCAGACGTCCTTTCTTTCGATCCACTTGCCGCTGTCATCAACCAGGAACGGGAACCTCCCCTTTTTCTTGACCAGCGTATCCAGCGTCCCGGGGATGTCGGCCCGGGCGATCCAGCCCAGTCCGTTCGCCTGCTCGGTGAGGTACGTGATCCGGAACGGCACCTTCTTTCCGGCCAAAAGCCGGATCGGCTTGTGCACGGGATCCTTGCCCGGGGGCTTGCGATACACCTCCCGACCGTCGATCTCCATGATGTTGAAAGTCGAGCCGGCATACCCGGGTCGCAGTTCATAGATGCCGGTTTTCCCGATCCGAATGTGCCCCCGAACAACAGGAGTCCCTCCTTGCGGAAACGGCGTGGGCCGGACACCGCCGAAGGCGACCAACTTCAACGTCTTCACGGGCTTCATCGCGTCGTAGTCGGCCTTGGGATCGTAACGGCCCGGATAGACCGAAACGACTGGATCGAGAAATTCCTTGCCCCAACGACTGCCACCTCCGGCAACCTGGCCGATCCCCACCATGTTGGACTGGCCCGAGAGAATGTAGACCTTGACCGGTTTCTCGGCTGCAGAAGACCGGGGAACCAGTCCCACCATCAGCAGCATCGAAGCGATAAGCAGGGGGGATGTCGCGCGGTGGCCTGTCATGCCTGGGTCTCATTTTCAGGAGAAGAGGAATCACCTTGAAGGCCTGTGGTCGAGTGATCTTTCAAATCGTCCCGATCCACCGCACCAGGCGGCAAGCTCGACATCGCGCCGCAGACAAAGCGGACCGGCCTGCATCGATCCGTTCGGTCCCACATCATCAGACTTCAAAGCACCAAAGTCCACCATGTCAAAACCCGCGGCTGCGGCGTGCGGCGACAAGGTGTTGTTGGTTTTGAGCGAACGAGTTGCAACCGATGACGTTCGGCAGTCGGTCTACTCGATGTGATTTCATCGCCGATCAGCCGGGAACCAGGTCGTCTCGCCAGAACTGTCCACAAGGAGGATTCCGTTCGCCGCACCCGCCGACCCCTCCCGGCCGTGTAGACTGGATACGGTGAAGCGATCCCAACTCCTGGAAATCACACGCACGGTGACACTGACGCCGTGACGATCCGGGAAACCGCTATTGGCGGCCAAGGTCGTTGTCTCGCACGGCCTGCATCTTGGCGGCCAACCGTGCCTTGAACCTGGCCACGACGGGCTTGTACATGGGCACTCCGGCAATGTTCGTGTACTGCCTGGGGTCTTTGACCATGTCGAACAACTCAACACCGTTTTGCGCACGCTCGCCGTACTGGATGTAGGCCCACCTGTCTTCGCGGAGAAGGAAGCCACGGCGATTCACGCAAAACGCTGCGTCCCGAACCGTATGAGACGGATCGTCAAGCATCCGACCGATGTCCTTGCCCTGCAGGCGAGAAGGAACAGTCAGACCGCACAGGCTGGCGACAGTGGGATACAGGTCGAGCAGTTCGACCAGGGAATGACAGAGTGCGGGTTTCTTACCGGGAACACGGACAATCAGCGGCACCCGGGCGGATTCCTCGTGCAGGCTCACTTTTGCCCAGAAGTCGTGTTCACCGAGATGGTAGCCATGATCGCTCGTGAAGATGACGATGGTTTTCTCGTCCAATCCCGACCTCTTCAACGCGGCCATCACTTTGCCCACTTGTGCGTCCATGTAGGCAACCGAAGCATAGTATCCCGCAACGGCCTTCTTTTGCCGAACGACGTCCATCTTCATGTTCTTGCTGGTCTTGTAATTGATGCCGGCTCGGGGAATATCGTCCCAATCCCCGATGATTTTCTTCGGGAGTCGCATCTGGGTGAACGGGAACGGCATGTAGTACGGTTTCGGCGCAACGAAGGGGACATGCGGGCGGACAAATCCGACACCAAGAAAGAATCTCTTGTCCTTGTGTTGCTCGATCAGCTTGCACGCTCTGGCGGCAGTTTTTCCATCGGAATGCACCAGGTCGTCACCGTCGGCTTCGACGACGACAAACGTGTTGCCTCCAACGACCGGCCTGGTTCCGTTGGGATTGCCTTCCAGCGTTTCACCGATGCCAGGCGCTCTCCACTCCGGCCCCTTGCTGTTGAATCTCTCGGTCCACGACACGGGATCATCGGCACCGTGGCTTCCCTTCTCAATTCCTCCCGGGACCCCCATGTGAAAGATCTTGCTGACACGGGCCGTGTGGTATCCCGCATCCTTGAAGTACTGTGGCCAAGTCGCACGGTTCCCGATTGCCTTTCTGGGACTCACGTACCCGAGCACGCCGGTCGCGTGTGGATAATACCCCGACAGCAGCGACGCCCGGGACGGCCCACAATAGGTTCCCTGGCAATAGGCCCGCGTGAAACGCGTCCCTCGTGCAGCAATCCGATCAATGCTGGGTGTCTGGCAAACCTTGTTTCCATAACAGGACAACGCCGTCGCCGTCAGGTCATCAGAGATGATGAAGAGCACGTTGTACCCGTGCTGCTTGGCCCGTTCGTCAGCCTGGCCACATTGAGATCCCAGGACGAGACAAACAACTGCAAGTAGCGGCCGAGTGAGCATGCGAAACCTCAAGTTTGATCCGAGTCAGGTTTGATCCGCTGCGTTAGCGCGAGTCGTTGCCCGCAACGCCCCAGGGGAATCAACAACAGAACTGAAACACACGGCACGTGGTGCTGGCGCAAAACTCGCTGAACCTCGAGCCCGCAAGCCGTTGAGACCCACCCACCAGATCTTGTCTCACTCCCGGTGAGAGAGTTTCAGTTCCGGAATTCAATCCGCTGGCTTCGTTTGTGTCCGCAAAGGCAAGCCAACAGCCACCAACTCACCCTGTCAACTTGTTGATAAACGAGACCGCCTTCGAGCGGATGTTTTCCAGGTCTTCTGGTGGTCGTTTTTGAGCCTTCCAGGACTTTTCTTGCCGTGGGTTCTCACCTTTCAGTTTCTCCAACCACTGCTTGGCCTCGCGGGCGGTGTCGGTTGTGCCGGCCTTTTTGATCGCCTTCTCGAGCGTGGCCATGTAACGGACATCGTCGAC
>PBOU01000201.1 GCA_002724415.1 Planctomycetaceae bacterium
ACCTGGCCACCTTGACCTCCGGCAACGGCAAGCCATTCCTGGCGCTGACGGCCAGCACCTGTGGTGGCCTGACTGTCACCGAGATGCACGCCGAGGTTGCCGGGTGGCTGAAATCGGCCCGGCATCCACGGTTCCAACGTCCCTACACCGACCTGGTGTTCCAGCCGATGCTCGAGTTGCTGGCCTACCTGAAGGCTAACCAGTTCAAGAACTACATCGTCTCGGGCGGCGACCTCGAGTTCATGCGGGCCTGGGCCACGCGGGTCTACGGCATCCCCCCCGAACGGATCATCGGCAGCCGCCTGAAAACACGGGCCGTCCAGCGCAAGGGCAAGCCGGCGTTGCTGCGGCTGCAGGAATTCGAGTTCTTCAACAACGCCGAGGGCAAGCCGATCAGCATTCGCAAGTTCATCGGCCGCCGACCGATCGCCGCCTTCGGCAATTCCGACGGCGACCTGCAGATGCTGCAATGGACCACCACCGGCAGCGGCAAACGGCTGGGAGCCATCGTCCACCACACCGATCGCAAGCGGGAATGGTCCTACGACCGGAGGTCACGAATCGGGCACCTCAACAAGGCACTCGACGAGGCGGCCAGGAACAAAAACCGGTGGACCGTGGTCGACATGAAACGGGACTGGAAGGTCGTGTACCCCTTCGAGTTGGCAAAGTGACCGGCAACTGCCCCACAGCGGCGGCAACCGGGCATCGCCTCACGGGGCCTTCGGCTTGATCTTCAGGTAGTACGGACGGGTGCTAAAGATCTGGGGATCGTCGGGATCGACGTTGATGATCAGGCCGGCCACGTTGGGCGAGCCGAACACCTCGATCCGTGTGAACCCCAGGAACGTCTTTCCGTTGGCGTCCCTGAAGGGCTTGTCGATGCGGTAGTAGTGCGAGTCGCCGTGGATGCAGACGACCGGTCGATTGTACCCCGACAGGAATCCACGCAATGACGCCAGGAAATCCTTGAATCCCTCACCGGCCCCCATCTCGAAGTCCGGGTTGGCATGGATCACCAGTGCCACACCCTTCACATCCGTCTTGGCCGCCTCGATGTAGCTCTCCTTCAGGAACGCCAGGTTGGCGGCGTTTCGTTCGGTGAATTCCTTCATCGATTTCGGATCATTCGGCTTGTAGTTGTTGCCACTGCCGACAACGTGCGCGACGACAAACAGCACGCCGGATTTCGTGAAACGGTAGTTCTCGACGTACTTGGCGTACTTCTCGTGTCGCGACTGGCGAACCACGCCCAACTTGTCGAGCCGCAGTGTTTTCTTGTCGGCGAAGAACAGCTTCCGCAGGTTGGCCAGCCGTTCGATCGGATCGCCACCGTCCACGGCGCAATCGGTCCACTCGTTGTCCCCCGGGGTGTAGACCACCGGCTTGGGATATTTCCGAAACAGATCGCGAATGTTCGTGGCCAACGTATCCGTACACGGAATCCCACCGCCCTGGATGTCCCCGACATGCATCAGGAACTCGAACCGTTCCTTCTTGGATTGCTTCACCAATTGGTTCAACAACGTCGCCTGGTCAGCGTTGTACGGCAGGTCACCGATGGCCAGGAAACTAAAGGGGCGGTCCTTTGCCACCACATTCCCGGGAACCAGACAAACGACAGCGAGAACCGCAACGGCCGAAAAGAACTTCTTCATGTCAGGTAGGCTCTGCTGCTTGGAAGGTCGGTGGACAGGACTCACCATACCACTCTAACGGCGAGACGTGCGAAGATCCTGTCCACCGGGGTCAACCGCTATGAAACAACTCGGAGCTAGACAGCCTGCCGTTGGTACTGCCGTTGACGAAGGTCAGTGATACAAGCCACAACCGTCCCTCCCCGAATCGTTTTGGAACACCACCGGCACTCACAGCGACCACGACCAACCAAGCCCCACGTTGTCACCAAAGCTGGCGGTGAGGTGTTGAAGATCCCTGGTGTTTATGTCGAGCACGAACAGTTCGTCGCCGACCCCCCGGGCAAGTGATTAGCAATCGGACTCGATCCGGTAGGGCAAAAACTGGCCATCGCGGCGATAGGCCTCGTGGTAGTGCTGCATCCGGTCCTCGTCCACCTCGACGCCCAGCCCCGGCTTCTCGATCCAGCCCCATTTCGGGCCCTCGGCGATTGGGGTGGGTTCGACCAGCAACTCGTGCTCCATCATTGTCGAGGTCTGCTGAATTCCATCGGTGGCATTGGGAATGCTCAGCATCACGTGGTGCCCGGCTGCGGCAGCAATGCCCAGTTCCCCGTGCGTGTGCTTGCACACCGACTGGCCCTCCAGGTGCGCCGCATGACAGAGCGTGTGAAACCGTCGCAACGTCCCAACCCAGTAACTGCTGAAACACAGCACGTCGGCGCACCGGCTACGGATCACCCGCATCGTGTCGGCGGTTCTGCCTAGCCCCTCGTTGGCACACAAGGCGACGGGCACCCTGCCTCGCAGTTCCAGCATGTTCTCCACCGGATCAATCGGCACCGGCGCTTCGACAAAATCGATCCCGTGGGCACCGTCCCAGCGATTGATCAGTCGAGCGGCTTCGGGAACGCTCCAGGCCTCGTTGGCGTCGATACGAATCTTGCGGTCCGGACCGATCGTGCGCCGAATGGCCGCCAGCATCTCGCCCTCGGCCTCCGCATCGATTCCGACCTTCAGATAAAAACAGGTGTATCCGCGGTCCACCGCGTCACGGCACTGTTGTTCCAAGTCCTCCGGCTCGCCCTGGGCCAGGTAGCAGAAATAATCGACCTCGTCCCGCAGGGGGCCACCCATCAGGCGGTACAGCGGCTGGCCGCAATCCTTGCCACACAAATCCCACAGCGCCTGGTCGATGCCAGCGAAGGCGAAGTTGCCGGTCATGGCCCGGTAATCCCACAATCCCAGGCCGAAGAAGTCGCGGGCAATGGCCTCGGTATGCCACGGATCCCGGCCGACAACAAACGGCCGGGCCGACAACACCGCCTGTTCGATCGAGGCCGCATCAGCCCCACTGCAACTCTCGCCCCAGCCAACCAGGCCGTTGTCGCAGGTCAGTTTCACGATCACGTCGGTCACGCCACCACGGTGGACCCGGCTGCTGACCTCCTGGTGCCGGTAGGGCACGCTGACAATGGTGGTTTCCAGTTCGACGATTTTCATGGCGACCGACGACTCGGGATTGGTCCAGGTTACGGCCTACAGTCTGTTCGCCCGATTCCCATCATTCAACCCGCAGGAACAAGCAGAAAGACCGCAACACGGCGCAAGTCGATGTGGCATCCAAAACGTCGGCTGGATTCGAAACGTCGACCGGACTCGGGTAAAAGGAAGAACCATCGAACAAGTGTTTCCCGCTTGTTTTCGCCCCTGTCCCGGGTCTCTTGTCTTGTCGAATCGTAAAATGACCAGAATGCCAAACAACCGTTGCTCCATCTTGTGGATGTTGGTCACCTACATCGCAGTCAGCAGCTCAGCGATCGCGGCGGACAAGACCTTCCAGTTGATCGCACCCGGCTCGTCATTGCCGCGTGTCGTCTCCGGCGATCGCCCGTTGGAGCAGGACGCGGCCAGGGATTTCTGCCATTACCTCTCGAGGATCAGTGGCCAAAAGATCGCGGTTTCGGACAAGGCCGAAAACGCCCGGGTCGTCATCCACGTCGGCCGCGACACGTTCGTCGACCGGCATGTCCCGAAGATCGCCACGATCCGGGCCGACGGTTACGTGATCCGGTGCATCGAGCACGGCGACAACATGCACCTGGTGCTGGCCGGCAAGGTGGACCGCGCGGCGCAGTGGGCTGTCGAGCGATTCCTGGGCCAGCATTGCGGCGTCCGCTGGCTGTTTCCCGACCGGGTTCACGGCGAGGTGGTGCCGGAACGAAAAACCATCACGCTGGATCGAGACCTGCAAGTGCTCGTCGAACCCGACTTCATCAATCGTGCCAATTGCGGGATGTACTTTTTCGGCCCCCCGCACAAGTTGCTTCGCCTGGCCCCCTACGGGGACGGGCAATACGGCAACCACGCCATCCAGCACATTTTTTCGACCAAGCAGTTCCAGGACCACCCCGAATGGTTCGCGCTGGTTGGTGGCAAGCGACAGTGGTGGAGCTACGGCAATGGTTGGCAGATCTGCACGACACATCCCGGCACCGTGGAACGGGCTGTCCAGTACGCCGACGAATTCTTCCGGGCACACCCGGATGCCCCGGTGATCTCGATGGGCCAGAACGACGGAAACGGCTGGTGCGAATGCGAACGCTGCAAGAAATTGATCAACTCGGTCACCCCGCCCTACTCGCTGAGCGAACGGTGGTTTCACTGGGTCAACCGGGTCGCCCGGGAAGTCGACAAAAAGCACAAGGGCAAGTGGGTCGAAGCCATGGCCTACGCGAACACGTCGTCGCCCACCCGGTTCCAGCTCGAACCGAATGTCGCGGTGACCAAGACGTTCGTCCTGGACAGTGAGTTCAAGCAGGCCGAGCAATGGAAGACCGTCTGCCGGTCCGTCAATCTCTACTCCTACATGTACGGCGGCTCGTTCCTGGGCTTTCGCCACTACCCGCATGCGGCCCAGCAGTTCCTGAAATGGGGCCACGACAAACTGGGGGCCCTCTCGCACATCACCGAGTGTGGCGGCGACTGGACATTCGACGGCCCCAAGTACCACTACATCCAGGCACTGCAGTGGGACGTGAATGCCGATGTCGACCGGATCATGGACGATTTCTGCGTGTCGTCCTATGGCCAGGACGCGTCCAAACCGATGCGGAATTTCTGGAACCGGCTGGAAGAGGTTTATGAGCGTCGCCAACCGGGCCCGTACCGCACGGACCACAAGAACTGGCTGTTCTACCAGTGGGTCTCCTGGAACTCCGATTCCTACGTGCAACCCAACGACGAGTTGCAGGGCTACACGCGGGAGGACATCACGTTTCTCGACCGGTGCGTCTCCACCGCGATCCCCCTGGCTGCAAAGGACAGTCCCGGAGCCAGTTTCCGCATGGCACGCCTGGCCGAGGCGTGGCAATTCCAGCGTAGCCTGCTGGTCAGCTTTCTCGAGTTTTACCCGGCGTCGCTGGACATCACCGTCAACTCCGAGAAGCAGCGACAGGCGGCCCTCAAGCGGGCCAACCACATCGCCGCCATTCAGCGGCAGCGGTCAACCAGCCTCGCACAACTGCGATCTCACTCGCACATCAATCCGCGAATCAGCAAAACCGGGTTCTGGTCAATGGGCTCGGCGATGTCGATCTTCAGCCACGAAAATGCATTGCTGGACGAACTGTGTTCGGCGGCCACCCGGTTCGATCTCGAGACCCGCGGCAAACCCGCCGCCACGAAATTCTGGAACAGCCTGGAACGAGCCGATGGTCTCCGCGATGCGGCCCGGACGCAACTGGGCATGCTCGGCCGGGCCCCTACCAATCAACTGGTCAACGGTGATTTCGAATCGGGAAAAATGACCGGTTGGACCATCGATTCCGGCCAGGTGTCCGTCGCCAGGGGGCAGGGCCGTGGCACTGGTGTTGCGGCCGCCGCGCGCCCCGGCGGAGCGGCCACGATCTCGCAAAGGGTCCCCGTCACCCCGATGGGACGTTATCGACTGACCGCCTGGGGACGATACGTCACGCGGCCTCCGGCCACGGCGGTCGCCCTGGACGCGATGGTCGAGTTCTTCGACGGCACCCGACGGATCTCCACCGAGCCAACCCGGTGCATGCTCCGCACGCTCGACCCGGCCGACGGCTGGACCAGGCTGCGACTGACCGTATCGGCACCACCCCGTGCCGACGCGGCCGTCATCAAGCTCAGGCGAACCTTCACCAGTGGCACCACGCTGTGGGATGACGTCACCATGGAGGAACTCAGGCCAGGACACCGCGTCAAACATGGACAACTGGCAGAGTCCTTTGACGGAAAACGCCTGGCCGCGGACACGTGGACTCGCATGATCCCTCACGGCGGAATCCATCCACCTTCAACCATGAATGGGTCGCTGATCATGGACACCAACGGGGCCCACCCGATCGTCTCGTTCGCCAAGTTCAACGACCTGGTCAAGCACAAGGGCTCCGGCCGCTACCGTCTTCGACTGCACACCACCGCCGCCCCCGACCCGACTGGCCAGGGACGTCCGCGAATTGCTTCCTTCAGTCTCACCAACTCCCAGGCCTCCGTCACGCGGATGCTGTGGTACCTGTATTTCACCGGTCCCAATCGAACGCAACCGATGCTCTCGTGCTTCAACGACCAGGCGGGAACCCGGGTGTTCACCTCGTCCTGGAACATCAAGCACCTGGCCAACCGGGGCCAGGACATCTGGTGCACGATGTATTTTGATCCGACGGAGGTGACAATTTTTGCATCGGCCAGCGGCTACGACGAATCCGAGAAATCGCTGGTCTGCCGCTACAAGCACGGCCTGTCCAACCTGGCGGCCAACGGATCGATCCGCCTGGGGTTCTTCAAGGGCCCCTACCGGATCGATGAGGTCCAGTTGGCTCACCCCTAACGTGGCCACCAGGGATTCCGACTGAAAGCTGAAAACGGTCGTTTCTTTCGAGAATCGAGTCAGGTCTCTCGCCCGGACTCGTAACAGCACCCCTCCAAGTCGATTCCAGAGCGACCGGCCGGCTGTCATATTGGGTGACATGAACACTGCCGACCCAACCCCAGCCCGGTCACCAGGTTTCGACGTCCTGTTCTCGCGGCACCTGATGACTTGGCTGCAGGAGCAACGCACGAGCCTGGCCTTCACAACGTATCACTCCAACCGCCTGTTCCTGGTGGGAACCAAGGCCGACGGCAACCTGTCGGTCTTCCAGCGGCACTTCACCAGGTCGATGGGATTGTGGGCGTCGGACCAATCGATCTGGCTGAGCACCCAGTTCCAGATCTGGCGTCTGGAAAACGTCCTGCGGAACGGTCCCGACGAGCAGGGCTTCGACCGGATGTATGTGCCAAGAATTGGCCATGTCACCGGCAGCATCGACGTGCACGACCTTGCCGTCGAGGACGACGGCCGGGTGGTGTTCATCAACACGTTGTTCGGCTGCCTGGCGACACTGAGCGAGGCCGACAGTTTCGAGCCGATCTGGCAACCGCCCTTCCTGTCCAAGTTGGCCGCCGAGGACCGCTGTCATCTCAATGGCCTGGCCTTGCGAGATGGTCGCGCCACGTTTGCCACCGCGTGCAGCACATCGGACGTTGTCGACGGATGGCGAGACCACCGTGATGACGGTGGCGTACTGATCGACATCGCGTCCAACGAGATCGTTGCCCGTGGCCTGTCGATGCCACACTCGCCCCGCTGGTATCGTGACAGGCTCTGGCTACTGAACTCCGGAACGGGCGACTTTGGACACATCGACCTGGAAACCGGCCAGTTCGAACCGGTCGCATTTTGTCCCGGCTACGCCCGTGGCCTGACATTCGTGGGCAAATACGCGGTGATCGGGCTCTCCGAACCGCGACACGAGCGAACGTTCAGTGGGCTGCAACTGGACGAGCAGATGACCCGCCGGGGTGCGGAAGCTCGCTGTGGCTTGATCGTCGTCGATCTCGACACCGGTGATGCGGTGCACTGGATGCGGCTCGAGGGAGCCGTCCAGGAACTCTACGATGTGACCGCCCTGCCCGACGTACAACGGCCCAAGGCTCTCGGCTTCCAGACCGACGAAATCCAACACACCGTCACCGCCCAGGTCGACGACCGCACCCGCATCTGGGCCGGCCTACCGAAATAGCCACCCAAACACCGACCACAAACCAACCGGCCGTTAGACTCCACACTTCATCCACGACACACCAAGAAAAGATGCCATGCAATTCGTCTCCTGGCTTCACTCTGTTCGTCAACAACTCGCAACACGATCCGTGATGACACGACGGATTCGCCGTCGTTCACAGCAAACCTCAGCAATCGGTCAGCCCGAGGTCCTGGAGCATCGCATCATGCTGACAGCGAACCTCTTCGGCGGCGAGAACACGATCACCACGGCGGCCGATGGTGCCCGCTCTGTTTTCGCAGCAGACGTCGACGGTGACGGAGACATCGACGCGCTCAGTGCGTCAGCCTTCGACGACAAGATCGCCTGGTACGAGAACGACGGCAACGGATCATTCACGTCACACATGGTCACAACGACGGCTGATGATCCCTTTTCTGTTTTCGCGGCAGACGTCGACGGTGACGGCGACATGGACGTCCTCAGTGCATCGCATTTCGACGACAAGATCGCCTGGTACGAGAACAACGGCAGCGAATCATTCACACCACACACGATCACAACGACGGCCACTGGTGCGAGATCGGTTTTCGCAGCAGACGTCGACGGGGACGGAGACATGGACGTCCTCAGTGCGTCCTTCACTGACGACAAGATAGCCTGGTACGAGAACGACGGCAGTGAATTGTTCACACCACGCACGATTACAACGTCCGCCGATGGAGCGAGATCGGTTTTCGCAGCAGACGTCGACGCGGACGGCGACATGGACGTCCTCAGCGCGTCGAAAAACGACGACAAGATCGCCTGGTACGAGAACGACGGCAGCGAGGCATTCACTGCACGCACGATCACGACGACGGCCGATGGTGCAGCGTCGGTTTTCGCAGCAGATGTCGACGATGACGGCGACATGGACTTGATCAGTGCGTCAGCTTTCGACGACACGATCGCCTGGTACAAGAACGACGGCAACGAAGCATTCACGGCACACACGATTACGACGTCGGCCGATGGTGCGAGATCTGTTGTCGCAGCAGACGTCGACGGGGACGGAGACATCGACGTGCTCAGTGCGTCACCCTCCGGCGACACGATCGACTGGCACGAGAACGACGGCAGCGAATCATTCACACCGCACACGATCACCGCCACGGCCGATGGTGCTCATTCGGTTTTCGCAGCAGACGTCGACGGTGACGGAGATACTGACGTGTTCAGTGCAGCATTCTTCGACGACAAGATCGCCTGGCACGAGAACTTTGGTTTTGACTTTGGTGACGCTCCGTCACCCTACCCAGTGACACTCGCTGAAGACGGGGCCCGGCACATCTCGACCGGACCAAAACTGGGCGCCACCCGAGATGCCGAAGCAGACGGTATCCACTCGGCAACCGCAGATGCGGATGGCTCTGATGAGGATGGCGTCGTCGACACTGGTTCCAGTTTGTACGTAGGCCAAACCAATGCCACCGTCGCGGTCAATGTCCAAGACGCTCCCAGCGGAGCGAAACTGGACGCCTGGATGGACTTCAACCAGGATGGTGACTGGGACGATGTTGACGAGCAGATCATTGTCAACAGCGGGGTCGCCAATGGCTACAACGTTCTGTTATTCGACATTCCCGCCACGGCAACCACTGGTACG